>DATAOL010000320.1:0-2980 GCA_036265755.1 Gaiellaceae bacterium | reverse complement strand
AGGACGACTGCGTCCTCGCCGCCGACTCCCGAGACGGCCAGAAGGCCACCCAGTAGGACGCCGACGACGCCGAGGATCCAGCGGCGCCGGCGCTCCTTCTCCACCGGCGGGTCGGGAAGGTCGCGAATCGCGCTCGTGATGTTCATGCGGCTGACACGCCATGCGGAGAAGGCCACGACGGCGAGGGTCACGAGGACGCCGATCGCGTACGAGACGACGAGGCTCGTGGGCTTGACCGAGTACGAGATCTGGAAGTCCCCGAACGCCTGCCCGAAAGCGCTCGCCATCACGAGGACCATCCCGTAGGCGACGGCCACTCCGATGAGGACGCCAATCGCGGCCGCGATGACGTCATACGCGACTCCCTCGAACAGGAACGTCTGCACGAGGTGGCCGCGTCGCGTTCCGACCGCGCGCGCGATCCCGAGCTCGCCGCGCCGCTCGGCGGCGAGCATGACGAAGATGAGGAAGATCAGGAGGATCCCGGCAGCGATCGAGAAGGATCCGAAGGTCGTGAACATGGACATGAACGTTCCACCGGCCTTGTCGGCGGCTTCGAGCGCGTCCTGCTTCGTGTTGTCAGCCTCGAGCCCGAGCGGGGAGAGCGTCGGTTGCAGCCGGTCGATGACCTGACCGCTGAGCTTCGCGCCGCTCTCGGGTCCACCGGTGTTGGACACGAAGACCGCCTTCACGAGATCCGGCTTGTTCAGGAGACGCTGGGCCTCGGAGAGCGACAGCAGGAGACCGGAATCGTCAGTCGCGCCGCCGTCGTAGCTCACGATCGCCTTCACCTTCGCAGTGATGAAGTCCGTGCCGGCGAGGACCCGCAGCGAGTCGCCGGCTTGGGCGTCGAGCTCGTTGGCGGCATCCTTGTTGAGATAGACCTCACCCGCCTTCAGATCGGCCAGGGAAACCGTCTTTCCATCGCTCGTGATGTCGCCGAAGCCCTTCAAGCTCTCGGGATCGGCCGCGAAAAGAGTCGCGCGTGGCTCGTTTTGGCGTGTGCTCAAATCCTGCACCGCGATCGTCTCGACGATCACAGGAGTAACGCCGTCGACGAGGCCCGAGCCCTGCGTAGCCGCCCGTATCTTTTCGGCATAGCTCTCGGGGAAGTACCGGCTCGCGGTCGTTCCCTCGGTGCCGGCGGCCAGGGCGGTCGCCACACCCTTGGCGGCGACGACCTCGTCTGCCTGGCCGAGCGCCGAGATGGCCGAGCTGCGAACCGTTCGCCCCATCGTGTCGCCGGTCGCGAAGGCCGCGGCGATAATGGCTGTCCCCAGCATCGAGCCGACGACGATGAGCGCGCTCCGCCCTGGCCGCCGCCGGATGTTTCGGACTCCCATGCGGAAGAACACGCGGTTTCGCAGCGCGAGCAGACCGACGGCTGCGAGACCCGCGGTGAGGAGCACGAGGAGCACTACCGCGAGCTCGTCGACCGGGATGCCGAAGAGCTTGGTCATGCCCTACCGTTCACCCGACCCTAACGCCTGGCGGCTCGGCGAGCACGACGTCGTACGTGTCGCGGCCGGGCGGCGAGCGGTAGATCGTGGCGAACTTCGCCACCTGCTCGGCGTAAAAGCTGCGGGCTCCGGCCATGCCGGCATCCGCGTCCTGGACTGTCGCCCAGAAGGTCAAGGCGAGCGCCTTGCCCTCGGGTGAGATCAGGACATAGGCGCCCTCGTAACCGGGTTGCTCGTGCAAAGCGGGCAGGACCGACTCTCGGAAGACTTCGACGGCGTCTCCGAGGCTTGTTCGCACCGTGTCGATGTCCGCCGTCGTGACGCGGGCAATCATGATCAAACCACCTCCAGGTACTGCTCCTCGACGATCTGACCGTCCACCATGCGCACGATGCGATCCGTGGCGCGTCCGACGGCGATGTCGTGAGTGACGATGAGAAAGGTCAGCCCTCTCTCGCGGTTGAGCCGACGCATGAGTTTGACGATCTCCTCGGCGTTCTCGCTGTCGAGATCGCCCGTGGGCTCGTCCGCCCAGACGATCGCCGGGTCGTTGACGAGCGCGCGCGCGATCGTGACGCGCTGCCGCTGGCCACCGGAGAGCTCGTCCGGAAGATGGTTCCCGCGCTCCCCCAGGCCGACGAGCTCGAGCGCCGCAAGGGCGCGCCGCCGCGCCTCTCCAGCGCCGACGCGGGAGACGAGGAGCGGAAGCTCGACGTTCTCCACCGCGGTCAAAACCGGCATCAGGTTGTAGAACTGGAAGACGAAGCCCATCCGCCTGGCGCGATAGTCGGTGCGCTCGCGGTCGGACATCTCCTTGAGCGAAACGCCTTCGATGACGATGTCGCCGGCGTCGATCGCGTCGAGCCCGGACAGGCAGTTGAGGAGGGTGGTCTTGCCTGAACCACTCGGGCCCATGATCGCGACCATCTCGCCCTTCGGGACGGAAAAGGTCACGTCGCGGAGAGCGTGCACTTCGATCTTCCCGGTGTCGTACGTCTTGTCGACACCGTCCGCTCGGATGATCTCCGGCGCTTTCCCCTTCGGTATCGACTCGGCCCTTCTCTGCTGAACTTGAACGGCCATGAGGACTCCTTGTCGTTGCGTCAAGGGTTCCACCCATGGGCTAGGGAGAAATCAGCGAGTCCCGTGAAAGGAGTTCGGAGAAACTACGGAATCGAGGCCCCGGATCGAAAGAACGACCGCTGACGCGGTCGCCCTTCCTTGTGTTCTCCCGGTCGGCCGAAAGCGAACGTCAGTCCGTGCCGTCTCGGCGGAAGCCGTACTTCGCGACGATCCACGTCGCGAAGACGGCGAAGAACGCCATGACGACAGCAGACGGGATCACGGCCGTATCGCCCGCGACGCTCGTCGTGACGATGTTCGGTCCGAAGAGAGCATCGAGCGTCACCGAGATCCAGATCACCGTGATCGCAAGCGAGGTCCACGCTTCCCGGACGGCAACCTGCGACCAGCGGTTTCTCCCGCCGACATGCGGAGACTCGTGCGTAACAGTTGCCATC
>DATAOL010000319.1:0-8396 GCA_036265755.1 Gaiellaceae bacterium | reverse complement strand
TTCGCCGTTGTGGTCGCGGTCGGCTTCGTACTGGCTGCGCCAAGTCTTCTCGACTCCCACTCCACGCCTTCCGCGGTGCCTGCTCCCCCCGCCGGATCGGGTGAGGTCGCCTCGGTGGTTGCACCGCCACTGCCGCGCCCGCAGAGGCCTCCCCAGCGTACGGCCAGCCCAGCTCCGACGGTTACGGCGGCGTCCGCTCAGACGCCGCCTTCAGTCGCATCCACTTCCGGTCCTGCCTCGCCCGCCTCCGGCCCCGCAGCCCGCTCGGGCGGCGGACTGCAGAGCGCGCAGCCGCCCACCGGCGGCGGGATCTCGGCCACGCCGCAGCCCGGCGTCGGCGAGCGCCCCGATCCGGGGGAGCCCGGAGGCGGCGGCCACGGGCGGGACGACGACGAGCGCGACAAGGGGCACTGCCACCACCAGCACAGTCATCACGAACACGGGGACGACGAAGGAGACCACGAGAGCCACGGGGACGGCGAGGGTCATGAGCACCACGGCAACGGCCATGGCTCGGGCCACGAGGGCGGTCATCACGATCAGGACAACGAGGACAACGACGAGGGGTCGAAAGAGCACGGCGGCCACGAGGAGCATCACGGGCACGGTCACGAGAGCCATCACGCGGAGAGCCATCCGGCGCACCACGAGCACGGTCATCACGATCAGGACAACGAGGACAACGACGATGGGTCGAAAGAGCACGGCGGCCACGAGGAGCATCACGGGAACGGTCACGAGAGCCATCACGCGGAGAGCCATCCGGCGCACCACGAACACGGTCATCACGATCAGGACACCGAGGACAACGACGAGGGGTCGAAAGAGCACGGCGGCCACGAGGAGCAGCACGGGAACGGTCACGAGAGCCATCACGCGGAGAGCCATCCGGCTCACCAAGAGCACGAGCACGAGGGGCATCACGAGCATGGGCACGGCGACAAGGCGAAGCACGGCGACTGAAGACGCGCAAGAAGCAACTCGACGCCCCACGCGCATGACTCTCTAGGCTCCGGCATGGCCACGGCGCGAAGTCCCATCGAGGCGACCGTGCGTCCGCCCACTCAGGGAACTCCCGCCGGCGCGCTCGTTCTCATGCACGGACGCGGCGCTGACGCGGGCGACCTCGAGCCTCTCCTCGAGCTCCTAGACCCTGACCGCCGGCTGCTGGGAGTTTTTCCGCGCGGCCCGCTCGCGCTGCCGCCGGGAGGCCGCCACTGGTACGTGGTTCGCGAGATCGGCTACCCGGACACGGACACCTTCTCGTCCACGTACCCCGAGCTGGCCGCGTATCTCGACGACGTCCTCGCCGAGCACGAGATCGGCTGGGAGCGGACGGTGGTCGGCGGGTTCTCGCAAGGCGCCGTGATGTCGTATGCGCTGGGCCTTGGAGCCGACCGGTCGAGGCCCGCCGCGATCCTGGCGTTCTCGGGCTTCATTCCGACCGTCGAGGGCTTCGAGCTCGATCTCGACTCCCGCGCCGGCCTTCCGGTCTCCATCGCCCACGGGACGCACGACCCGGTCATCGGGGTCGAGTTCGGAAGGGACGCCCGCGCCCGGCTGGAGGCGGCGGGGCTCGCGGTCAGCTACCGCGAGGATCCCGTCGGGCACACGATCGCGCCGGGCGGGCTCGCGCAGGCGATCACCGTCCTGGCCGAGGCGCTGCCGTAGCTGAATCGAGACGTCGGCTTAGCCGGCTGAATCCCAGTCCGGCTCGTCCTCGATCCCGACAGCATCCGCGATCCTGTTGACGTAGTTGAAGTAGGCAATCACCTGGAGCGAGTCGTGGATGGCCGGGTCGCTCCAGCCCGCCTCGCGCAGGAGGTCGATGTCCGCCGCTGAGACCTTCGCCGGCTCGACGGTCACCTTGACGGCGAAGTCGCACAAGCAGCGGACGCGCGGCTCGAGCTCGGCCTGCCGGTAGTCGTGCGCTGCATGCTCCGCCAGCTCATCGGGGGCGCCCTCGGCACGGAGGTCGTCTGCGTGGGCGCGTATTCAGTAGTGGCAGTCGTTCGTGCACGAAACGACGACCGCGAGGAGTTCCCGTTCTGCCCGCGAGAGCTCCGAGCGGCCGAACATCACAGCGCGGTAGAGGTCCATCGACGCGCGCAGCGTGTCCACGTTCAGGGACATCGCCTTGACGATGTTGAACACCTTGCCCGCGCGCGCGATCGCGGCGTCGTACTCCGCCTTCAGCGCCCCCGTCGACTCGCCTTCCTCGATCAGCCGGAGATTGGGCACCGAGGCATTCTGACCGTTTGATTTCTTCAAGTTGCATTCCTGGTGCCGGACTGCAATAAGTGTTCCGCCCCGGGGTCGAGCAAAAGGAGCTGTGGTGGAAGGACGGTCAGACGAGGTGGGCTACGAGATCCAGCGGCAGGTCTCGTCGAGCGAGGAAGCCACCGAGAGCCGCACGGACCACGCACCGACCGGCACCCGCGTCGCAAGCGTCCTGAACGCGGCCGAGGAGGCCGCCGAGACGATTCGCGACGAGGCGCGCCACGACGCGGACGAGATCCTCCGGCAGGCCAGAGTCGACGCGGAGACGCACGTCGAGGAGCTGTCGCGTGAAACAGAGCGCGTCCGCACCGAGGCCGACGACTACGCGCGTGACATCCGCGCCGCCGTCGACTCGTACGGCACCCAGGCCCGCCGCGAAGCGGAAGAGGAAGCGCGCAAGATTCTCACGGATGCGGAGGAGCAGGCCCGCGCCACGCGCGAAGCGGCGCAGGAGATGGCCAAACAGATCGAGGGCGACGCGCGCCGGCGCCACGAGTCCCTCATCCGCGAGGCCAAGTCCCTGGAGGAGCGGCGCCAGCGCGTCCTCGACGGGCTTCGCGACCTCGCCGCCCAGCTGCAGGACGCGCTTGTCGAGCCGACGAGCCGGGATGTGGACGAGTCGCTCGCCGACGCGCTCGACATCGAGCGACGGCGCTGAACGAGCCGGGCGACGACCTACGCGACCTGCTACGCGGCTTCCCCACGGGGGTTGCCGTCCTCACTGTCGACGCGAACGGTGAGCGTCTCGGCCTGACGGTCAGCGCGCTCGTCTCCCTCTCCCTCGATCCCCCGCTCGTCGGCGTGGGCGTGAGCAGGCAGGCGTCCATGCACGAGCTCCTGCGCGACGCGGGCGGCTTCGCGCTGAGCCTGCTGGCGGGTGACCAGGATTCCGTCGCCCAGCATTTCGCGCGCGGGGTGCCGCCGTTCGCCCACTGGCATGGGATCGCGACCCGGGAGGGAGCCGAGGGCGCTCCACTGATCGACGACGCTCTCGGCTGGCTCGAGTGCCGCACGCGGGACGAGCACGACGCGGGTGACCACACGCTCTTCGTCGGCGAGGTGCTCGCCGCCGAGCGCGGCCGATCCGCGGCCCCACTCGTCTATCTCGGCCAGAGATACGTGGCGGTGGAGCCTTGATCGAGGCCGTCGTCTTCGATCTGGACGGCGTGCTCATCGACTCGGAACACGTCTGGGACGAGGTGCGCCAGGAGCTGGCCGAGGAGCAGGGTGGCCGCTGGCACGACAACGCATCGCGGGACATGATGGGCATGAGCTCGCCGGAGTGGTCGAGATACATGCGCGACGAGGTCGGCCTCAGCGAGAAGCCGGAGGAGATATCCGCCGAGGTCGTCCGCCGGCTCGAGGCCCGCTACCGCACCGAGCTACCGCTCATCACCGGGGCCGAGCAGGCGGTCGAACGGCTCGCGGAGCACTGGCCGCTCGCGCTCGCCTCCTCGTCGAACCGAGAGCTGATCGACCTCGTCCTCGAGAGCTCCGGGCTCGGCCGCTTCTTCGAGGCGAGCGTGTCGTCGGAGGAGGTGGCGCGCGGGAAGCCCGCACCCGACGTTTTCCTCGAAGCAGCGCGCCGTCTGGACGCGGATCCAGCCCGCTGCGCGGCCGTCGAGGACTCCGAGAACGGGATCCGTGCGGCGAAGGCCGCGGGAATGCGCACGATCGCGATCCCGAACCCGCAATACCCGCCCGACGACGATGCGCTCGCGGCGGCCGATGTCGTCCTCGCGACCGTCGAGGGCCTCAGCGCCGAGGTCGTGGATCCCGAAGCCTAGCCGCCCGCCTGTGCCTGGACGTCCTGGATGGCGGCTCTCAGATCGGCGAGCGCCTGGCTCGAGGCCACCTGCTGGACCGCCTGCTGCAGGTCGCCCTGGCTCACGCTCGTCTCCCATTCGCCGACCTGATCGGCCAGCTCGTGCAGCGCGTCGTGCAGACGATCGCGGGCCTGGGCCAGAGTCTCGTTGTCGGTCTCGACGTTGTCGATCTGCGTCGCGAGCTGCTCGAGCTGAGTCTGCGCCTCGCCGAGCTTGGCGGCCGCGTCGTCGGTCGACGTCGATGTGGCGAGCCCCTGAATCTGCGTCGTGACGATCGTCTGGGCCCGCGTTGCGATCTGCTGGAGCGTCGCGCTCGCGTCGCCGGTCGAGACGCTCACGGTCGCGTTGCCCGAGGTGTCCGTGCCGGCCGACCCGCCGCAGCCTGCGGCGAGCAGGCAAAGCCCTGCACAGGCGAAGAGGAGCATTCGTCGCATGCCGAACCGGTACCCGGGGCTCACGGC
Source organism: Gaiellaceae bacterium (assembly GCA_036265755.1). Classification (GTDB taxonomy): domain Bacteria; phylum Actinomycetota; class Thermoleophilia; order Gaiellales; family Gaiellaceae; genus DATEOR01. The sequence goes on along the minus strand of DATAOL010000319.1, from coordinate 3,829 downwards.
GGCAAACGCCGCAACGGCCGGCTAGTCGACGCGCCCGACGAGGACGCAGCCGTTGTGGCCGCCGAGGCCCATCGCGTTCGAGAGGGCGACGCGGACCTCGGTCTCGCGGGCCTCATTTGGGACGTAGTCGAGGTCGCAGACCGGATCAGGGTTCTCGTAGTTGATCGTCGGCGGGATGACTCCGTGGTGGACGGCGAGCGCGCACATGATCGCCTCGATCGCCCCGGCCGCTCCAAAGGTGTGGCCCATGACCGACTTCGTCGACGAGATGGCGAGCTCGTAGGCGTGATCTCCGAAGACCTCTTTGATCGCCTTCGTCTCCGCGGCATCGCCGAGCGGGGTCGAAGTCCCGTGCGCGTTGATGTAGTCCACGTCCTCCGGCGCGACGCCGCCGCGCTCGAGCGCGTTTCGCATCATCTCGACGACGCCAACCGACTCCGGGTCGGGAGCAGCCATGTGGTAGGCGTCGTTCGACGCTCCGTACGAGAGGACCTCCGCGTAGATCCGCGCCCCGCGCTGCTTTGCCGTGTCGAGGTCCTCGAGAACCATCACGCCCGCGCCCTCCGCCATGACGAAGCCCTCGCGCTCTGCGTCGAAGGGGCGCGACGCGGCGGTGGGGTCGCCGTTCCCCGCGGCGAGGCCGCGCATGTTCGTGAAGCCGGCGAGGATGAGCGGGTGGATGCAGCTCTCGGTCCCGCCGGCGAGGACGGTGTCGGCGTGCCCGTTGTGGATGAGCTCGGCCGCCTCGCCAATCGCATGCGAACCCGTCGCACACGCCGACACGACGGCGAAGTTGGGGCCGCGGATCCCGAGCTCGATGGCGAGCTGGCCACTCGGCGAGTCGACGAGCACATTCGGAAGGAAGTTCGGCGAGACGCGGTCGGCGCCGCGGTCGCGCAGGATCTCGTGTTGGCGCATGAGCTCGTTGAAGCCGCCAATGCAGCAGCCGACGACGACCCCGACGCGATCCGGCTTGTAGCCGTTCACGCCCGCGTCGGCCAGCGCTTCCTTGGCGGCGCCGAGCGCGAAGAGGACGTTGCGGTCGAGTCGCTTCGCCTCCTTCGGCGACGTGACAGCGCTCGGGTCGAAGTCCTTCACCTCGCCCGCGATCCGCACGGGGAGGTCGGTCGTCTCGAAGGCCTGGATGTTGTCGATCCCGCTCCGCCCGGCGACGGCGGCCGCCCAGGTGGAGGCGGCGTCGTTTCCGACCGGTGAGACGATTCCGACCCCCGTGATTGCGACCCTTGACATGTTCGTGTTAGTTAGACGGTCGAGGAGGAGCTTTTGGTTTCGCGAACGAGCCGAAATCTGCAGAACTCTCGCCCGATAAACAGACCGTCCTCGCGTTCAGCGCACCAATCGCCGTCCAGAGCAGCCATGGCGTTACTCTGCTCCGGCATGCCGCCCCGCAAACTGCCTTTCCCCCCGATGGAAGCAGAGCTTGTCGACGAGCTGCCCGCCCCGGACGGCTGGCAGTACGAGCCGAAGTGGGACGGATTTCGCGGGATTCTCGAGAACGTCTCCGGGGAGCTGCACCTCTGGAGCCGGAACGGCCGCCCGCTGCTTCGTTATTTCCCGGAGCTCGAGGCGCTCGGCAAGAAGCTGAAGCCCAGCTCGGCGGTGGACGGGGAGATCGTCATCGAGCGCGACGGCGCGCTCGACTTCGACGCACTGCAGATGCGACTGCACCCGGCGAAGAGCCGCGTGCAGAAACTCTCCGCGGAGATTCCGGCGGACTTCGTCGCCTTCGACCTTCTCCTCTGGGACGGGGAGGCGGTGCACGAGCTGCCGCTGGAGGAGCGCCGCAAGCGCGTCGAGAAGCTCCCGTTCTCCGTCTCGCCCGCGACGCGTGACCGCAAGGTGGCCGAGGACTGGCTGGACCGGCTCGAGGTCGCGGGGTTCGACGGCGTGATCGCCAAGCGCACGGGTCTCCCCTACCTACCGGGGTCGCGGGAAGGCGTTCTCAAGGTGAAGGGCGAGAAGACCGCCGACTGCGTTGTCATCGGCGTCACCTGGAGCGAGAAGGGGTCCGGGATCGCAAGCCTCATGCTCGGCCTCTACGACGGGAACAAGCTCGTTCCGGTCGGCACGGCCTCGGCCGCCGGTAAGCGGCGCGACGAGATCCTAGAGCGTGTCGAGCCGCTGCTCGGCCCGAACCCGGAGCGGAAGCCGCGCGGCGAACCGAGCCGCTGGCGGCCGCAGGTGACCCTGGAGTGGAGCCCGGTCAAGCCCGAGCTCGTCGTCGAGGTGCGCTACGACAAGTGGCAGAAGGCGCGCTTCCGTCACGGCACGCGCTTCCTCCGCTTCCGACCGGACAAGGATCCCGGGCAGTGCAAGGTCGAGCAGGTGAAACCGAGGCCGAAGAAGGGCGACCCCACGGTGCCGGCGCTTCTAGCCCGAGGCGCTCGAAGCGCGAAGCGAGGCTGACCTTCCGCCGCCACATCCCGGCGGTCAGGTCGCCCACCTTCTGGACGCGCGCGGGCATCGACTGCAGCGTGAACTCCTCGGGCTCAACCGTGGGCACCTCGCCCCACGAGAGTGGCGCCGAGGCGCGCGCGTCGGCAACCGGCCGGATGGAATAGGCCGAGGCGATCGTCCGATCGCCGGAGTTCTGGCCGTAGTCGACGAAGACGCCGCGGCGGTCGGCCACCTTCCAGGTCGTCGTGGCGACCTCCTGGTCGCCGATCCGCCGCTCCACCTCCTGCGCGAGTGCCTTCGCGAATCGCCGCACCTCCGGAAAACGGAGCTCCGACCGGATCGGGCAGAGGATGTGAAGGCCGGTCGCCCCTGAGGTCTTCGGGTAGCTCGGGAGCTCGAGCTCGTCCATGACCTCCTTGACCACGACCGCGATGTCGCGCACGTGCGACCAGGGATTGCCCGCGCTCGGGTCGAGATCGATGAGCATGTAGTCCGGCCGCTCGACGTCGTCCACCCGGCAGTGCCACGTGTGCAGGTCGATGCACCCGAGGTTGGCGATCCAAACGAGCCCTGCAGCGTTCGTGACCACGGGGAAGTTCGCCGTCCGCCCGCTCCCCGGAAAGAGGATGTGCACGGTCTCGAGCCAGTCGGGGTGCGGGTTGGGGACGCGCTTCTGGTAGAAGAACTCGCCGTCGACGCCATGCGGGTAGCGCAGCATCTGCATCGGCCGCCTGCTCACGTGCGGCAAGACGTAGTCGGCGAGCTCGACGTAGTGGCGGATGAGGTCGCCCTTCGTGAGCCCGCTCGCAGGGAAGAACACCTTGTCCAGGTTGGTTACCGAGACGTCGTAGCGGCCGATCCGCATGGCGCGGAGGGTACCGGCCCGCAAATCACCCTTCGAGGGGACGGCGGGCGTTGACCCCAGGGCGATCATGCGTGTGCCGGCTCCCCTCACATATCCGGCGTCTGGTGACTGCGTCCTCGACTGTGTGCCTTTGCGGCTCCATACAGCACAGTTGGGGGCGCATCGCCGTTTGTTGACCCAAACACAGACGCGAGGTCGAGGAGGACGCCTTCGATCTTGATCCTCACTGCCTTGCTTCGTGAACCTGGCTGAAGGATCATCGTCGAACCTCTCGAGGAGGCCAGGGCGACCGTGCGGCAAGCAGCGAATGCCCGGAAGCGGCAGACGGCCGCCGGATTCGCGCTGGCCATAGCCGTCTCTCTCCTGTCGACAGCCTGCGGCTCGAGTAAGAGCAGCCCGTCGCCGGCCACTGGGACCGGCCCGCCGCCCACCTCATTCGACGCCTGCGTCGTCGTCACCGAGGACGTCTGCACCGTCGGCGCCATCCCCTTCGCCTCGCCGGGCGGAGTCGAACTCGCGGTTGACGTCTACCGCGTGGACGGCGAA
>DATAOL010000318.1:0-1569 GCA_036265755.1 Gaiellaceae bacterium | reverse complement strand
CTCATCGGCGCGCCGATCGCCGGCCTCGCGATCGACCTCTCGCGGCCGTACCTGAGCGCGACCGACGGTTACCAGATCCTGTGGCCGATTTGCGCGATCCCGATCCTGGCGGCGATTCCGTTGCTCGTGCGGCTGATGGAGGTCGAGCCTAGGACGAAGATGGAGCCGGACGTCTCCGCCGCCGTCTGAGGTTCGGTGGACGCGGGCGATGTCGCACGGCGGGCGGAGGAGGCGGATCTCCGCCTCGTCCGGTTCCTCTGGTGCGGCAACGACGGCACGGTGCGGGCGAAGGCGAGCTCCGTTCGAGGGCTCGAGGACCGGATTCGGACGGGGATCGGCCTGACGGTCGCGATGCAGGCGATGAACAGCCTCGACCAGCTGCAGCCGGTGGACGGGATGGGGCCGGTCGGCGAGATCCGGCTCGTCCCGGACCCGTCGACGTTCCGAGCGCTGCCGTACGCGCCGCGGACCGGGGCGATGGTGGTCGACCACGTTTGCCTGGACGGGAAGCCGGCGCCCGTGTGCCAGCGGTCGTTCCTGAAGCGAATGGAGGCGCGGCTGCTCGAGCGCGGGGCGCGGCTCGAGGTTGCGTTCGAGAACGAGTTCTCCCTGGCGACGGTGGTGGACGGCGCCTTCGTGCCGGTCGACTCCGGCCTCTGCTTCTCGACGATCAGTGCGACGGCGGCGCAGGACTATGTCGACGAGCTCGCGGCCGCTCTGGACGAGCAGGGGATCGGGCTCGAGCAGTACTACTCCGAGCTCGGGCACGGACAGCACGAGATCTCGACGCCGCACGCACCGGCGCTGCGGGCAGCGGACGAGCAGCTGCTCGTCCGCGAGACGATTCGCGGCGTGGCGTCGCGGCACGGGCTGGTCGCGTCGCTCGCGCCGAAGCCGTGGCCCGACAACGCGGGGAACGGCGGGCACATCCACTTCTCGCTGTGGGACGCGGATGGCTCGCGAAATCGGTTCCATGATGCTTCGGCGGCGGACCGGTTGTCGGCGGAAGCGCGCTCCTTCATCGCGGGCGTGCTCGAGCATCTCCCCGGGCTCTGCGGGGTGACGGCGCCGAGCTTCAACTCGTACCGGCGGATCGTGCCGCAGTACTGGGCAGGCGCCTTCGTCTGCTGGGGCCACGACAACCGGGAAGCGCCGGTGCGGGTGCCGTCGGTGTTCTGGGGGATGGAGGAGGCGTCGACGAATGTCGAGCTGAAGTCGGCGGACGCGAGCTCGAACCCGTGGCTCGCGGTCGGCGGTTTGATCGCCGCGGGTTTGGACGGACTCGAGCGAGGGCTCGAGCCGCCGGAGCCGGTCGAGGTCGATCCGGCGACGCTCTCTGAGGAGGAGCGTGCGCGGCTAGGGATCGCCGCGTTGCCCTCGACCCAGGCGGAGGCGCTCGACGCGCTCGCGGCGGACGACGTGCTTTGCGGGGCGCTGGGCCCGGTGCTGGCGGAGTCGTACCTGGCGGTCCGCCGCTCGGAGTGGGCCGTCTACTCGGAGGGAGACGAGGCATTCGAGCAGCAGGGCCACTTCTCGAAGTACTGAACGGCGTCGCGCTCGTCGACCACC
>DATAOL010000317.1:0-5476 GCA_036265755.1 Gaiellaceae bacterium | reverse complement strand
TGCGACACGATCGAATGGCGGCAGCTCCGGAAGATGGAGAACGCCGTCCATCTTGAAGACCTGCGCTGCGACGGGGCCGCGCACGGCGGCTGTCAGGCCGGCTGCCTGCTCTACTGGAAGGACGCCTGGCTGAAGCGGGTGGACGAGGGCGACCAGCCTCGAGAGCCCACGTCCCCGGCGGTTGCGACCAGGGAGACGCTCTTCGCGCAGGCGGAAGGCCCCGCTCCCGACGGGAACGGCGAGCGGCGCTACTCCTGCCAGGCCACCGAGCTTCTGCGCGCCACCACGCGCTTCCTCAAGTGGTACGAGCCCGACCAGTATGTCCACGACATTCGCTCGGGGAATGCCGCCGTCTCCAACGTCCTCCGCGGGCTGCTCGTCGGCTTCTTCAACAAGTTCCAGCAGGCCAACGCGCGCCTTCTGCCGCGCTTCTGCCTCGTCCACGACTGCAAGCCGTACCCGTTCGTGCTCGGGCGGGGTGACGGCCGGAACGGCAGCGAGCCATTAGGCCTCGAGCCGGGCGATCTCGTAGAGGTGAAGAGCCGGGAAGAGATCTTCGCGACGCTGGACGAACGCGACCGCAACCGCGGCCTGCGCTTCGACTCGGAGATGCTCAACTACTGTGGGATGCGCGCGCGAGTGCTGCGTCGGGTCGAGCACATCGTCGACGAGCAGACCGGCAAGATGATCCACATCAAGGGCGACTGCATCATCCTCGAGGGCGTCGTCTGCACCGGGACCTACCACCGCTCGTGCCCGCGTCGCATCTTTCCGTACTGGCGGGAGGCCTGGCTCAGACGAGTGGCCTAACGGGCTCAGCTAGACGGCCGCGCTCATTCGCTCGTCGAGCCAGGTCTCTCCCATGAACTCGCGGTACTGCTCGGCCCGCAGCCGGTCGGCGACGCGCCCGCCCGGAAGCTCGACGTCGTCGTATGTGACGACATCGTCCTTGGCGACGTCCCGAAGCAGGCTGCACCCCTCGACCAGACCTTCGGGCAGGTAGCGGCCGGCGCTCATCTCCTCCGCGTTGGCCGCCTCGCCGTACGTCATGAACATGCCGTACTCGTCCAGGGTCTCGCCTGCGCGGAGGTCACGCTTCGCGACCGCGCAGACCTCGACCTGAGGGCCGGCGACCGGCGGCGCGACGTTGTCCGCGAAGAGCACGACGCGGGCGATCGAGCTCGGCGCCTCGAAATGCGGCAGGTGGTAGGGGACCCAGAACGGATAGAGCGGCCCCTCCCCCATCTTGTAGAGATTGAGGTAGTGGCGCTGTTTCGGGTCGGCGTGCTCGGCGAGGCAAAAGATCTTCACGAAGGCCGGCCCGACCGTGTAGTCGACGATGGAGCCGACCGCCCGCACCTCCTCCGCGTCGTAGAGCGACGGGAGGTCGAGCGGCGACCCGTCGAAGGGCACGCCTCTCGACATTCCCCGCTGGAGCACCTTGGCGCCCGTGGCGTTGGCGACGATCGTCTGCTCGAAGCTGATCTTCGATCCATCGGCGAAGGACGTGACCATCGCCGGGTTCTGCCCCCACTGCTCCGCGAACCCGCGCTGCGTGTCCGGGTTGCGGTAGGGGTCCTGCAGCCCCTTGACGTTCCCCATCACTCTCGGCTCGAGACCCAGCCCACGAACCCAGCGGTACAGGTTCATCTGCAGTCCCGGCTCGTCGCCGTCGCAGGCCGAGAACTGCACGCCGTCCCGGTTGGCGTACCGGTGGAGAATCGGGCCGATGGTCGCGTCGAGCTCAGCGTTCATCGCGACGAAGTGCTTCCCATGGGCGAACGCCTCCAGGGCGACGCGGGCACCGAGCTCCACCGAGCCGGTCACGTCCATGATCGCGTCGACGTGCTCGGACTGACAGAGGAGCGCCGCGTCCTCGGTGACGACCGGGCGCCCCGAGCGCGCCGCGTCCTCGAGCTCTCCGAGGTCCCCCGTGAGGACGCTGTCTTCCGCGCCCGCGTAGCGGAACACCTCCATCGCCTTCTCGGGCTTGCGGGCGTAGATCGCGACGAGCTCCATCCCTGGCACGCTGTTGCGGATCTGGTTGGTGAGCCCCTGCGCCATGAACCCGGCTCCGAGGAGCCCGACCCTGATCGGCCGACCCTCCGCTTCCCGCGCTCGGAGCGTGTTGTCGACGATGATCATCGCGGCACCCTTGCCGGCTCGAGGTCGGCGTCCAGGGCCATTCGCCGGCGCAGCTGCGGCTCCACCTCCGCGAGGAGCGGCCAGGACGCGTCCTTCTGCGACATCTCCGTGACCGGCAGCGGCCAGGTCAGGTCGAGCAGAGGATCGTCGTACCGCAGTCCGCCTTCGGTCTCCGGCGTGTAGAACTCGCCGACCTGGTAGCTCGTTTCCGTGTCGTCCTCCAGCACCTGGTAGGCGTGCCCGAACCGCTCCGGGACATAGATGGCGCGATGGTTGTCGGCGCTCAGCTCCACTGCCACGTGGCTGAGATACGTCTTGCTCTCCGGCCTGAGATCGACGATGACGTCGAGCACGGCGCCGCGCGTGCAGCGGACGAGCTTCGTCTCCGCAGCGGGCGGATACTGGAAGTGCACTCCGCGCACGGACCCGCGGAAGCGGTTGAAGCCGATGTTGGCCTGGGCGATCACCGGCTTGAGGCCGTGCTCGGCGAACTCGTGCTGGCAGAACGCGCGGGCGAAAAAGCCGCGGTTGTCCTCTCTGCGCTCCAGGTCGATGACGTAGGCGCCTCGAAGCTCGGTCTCGGTGAAGAGCAAAGCGCTCCTTTCTCGGGCTAGACGGTGTCCAGCAGCGGTCGCGGTCGCGGGAGGGGCGTGAGCTCCGAGCCCTCGCTCGCGCTGCCCGCCCCGGCCGGGGCGGGAACGGTCACGACGACCTTCCTGCCGTAGAACCCCTCGGCCAGCCCCGAGGGCGAATTGGACTCCATGCCGCGAATCCGCATGACCGCCGTGAAGAGGTCCCCGGTAAACCACCGGCGGTCGCGCTGCGTTCGGAAGTGCTCGAGGAGCAGGTCGACCTTCCGGTCGGCAACCGGCCTGCTCAGGCCGACGAAGACGTTCGGCGAGCCGAAGTCGCCGTCGTACTTCGGGATCTCGTACTCGAGGATGAGGTGGTTGCGGAAGGTGTTCCAGGTCAGCTCCGCCGCCAGGCGGTGATCCTGGTGCCGGTCGTCCGAGTAGTGCGTGAAGACGAGATCGGGAGCGAACGGCTTCAGATCCTCGAAGAGCTGCTTCACGTCGGCCCCGACGTAGGGCAGGAAGCCGTCCCTGTACTCGTGGAGGATCACCTCGGCGCTCGCCGCTCCCTCGAGAAACGCCTCGGCGCTCCGCCGGGCCTCGGCGGCGCGCTCGCCGCGGGCGCTGAGGACGAGCCAGCAGATCTCGACGCTCGGCAACGAGTCGATCAGAGTGAGGAGCGTGCCGCCGCAGCCGATCTCGATGTCGTCCGAGTGACAGCCGACCGCGAGGATCCGGCAGGGCGAGGGCAGATCGCTCGGGGTGACCTTCAGCACCGCTATGCCGGCTCCGGCGCGAGCACGTCCTCTTCTTCCGACCAGACCTCCCAGGGCCCGCGGCCCGAAGCGGCGAGCGTCTCGAGGTTGTGCTTGTCCTTCAGCGTGTCCATCGGCGCCCAGAACCCTTCGTAGGGATACCCGACCAGCTCCTCGTGCTCGATCAAGCGGTCGAACGGCTTCTCGACGAGCTCCTCCCCCTCCTCCATGTAGTCGAAGATCTCCGGCCGGAAGATGAAGAAGCCGCCGTTGATCCACATGTCGGCGCGCGTCACGTCCTCGATTGCGCGAACGAGCTGGCCGTTCGAGAGCTCGACGGTGTGGAAGGAGTAGGTGGCGGGGCGTACGCAGAGGAAGGAGGCCACTTTGTCCTGCTCCTGGAAGTTCGCGAGCATGTCCGGGAGCGGCGCGTCGGTGACCGCGTCGCCGTAGGTGGCGAGGAACGTGTCCTCCCCCACGAGGTGCTTGCGCACGGCGCGCAGGCGCTGACCGATGTTGCTGTGCAGGCCCGTGTTCACGAACGTGATGCGCCACTCGCCGATGTCGTTGTTCAGGAGCTCGACGCGTTTTGCTCCTCCGCCGACTCCCGAGAGGACGAAGTCGTTGGCGAGCGCCTCGTTGTAGTTCAGGAAGAACTCCTTGATGACGTCGCCCTTGTGGCCGAGGCAGATGATGAAGTCGTCGTGCCCGAAGTGGGCGTAGTACTTCATGATGTGGAGCAGGATCGGCCGGTTGGCGATCGGCACCATCGGCTTGGGGATGCTTGGCGCCGCCTCCTGGATCCGCAGCCCGAGCCCTCCGCAGAAGAGAACGACCTTCATGAGCCGATGGCGGGCTCGGCCGCGCGCTGCCAGCGCAGCTCCCCGTCGAGCGCGCCCCGGTCGACGAGCTCCTTGAGGCGCGTCAGGCGCGTGTAGGAATCGAAGCCGTCCGACGTGAGCCCGACGGTGTGGAAAGCAGCAAGCAACTCGAGCGCTCCGTCCCGCGCCGTCCACAGAGGCTTCGCCTCGGGCATCGTTGCGGCCAGCTTGGAGAAGTCGACGCGGTAGCTGCGCGGGTCGGGCCCCGCTCCATCGGCGTACTCGATCGCGCAGCCCGGAAACGACTCGTGAACCACGTCCGCGAGCTCGCTGATCCTGTAGTTCTCGCTGTTGGCGCCGACATTGAAGGCCTGATTGGCAACCCTCTCCACCGGAGCCACGAGAGCCGCCGCGGCCGCGCTCACGATGTCGCGCACGTGCACGAGCGGCCGCCACGGCGTCCCGTCGCTCATGATCAGGACTCTCCCGGTCGTGTAGGCCCACGCGGACAGGTTGTTCAGGACGACGTCGAAGCGGACGCGCGGCGAGGATCCGTAGGCGGTGGCGTTGCGCATGAAGACCGGCGCGAAGTCGCTGTCGGCAAGGTCGGACAACGCTTCCTCCGCCCGCACCTTCGACTCCGCGTACGCCGTCAGGGGTCGGAGCGGCGCCTCCTCCGTCATCAGGTCGTCCGTCCCCGAGGCTCCGTACATGCTGCACGACGAGGCGAAGACGAACCTGCTCACGCCGGCTTCCTTCGCGGCCCGCGCGAGCTCGACGGTGCCGCGGAAGTTGATCGCGCGCGTCAGCTCCTCGTCGAGCTCCCCCAGCGGGTCGTTCGAGAGCGCGGCCAGGTGGACGATCCCCTCGAAGCCCTCGAGCGTCTGCGGCGTCACGTCGCGCACGTCGAGCTGGAGCGCGGGGATCTCCACCCGGTCCGCAAGGAAGTCGCAGCCCTCGTAGAAGAACGTGTCGAGGCCGGTGACCTCGTGCCCGGCCTGGACGAGCATCGGCGCGGCGACCGAGCCGATGTAGCCATGGTGTCCCGTGATGAGGACCCTCATGGGCGGACCGGAGCCTCGCTCGTTTGCTGTTTGCCGCAGGCAGCCATAGTCGTCTCTTCGCTCCGCGAGGCGCGTGCGCCTCGCTCTCTTGACACCGGCACCTCTCCCGGTCGGCCGGC
>DATAOL010000316.1:0-15060 GCA_036265755.1 Gaiellaceae bacterium | reverse complement strand
CTGTCCGCCTCGCCCAGCGACGTGGGCGTGGGCGTCCGGCAGGTCGCCTTCGAATCCTCGCCCGCGAACGCGGACACGTGGACGACGATCTCCGCCGACGCGACGGCGCCCTATACGGCCTCTTGGGACACGACCGGGGTCGCCGACGGCCTCTTCGATCTCCGCATCGTCGTGACCGACAACGCCGCCAACTCCACCTCCTCGACCGTCGTTGAGGATCGCCTCGTCGACAACACGGCTCCGACCGCAACGATGGATGATCCAGGCGCCTATCTGCGTGGCACTGTCAACCTCACCTCGACGACCGGGGACTCTGGCTCGGGCGTCGCAACGGTGACATACCAGCGCTCGCCGGCCGGCGCCGGATCCTGGACGACGACCCCTGCGAGCTGGAACACGACCGGCGTCGCGGACGGGCTGTACGACCTCCGCGTCCGCGTCACGGACAACGCCGGCAACTCGGCGACCTCTGTTGCCGTGACGAACCGCAAGGTCGACAACACGGCTCCCACGCTCTCCTCCTCGACGCCTTCCGATGGCTCGAAGGTCGCGGCTGCCGGCTCGCTCGCCGTGACCGCCAACGAGGATCTCGCCAACGTCTTCGGCTCGCAGATCGACGGCAACCCGGCGGGCGGCGCGGTGTCGGGCTCGACGGTCACCTTCACGCAGGCCTTCGCGGACGGCCCGCACACACTCAGCGGCGAACTGCAAGACCTCGCCGGGAACCGCACGCCGATCCGGGTGCACTTCACCGTCTGGAACGCGACCGGCGGCGACTACCCCTACATCGAGAAGAACTCCTTCGCGGCCGCCGCGATGACCCTCGCCGCCACCAACGGCGTCGGCCAGCTGACCGTCCCCGCGGGGGCCTGGAGCGGCGCGCCGGCCGGCGACTGGCTCGTCGCTCGCGTCGACCCGCGCCCGGCGGGGGCCGTCACGACCGGCTTCCAGGCCAACGGCGACATCTACGAGGTCTCTGCCTACTGGGCGCTCTCGGGCGGGGCTGTGCCGAGCTTCGACGAGCCGCTCGACCTCACTCTGACGAACGGCACGGGCACCGTCGTCCCCGCGGCGCTCAGCGGCTCCTCCTGGCTTCCGGTCGCACTCCTCTCAGGCGCGACCCTGCCCGCCGGGATGCAGCAGGGCTTCTACAAGGACGGGGACACGGTGCACCTGCTCACCCGCAGCGCGGGCACCTTCACCCTCCTCAAAGACACGGTCGCTCCATCCAAGCCGAAGGCATTCAAGGGTAAGTCGATCGGCGGCCGCCTCGTGCTCAGCTGGAAGGCCTCAACCGACAACAGCGGCCGGATCGACGCCTACCTCGTCTTCGTGAAGGGGACGCTCAACCGTACGGTCGACTCCTCGTCGCTCTCGGTCGACATGGGCAAGTTCTCGCTGCGCGACCAGCGGAGCTTCCAGGTCGCCGCGCGCGACGCTGCCGGCAACGTGAGCGCGAAGACGGCGGCCCTCGTCGTCGTCCCGAAAACGGCGAAGCTCACGCTCGCGAAGGCAAAGGCCGCGCTGGTCAAGAGAGGCCTGAAAGCAGGAAAGGTCACCTACGTCTTCTCCAGCCAGTCGAAGGGCACGGTCGTGTCGGCCGGACGGAGCGGGCTCGTCCCGCGCGGCACGGCGGTCGCGCTGAAGGTCTCGAAGGGCCCCGCGGGCCACGCGCGCGGCGAGCCGCGGCCGGAGTCCGGCCAGCCGACTCCACCGACGACCCCGCCGACGGCTCCAGGGACCTCGACGCCCGGCCCGATCGGCTCTCCCACCGATGCCCCGACAGCCGGCGGAGACCCGCCCGCGCCGGACGCGTCCGACGTCTCCGGTGCGGGGACGGCGGAGCCCGAGAGCTTCAATGCGGCAGAAGTCTCGAGTGCCCGCCGAACGGCGGGCCTTGTCCTTCTGGCCGGCCTTTTTCTGGGCGCGGGCGCGATGGCCATGCGCGCGCGGCGTCGCCTGGTCGCTCCCGTCGCCAAGAACGAGGACCTCGATGGGCCGATCCTCTTCTGGGACGAGCGGCTCGTACGCGCCACCGCAGCCGGCCTCCGCCGCGTGACGCGCTTCATCCAGCCCTAGACGACGGCCTCGACGGCGATCGCGAGCCCCACCGCCAGAAGGGCAACGCCGATCGCTCGCTTGAGGGCGCTTTCCGCCAGGCGGCCCGTGAGGCGCGCACCGAGCCAGGCTCCGATCACAGCCGATGGGACCGAGACCGCCAGGACGAGCCATTCGACCTCGAGGCGAAGTGCGTGACCGACGAATCCGGACACGCCGAGGAAGAAGCCGACGACGAGGTTCGTGCCGACCGCCCGCGCGGGCGGAAGCCCGACCCGGCCGAGAAGCGCCGGCATCCGCAGTGTCCCGAGGATGAGGCCGACCGCGCCACCGAGGAGGCCGATGATGCCGCCCGAGACCGTAGCCGCCAGCCGCGGCCGGCTCGCCGGCGGAGGAGAGCCGAGCTCGAAGGCGAGCTGAGCGCCGTTCCAGAGAAGCGCCGCGGCGATCGCGCCGAGGAGGACGCTCTCCGGCAACCGGCCACCGAAGTACCCGCCGAGGAAGGCCGCCGCGACAGACGGCGGCGTCATCCAAGTGACGATGCGCCAGTCCACCCTTCCGGCCCGGGCATGAGTCACACCGCCGGAAAGGGCGGCCGCTGCGCTGACGGCGATGTTCGTCCCGGCCGCGGTCGCCGCGCTCCCGGAGGCGAGGATGACGGCCGGGAGCCGGAGGCTGCCGAGCACGAGCCCAACGGCGCCGCCGAGCACGCCGGCGCCGAAACACGCCGCCGCGGCTAGCGCGAGGCGCCAGGCTTCCAGAGGGGCTCCTCGCCGCTCACCGCCGCTCGGGCGAGGATGAAGAGCAGATCCGAGAGCCTGTTCAGATAGGCGACGGCGACCGGACTCGCATCCGACCCGAGCGCGACGGCCTCCCGCTCGGCCCTCCGGCACACGGAGCGGGCCACGTGCAGCCGCGCCGTGGCCTCCCCGCCCCCCGGAAGGACGAAGCTCTTGAGCGGCTCCAGACGGGCGTTCACGCGGTCGCAGAGCGACTCCAGGGCGTCGACCTGCGCCTGCTCGACGCGCAGTCGCTCGCGCTCGTCGGAGAGCGGAACGGAGAGGTCGGCGCCGACGTCGAAGAGATCGTTCTGTGCCTGCTCGAGCCAGGGCCTGAACTCCGCCGGAAGATCGGGGGCCGCGAGCGCCAGGCCGAGGAACGAGTTCAGCTCGTCGACGGTGCCGTACGCGACGATGCGTGGGTCCGTCTTCGGCACGCGCTGCCCGTCGCCGCGGCTCGTCTCCCCCTTGTCGCCGCCGCGCGTGTAGATCTTCGTCAGGCGAACGGGCTCGTCGCGGCGTCTGCTCATCGGCGCGGCGAGTATAGGCGCCGCGGGTGTTCAGCCCACGGACGGGACCGGCACGCGCTTGTCGATTCCGGTGATGACGATGTCCATGTGCATGACGACCTTCTGGCCGATGAACTCGATTGGCATGTCGACGAGCGTGCGCATGGGCAGATGCGTGGTCCGGGAGACGTAGAGAACCGCGCGGATGTCCCCGAGGATGTCTGCGGCGCTCCCGAGGTCCGAGCTTCCCGTGCCCCCGAGGGACATGAGGCCGTTCAGCGCCGCCTTCGTGTCGATCACACCCGTGATCTTGTCCATCGGCTCGCCACCGACGACCACGCCGTTGTCGACCCGCACGTCTGTGACGTAGCGCGTGAGATCGAAGCCCGAGAGCGGGTTTGCGGCCGCCTGTCCCGTCGGAACCGGCGCCCGCGACCAGCGGCCGCCCGCCTTCACGTACAGCGCGTTCCTGCGGACGACCACGGTCATGCGCCCCAGCTCGGGCAGGTTTTCGGAGTCGATCGTCGCGTACGACTCTCCCGCGTGCCTGCCGCGCTGGTATCCGCCGCCACGCATCAGGACGGTGAAGTTCTCGCCGTCGGGCGCGCCCTCCGTCCACATGCGGATGGCGAAGTTGAGGGAGCGCACCTTGGCCATCGCGGTGGTGGACTGGTCGAGGAGGTTCTGCGCTTCCTGGGCGTCGACGCCCGAGCAGCCCGAGGCGGCTACCGCGACCAGACCGACGAGCGCGAGTGCGAGCAAGCGCCGCATGCCACAACGATCGGTCGTTCGGGCCTCCCGAGCGATACCCGAAGGGGTGAGTCAGCTGGCGCGGAGCTGCGCGTGCACGGTCTTCAGCCGCGGCTCGACGTCCTGAAACGCCCGAACGACCGCGGGGTCGAACTGCCCGCCGCTCTCGCGCAGGATCTCCACGCCGGCCGACTCCCACGGAAGGGCGTTGCGGTACGGACGGTTGCTGGTCATCGCGTCGAGCGTGTCCGCGACCGCGAAGATCCGCGCACCGGTCGGAATGTCCTCGCCTGCGAGGCCGTCCGGATACCCATCGCCGTCCCAGCGCTCGTGATGCGAGCGGATGACCTCGAGGCCGGCGCCCTGGAGGAAGGCGACGCCACCAAGCATCTGCTCGCCGAGGATCGTGTGCGTCTCCATCAGGGCTCGCTCCTCGGAGCTCAGCGAGCCGGGCTTCTGCAGGATCCGGTCCGGGATCCCGATCTTGCCCACGTCGTGGAGCAGGAAGCCGTACGCGGCGCTCGGATCGTCTGCGAGCTCGCTGCCGAGCGCGCGCGCCAGCTCGACGGCGTAGCGCTGCACCCGCTGCGAATGCGTCCCCGTGCCGCTGTCCTTGGATTCGAGCGCTGTTGCGAGCGCGGCAACGGTCTCCCGATAGGCCTCCTCGAGCAACAGCCGCTGGCCGCGCTCGATCTCGAGCAGGTGCCGCAGGTCACGGGCATAGAGCTGCAGCTGCTCGGGCACGCCCGACGCGCGGGACGCGCGGAACGGGACCGGGTGGAGGCTGCCCGCCAACCGCTCGACGACAGCGAGTAGCTCGAGTGGGCTGAACGGCTTGCGCAGGAAGGCATCCGCTCCGGCGGAAGTCGCAGCCTCCTCGGTACCGCCGTTCGATCCCGTCAGCAAGACGACGGAGATTCCGTCCGTGGCGGGATCCGCCTTCAGCGCCCGACAGAGATCGAGCCCACTCCCACCGGGCATGTGCACGTCGAGGACGACGACGTCGGGACGATGGCTGCGCACGACCTCGGCCGCGGCCCGCGCGTCCCCGGCTTCGGCCAGGTCGACGTCCACGGCCTCGAATGTCGTTCGGAGAAGTGCCCTCAGACCCTCGTCGTCGTCAACGAGCAGGATGCGCATCGTACGAAGACCCCACGTTTCGCCAGTAGGCCCCTGTATCGGGCCAGATGGCCTAACTCTTTAGGGTGATTCGTACGAGTAGAAGCCGGCGCCGGATTTTCGCCCCAGCCGTCCGGCGGCGACATTCTCCCGCAGAAGCGGGCAGGGCTCGTAGCGGGCGTCGCCAAGTCCGTCGCGGAGGACTTCGAGGATTGCCACGCACGTGTCCAGGCCGATCAGGTCGGCCAGCGCGAGCGGCCCCATCGGGTGGTTGAAGCCCAGCTTCGCGATCGTGTCGATCGCCTCGGGCTCAGCCACGCCCTCGTGCAGGACCCACACCGCCTCGTTGATGTACGGCATGAAGATGCGGTTCGAGACAAAACCGGGGAAGTCGTTCGCCTCGGCCGGCGTCTTGCCGACGTCGCGCGCGAGCTCCACGATGGCGGCGCGGGTCTCGGGCGACGTCTGCTCCGTGCTCACGACCTCGACGAGCGCCATGACCGGCACGGGGTTGAAGAAGTGCATGCCGATCACCCGGTCCGGCCGGCCCGTGGCAGCCGCAAGCGAGGAGATCGGGATCGACGACGTGTTCGACGCGAGGATCGCCTCCGCCGGCAGTACGGAGTCGGCCTCCCGGAAGATCGTTTCCTTGACGGCCTGATTCTCGACCACTGCCTCGATCATGAGGTCGGCGGGAACGATCGCGTCCGCCGGCGTCACGCGCCCGAGCACGTCGTCCGGCGAGAGCGCCACCCCCTTCGCCGCGAGGCGCTCGAGGCTCTGCTGCATGGCCGCGACGCCTCGGTCGACCGCTCCCGGAGCGGCGTCGTGCACCGAGACGCGCCGCCCCGAGGCGGCGAGCACCTGCGCGATGCCCCCGCCCATCTGGCCGGCGCCGACGACGAGGACGTGCTCGAACTCCACCGCCCTAGCTTAAGAGCGGGCGTTCCTCTTGCGCGCGAGCTCGTCCACCTCTGCCCCGACGAGCAGGATCGACGCCGACACGAGCACGTACGACGTGAGCACGAGGAAGACGGTCAGGCTCCCGGTCGGGCTCTTGAAGTTCGCCACCTCGGTGACCCACCCGCGGAAGAGCAGCGAGGCGACGAGCCAGATGCCGATGACGAGCAGCGATCCACCGCTCGCCCAGCGAAACTCGGGCTTCTCGGCGGGGGCGTAGCGGAACAGCAGCGCCAGCGCCGCCCACAGGAGGACGATGGCCACAGGCCAGCGCGCAGCGCTCAGGAGGACATCGAGCGCGCCACCACCGGCGAGGCTCGGAAGGATGCTCATGACGAGGACGCTCGCGATCAGAAAGACGACGACCGCAACGCCGAGACCGGCCGCGACCGCAATGCGGCGGAGCTTCGACCGGCTCTCGTCGACCTCGTGGATCCGGTTGAGCGCCTGCATGATCACGTTCATCGCCCAGGTCATGTCCCAGACGACGAGCGCTGTCGCCAGGGCGATCAGCGAGGTGGAGTCGCTGCTGAAGATCTTCTGAACCGTGAAGTCCACGCCCTCGAAGACCGGCAGCGTGAAGTGATCTTTGAGCGCAGGCGCGATCGTGTCGGTCCAGACATCGGTGAGGCCGAAGACCCCGAGAAGTGCCAGGCCGAGCAGCGTCAGCGGCACGAGGGCGACGAGTGCGCGGAAGGCGATCGCGGAGGCGTACGTGAGGAGCGCGTGCTCGGCGAAGCATGCGCCGAGATCGTGGGCCGTCTCGCGCAGGCTTCCGAAGCGCATGGTCGCGGCCCGGGTTGCCATGCCGCTCCACTACCCGCCCGGCCGAGGCCGGACACGTCGTACGGGCCTAGACCTCGATCAGTACGGCGTCGCCGCCGCCGCCGCCGGAGCAGATGGCCGCGAGCCCGAGGCCGCCGCCGTTCCGGCGGAGCTCGTGCACCATCGTGGCGAGGATGCGGGCTCCGGAGGCGCCGATTGGATGGCCGAGCGCCACGGCACCGCCGTTCACGTTCACGCGATCGGTGTCGGCGCCGAGCAATTCCGCGGAGTGGACGACGACGGACGAGAACGCCTCGTTCAGCTCGACGCGCTCGACGTCCCCGATCTTCTTGCCCGCCTTCTCGAGAGCCTTCGTCCCTGCCTTCGCCGGCGTGCGGGCGAGGTAGGCGAACTCGTCGGCGACGTACGCCTGCGCGACGATCGTCGCGAGCACCTCGAGCCCGCGCGACTCTGCGTACTCGTCGCTCGTGATCACGAGCGCGCCCGCGCCGTCGTTCACGCCGGGCGCGTTGCCCGCGGTCGTCGTCCCCTCGGGATCGAAGACCGGCTTCAGCGCCGCGAGCTTCTCGTAGGAGGTGTCCCGGCGCGGCCCCTCGTCGGCGGTCACCTCGCCGACCGGCACGAGCTCGTCGGCGAAGAGGTCGTTGTCCATCGCGTGCACGGCGCGCTCATGGGAGCGCGTCGCCCACCGGTCCTGGTCCTCGCGCGAGATGCCGAGCTCACGGGAGACGAACGACGCCTGCTCGACCATGTGCTTCCCGTCGAAGGTCGACGTGAGGCCGTCGTGCGTCATCAGGTCGATCAGCGCCCCGTCGCCGAGCCGGTAGCCGAAGCGGGCCTTCTTGAGGACGTAGGGCGCGTTCGTCATCGACTCCATGCCGCCCGCGACGATGACGCTGTGGTCGCCGGACCGGATCATCTGGTCGGCGATCTGCACCGCGCGGATGCTGGAGGCGCAGACCTTGTTGACCGTGTCGGAAGGCACTTCGACCGGGAGCCCCGCGCCAACGGCCGCCTGGCGGGCCGGCGCCTGCCCGGCCCCGCCCTGCAGGACCTGGCCCATGGTGACGTACTCGACCTCGGTGTCGGGCACCCCGGCGCGGTCGAGCGCAGCGCGGATCGCGATCGCCCCGAGTTGGGGCGCTTCGTAGTCCTTGAGGGCGCCTCCGAGCTTCCCGAAGGGCGTCCTGACCGCGGAGACGATCACGGCGCGTGCCATGCTCGGAGCGTACCTGTCAGGGAGCGGTCTGCTCGCGCGCCTGCCACGCCCGCGCGAGCTCGATTCGCTGCAGCCCGGTCGGGTGGGTCTCCATGAGCACGTAGGACCAGAGCGGCGGGCTAGGATCGGAGTGCGCGGCGCTCGTGAACCCTTTGAAGAGCCCCTCCGCGTCGCCGGGGTCGCGGGTTAGGTCGAGGGCGACCCAGTCGGCCTCGGACTCCATATGCCTCGTGATGACGTTCTGGAGCGGCAGCGCGACGAGGCCCAGAACGACCAGCGTCAGAAGCCCAAGCGGGACGGCCTCCGGGTTGCGCATGCCACCGCGCCGCCTCGTCACCCTGGAAATCACGAACGCGCCGGGGATCGCGAAGAGCGCATACCAGCCAATGCTCTTGTACAGGTGCTTGCGCGCGTGGTGGCCGAGCTCGTGGGCGACCACGACCTCCTGCTCGGCGAGGGTGAACGGAGGACGCAGGATCGTGCTCCACAGGACAACGCGCCGCGTCGGCCCCAGGCCGACGGCCTCCGCGTTCGGCGCGGTCGTCTCGCCGCTCACGTCCTGCACGCGGATCGGGATGGGGGGAAGGCCGAGCTGCCGCTCGTACATGCGCCCCCGCGTGGCGAGCTCAGGATCGTTCAGCGGCCTCTGTTCCGGGATGAGATACGGGAAGACGAAGGAGAAAAGCGCGGCGAGGCAGACGAAGGCCACGCCTCCGGGCAGCCACCACCAGTCGCCGATCGCTTGCGCGAGCCCGACCACGATGAGAATCGCCAGGCAGACGAAGAGGAACTGCCCGCCGAGGCCGAACCACCCGCCGATGATCCACTCGCTGTAGCTCGCCCGGCTCACGTCGTGGCGACGCTGCCACCAGAGCTCGGCGAGGCCGAAGGGAAGCTGGAGAAGCCAGATGAGCCCGAGGCCGAGCATGGCGAGCAGCATCGCCGTCCCGATGGGCCCGGCCGCAGACTCCTTCGCGAACCTGGGGCCGATCCGCGCGTAGACCGCCACCACGGCGAGGATGACGAGCTGAGCCAGCACGAAATCCCAACGCACGAAACGCTCGTAGCTCTCGGCCGCGGCCAGGGTCGACGGCGGAAAGAGTGCCGCCGGGTTGAGATCCGGCTTTCGAAGCCCTTCCGGGATGACGCTCTGCCAGAGGAAGTACGCGGCGACGATCCATCCAGCCGCCGCCGCGGCGAGCGCGACCCCGGCTGCCCACCGCCGTCCTATGCGAACGCGGTCTCCAGCTCGGGCTCCGGCTCAGGCCGGGCCGGGGCCGGAGGCGCGAACTCCCACGGCCCGCTGTACGGATAAACGTCGGTGAGCAGGAGGAAGTAGGCGTCGGTCTCCGCCGTGTAGCGCAGCGCCCAGGCGCCGAGGTTGCGATAGCCGTGCGGCATCCGCCCGAGCGCCAGGGCGACGAACCAGCCGAAGAAGGCGACGATGAAGAGGGCGCCGTTGAGCGTGCCGCTGATGATGAACGCGGGGATCGCAAGGATGAAGCGGATGAGCGTCTTCCAGCGGGCCTGCGGCTCGGGGCCGCTGATCCGCGCCTCCACCGGATAGGTGAACGGGGCGCCGACGAAGCCCGGGAATGGATTCGCGACCAGGAAGAGGTACGCGTACACCTGGATGACGTAGCGCACGTACGCGGCGAGGAACCGGTGCAGCGCCGCCGGCGACCGGCCCAGGGCGAGCGTCGCGAACCAGTTGACGACCGCAGCGAGCCAGGCGGCGATCGACCAGAGGATCAGCCACACGAGATGCGGCAGGAAGAGGAGGAAGCGGAAGAAGACCGTCAGGCGCGAACGGCGGAGGTCGTCCTCGACGACGAGGCGCACCGGCCGCGGAATCTCGGGCTCCGCGGCCGGCGGCAGCTCGGGATCGGCGTCCGGATAGCGATCGGTGAGCAGAAAGAGGTACCCCCACGCCTGGGCGCCGTAGCGCAGCCCGTAGGCGAAGAGGTCGCGCAGGCCGTGCGGCATGCGCCCGCGGACGAGAGCGGCGAACCAGGCGAGCACGGAGATCGTCAGGAACGCGGACACGAACGAGAACGCGTAGGCCGTGCGGTCACTGCCGGACTGGTCCTCGTAGCTGCCACTCCCCCCACCACCACCCGGGGTGCCGATGAGCGCGCTCGCAAGGATGATCGCGGGAAGCGCCAGGAAGACGCGGAAAGCCGTCTTCCACCGGCTTTGTGGCTCGGGCGGGTCGATCTCGACGTCGATCGGATACCCGGGCTTCCCGGCGAAGCTGGGATACGGATCCGCCGCGAGGAAAAGGTACGCGTGCACGTGGGTGGTGAAGCGCACGTAGGACGCGAAGAAGTCGTGCAGGCTGAGCGGGGTGCGACCCTTCACAAGGGTGACGAACCAGTTCACGATCCCGACGAAGAAGACTCCGATCGACCAGATCACCAGCCAGATCAGAAGCGGGATGGCCAGGAGCCAGCGGAAGAACACCGTCACCCGCGAGCGCTCGAGATCGTCGGTGACCACGACACGGATCGGGTGCCGGCCGGTTTCCCCGGGTTCGGGCGGGGCCGGCTCCGGCGGGAACGCCGGGGGCTCCGTGGGAGGCCGCGGTGACTCGGGTTCCGACGGCGGGTGCGACTCCATCCCTTCCCATTAATGCCAAGCGCAGTTGACGGTTACCCGAGGCGTGGCCTACGCTCTGGCGAGATGACTCCCGCAATCCGCACCTGGTGGGCCTGGCGCCGCGAGCGGAGCGGGAGCGACGCCTGCTGAAGCAGGCTCGACATTTCCGTTCCGCTCGAAGGCCTTCCCGAGGAGGGTCTTTTCGTTTGCCATGACGATCGCTAGCGACATCCATGCCGACCTCATCACCCCGCTCGGGGCCTATCTTCGGCTCGCCGCAGGAGGCGGTTCGACGTTCCTGCTCGAATCGGTGGAGAAGGGACGTCTGGGCCGCTACAGCCTCGTCGGCCGGGGCGCGCGGCTCGTCGACTTCGACGGCGCGGAGCGGGAGCTCGCCGCGGGGAACCCCGTCGTCGGCTATCTCGCCTACGACCACGTCGTCCAGCTCGAGCCGACCGTCCCTCTACCGGACGGCGGCCCTGACCTGCCGGAGAGCCGCTTCGTGGTCGCCGATGCCCTCGTCCGCTTCGACCATGCGGCGAGCGTCGCCGAGGTGCTGACCGGTGACCGCGACTCAATCGCCTCGCTCCTACGCAGCGAGCGCGCCGACCCCGCCGCCGTAGCGGCGGCGCACGGCGAGACGACGCGCTTCCCGTCGCAGACCGTTTACGAGGAGAGCGTTCGCGCGGCGAAGGAATACATCCGGGCCGGAGATGCGTTCCAGATAGTTGTCTCACAACGAGCGGAGCGACCGACGGCCGTCTCTGCCCTCGCGCTCTATCGGTCGCTCCGCCGTATCAACCCCTCCCCGTACCACTTTCTCCTCGAGCTCGACGGCATCGCGCTTGTGGGCTCCTCCCCCGAGACGCTCGTCAAGCTGGACGGGACACGGGCGAGCCTGAATCCGATCGCAGGCACGACGGATCCAGGCGAGGACGACGCCGAGGTCCTGCTCGCATCCGAGAAGGACAAGGCGGAGCACATCATGCTCGTCGACCTCGGCCGCAACGACCTCTCCCGCGTCTGCCGGGCCGGGACCGTCCGAATCGGCAAGTTCCTCGAGCCCGAGCGCTACTCGCACGTCACGCACCTCGTCTCCGAGGTTGCCGGCGAGCTCCTGCCCGGGCACGGCCCCTTCGACCTCTTGCGCGCGTGCTTCCCGGCGGGCACCGTGTCCGGTGCACCCAAGGTGCGCGCGATGCAGATCATCTCCGAGCTCGAGCGCTACCGGCGCGGCCCTTACGGGGGCGCGGTCGGCTACGCCTTGCCGGGCGGCTCCTTCGACACGTGCATCGCGATCCGCACCGTCGTTCTCGAAGGCGGCCTCGCTCGGATGCAGGCCGGCGCAGGGATCGTCGCCGACTCGGACCCCGCGGCCGAGCATGAGGAGTGCCTGCGCAAGCTCGCCGCCCTCGAGGCGGCTCTCGAGGAGGCGGAGGCAGCGTGATCTTGCTGGTCGACAACTACGACAGCTTCACGTACAACCTGGCGCACCTCTTCCAGGAGCTCGGGGCGGACGTGACCGTGATCCGCAACGACAAGATCGACGCCGACGGGGCCGAGAAGCTCGCCCCGAGCCACCTCGTGATCTCCCCCGGTCCGGGCCGCCCGGGCGACGCGGGGGCGAGCATGGAAATCGTCCGCCGGCTTGGCGAGCGCGTGCCGACCCTCGGCGTCTGCCTCGGACACCAGGCGATCGTGGAGGCCTACGGCGGCGAAGTCGGCCAGGCGAAGCGGCTCATGCACGGGAAGGCGAGCCCCGTGACCCACGACGGCGCAGGGCTCTTCAAGGGGCTCCCCGACCCACTCGAGAGCGGCCGCTACCACTCGCTGGCCGCGACACGGGTCCCCGAGACCCTCGAGGTCTGCGCCACGACGGAGGACGGCGAGGTGATGGCGGTGCGCCACCGGGAGCTCCCCGTCGTCGGCATCCAGTTCCATCCGGAGTCGGTGCTCACTCCCGACGGACCCGCGCTCGCCCGGAACTTCCTGGAGGGCGCGCGATGACGATCCAGGAAGGGCTCGCACGCCTGCTCGACGGCCACGATCTCTCACGGGACGACGCCCGGACGGTGATGGGCGAGATCATGAGCGGCCAGGCGACGCCCGCGCAGATCGGCGGCTTTCTCATCGCGCTGCGCCTTAAGGGCGAGACCCCGGACGAGATCGCAGGGTGCGCCGAGGCGATGCGGGAGCACGTTCTCGCGGTCCGGCCGAAACGCGACGACCTCGTCGACACGGCAGGGACCGGCGGGGACGGGGCAGGCACGTTCAACATCTCCACCGCCGCCGCGCTCGTCGCCGCGGCGGCCGGTGCGGGCGTGGCGAAGCACGGCAACCGGGCCGTCTCGTCCTCCTCGGGCTCGGCGGACGTCCTCGAAGCGCTCGGATTCGACCTCGAGCAGCCGGCGGAGCGCATCGAGCGCTCCATCGACGACCTCGGCTTCGGGTTCCTCTTCGCGCCGTCGCACCATCCGGCGATGCGCCACGCCGCCCCGGTGCGGCGCGAGCTCGCCGCGCGGACGGTCTTCAACGTCCTCGGCCCGCTCACGAACCCCGCGGGCGCACGGGCCCAGGTCGTCGGCGTCTACGCGCCGGAGCTCGTGCCGACCCTCGCCGAGGTGCTGGCCCAGCTCGGCTCCAGGCGCGCGTTCGTCGTGCACGGCGCGGGCGGGGTGGACGAGCTCTCCCCGGTCGGCCCGAACCTCGTCTGCGAGGTCGCCGACGGAACGGTACGGCGGCGCGAGATCGACCCGCTCGATTTCGGCGTGCCGCGTTGCAAGCCCGGCGAGCTCGCGGGCGGCTCACCGGACGAGAACGCCGCCGCGATCCGCGAGATCTTCGCGGGCGCAAAGGGCGCCAAGCGCGAGGCCGTCCTGCTGAACGCGGGCGGCGCCATCGCGGCGGGCGGGCATGCGGAGGACCTCGCCGAGGGCTACGAGGTCGCGGCGCGGGCCCTCGACTCCGGCGCGGCAGCCGCGCGCCTCGACGCCCTGGTCACGTTCTCGCAGGAGAAGGAGGCTGCCGCCTGATGGGCCGCTTCCGCGACGCTCTCGCAGCGCCGGGGCTCGGCGCGATCGCCGAGGTGAAGCGGCGCTCGCCCTCTGCGGGCGACCTGCGTCCCGATGCCGACCCCGCAAAGCTGGCCGCCGGGTTCGAGCGCGCCGGCGCAGCCGCGGTGTCGATCCTCATCGACGAGCGCTTCGCCGGAAGCTGGGACGACCTCCGCGGCGCGCGCGCCGCCACCGCCGCACCCCTCCTCGCCAAGGGGTTCTTCTCGACCCGAGAGCACCTGGAGACGGCGAAGGCGAGCGGGGCGGACGCGGCGTTGCTCCTTCTGCGCGACCTCGACGACGCGCAGGCCCGGGAGCTCCTCCAGGCGGCAGACGAGCTCGGGCTCGACACGCTGGTCGAGGCTCACGACGCGGGCGAGCTGGAGCGCGCGGTCTCGCTGGACGCGCCGGTGGTCGGGCTGAACGCGCGGGACCTCGGCACCTTCGCCGTCGATCGGCAAGCCCAGCTCGAGCTGGTCGCCGCGGCACCGCCCGGCCGGGTCGTCGTGGCCGAGAGCGGCATCCTCCACCGCGCGCACGGAGCGGCGGCCGAGCTCGCCGGAGCAGATGCCGTTCTGGTCGGCTCCGCGCTCATGCGCGCCCACGACCCCGCCGCGAAGCTGGCTGACCTTCTGCGCCGCCCCTTCGTCAAGGTCTGCGGGCTGACGCGGGCCGAGGACGTGACCGTCGCGGCCGAGGCCGGAGCCGATCTCGCGGGTTTCGTCCTCGCCGAAAGCCCGCGGCGGGCGGCTGCGCCGCTGCCCGTGCCCGACTCGATGCTCTCGGTCGGAGTCTTCGTCGGCGAGACCGAGGATGTCGGGACGGATCTGGCCCAGCTCTACGACCGGGAGAACGGCCACCGAGCGCGCGACGGCGTTCTCCTACGCGGGGGCGGCGTCGTCGCACGGGTGGTCGACCTGCCCTGGCTCGAAGAGGACGAAGAGCACTGGGAACGGGCCGCCGAGGTCGAGGGCCGCGTTCTGCTCGCCGGCGGGCTGGGCCCGGAGAACGTGTGCGAGGCGATCGCGGCCGTGCAGCCTTGGTGCGTCGACGCGAGTCGGAGTCTCGAGGCGTCACCGGGAATCAAGGATCACGACCGGGTACGCGCGTTCGTGGAGGCGGCGAGATGACCTCCGTCGAGACCGGCTACTTCGGCCCGTACGGCGGCCGCTACGTCCCCGAGACGCTCGTCCCGGCGCTCGACGAGCTCGAGCGGGGATGGAACGACG
>DATAOL010000315.1:0-4233 GCA_036265755.1 Gaiellaceae bacterium | reverse complement strand
CCCGCGATGCCCGGCCATTCACACCGCATCGGGCCGGACTACGACCCCGACCTCGCCCGCAGCCTGCTCGCAGACGCGGGTTACCCGGAGGGCCGTGGCCTGCCGGAGCTGAACATGCTCGTGCCGCCGTGGCTCGTGCCGACGGCGGAGCTCCTCGCCGAACAGGCCGCCGAGATCGGCTTCCGCATCAACCACCGCGCAGCCCGGGGGAAGTTCTGGTCGTCGAGCCTCGCCGACGAGCATCTCTGGGTGAGCGGCTTCGGCGCCGACTACCCCGACCCGGACGGGTTCTTCCGCGGGCTCTTCCGAGAGCCGTTCCCGTTCTACCGGGACGACGAGATCGAGGAGCTCCTCATCCAGGCCCGCTCACTGAGCGACCAGCCCGAGCGCATGAAGCTCTACCACGACATCGACCGCCTGTGGATCAACGAGCACGCGGCCGTCCTCCCGATCGCCTACGGGCGCAGCGTCGCTGCGCACCGGCCCTGGATCCAGGGTTTCTGGGCCAACCCCCTCGCGAAGGCGGCGCTCGACCAGATCGTCGTCGAGCCTCGGTCAGCCGTCGCGGCGGCTCCAGAGGAGCCGGAGGCCGTCCAGAGTCAGTAGAGGGTCGACCCGCTCGATCGTCCTCGAGTGGGGCGCGATCAGCTCCGCAAGACCGCCCGTCGCGATCACGTTCGCATTGCCGCCGAGCTCGGCCTGCATCCGCTCGACGATCCCGTCCACCTGGCCGGCGAAGCCGAAGAACAGCCCCGACTGAAGGCCGGCCACCGTCGTCTTCCCGATCGCCTGGTCGGGCGCGACGAGATCGACCTTGACGAGCCGCGCCGCCCGGGCAAAGAGCGCGTCCATGGAGATCTCGATCCCGGGCGCGATGACGCCGCCGACGTACTCGCCCGCCCGCGAGACGGCGTCGAAGTTCGTCGACGTGCCGAAGTCGACGACGATGCACGGAGCGCCATAGCGTTCGCGTGCTGAGACCGAG
This sequence comes from Gaiellaceae bacterium, assembly GCA_036265755.1. GTDB lineage: Bacteria > Actinomycetota > Thermoleophilia > Gaiellales > Gaiellaceae > DATEOR01. Next base: position 3,248 of record DATAOL010000315.1, on the reverse strand, counting down.
TTCACGATCCGGTCGGGTCCGACCTGCCGCGGGTCGTCGAACAGGATCGGGATGCCGGTCTTCGTCCCGGGGCCGACGACGAGGATGGGCGCGTGCGCGTAACGGTCCGCCAGCTCCTCGTAGGAGCGGACGAGCAGGGGCACCGTCGAGGAGAGGCAAACTCCGTCGACGACATCGAAGTCGAGCTCGCGCAGCTCGAGGAGGCGGACGACGAGCGCCGCGATCTCGTCCCCCGTGCGCTCGGCCTCTGTGGCCGCGCGCCAGTGCTCGACGAGCTCGTCGCCGTCGTAGAGCCCGAGCACAGTCTGCGTGTTGCCGACGTCGACGGCCAGCAACATCGATCAGGGCCTCCTCAGGAGATGTCGTCTTCGCCGGAGAGCGTCTCGCCGAGCTTCTCGGCCAGCGCCTCCGGGGTGAGGGTCGGCTCCTCGCCCTCGCCGCGCAGCTCTTCGATGGTGACGTCGCTCGACGTGTAGACCTCCGCCCGCGGGATCATCCGCATCGGGCGGTTCTTGTCCCACACCCAGACGTCCTCCATCGTCAGGTGGAAGAACGGATAGCTCGTCTGCGGGAGCACGCGCAGCTCGTGCCGGTTGCAGAGGTACGTCGAGTCCTGCGTGACGACGCAGAAGCGGAAGAGGCCGAAGACGTCGGAGTACTCCTTCTTCAACCGGAGCTCGAGCTTCGCCTCGTATTCGTCCAGCTCATCGAGGTGGGACATGCGCTCATTCTAGCTCTGGGGGACACAGATCCCGCAGTCGGCGGCCATCGGGCAGACGTAGCTCCGGGTCGAGGTCCAGCAGCGGCTCGAGGACGAATGCGCGCTCGGCGAGGCGGGGGTGCGGAACGGCCAGCCCCGGCTCGTCGATCTCCTCGTCGGCGTAGAGGAGCAGGTCGATGTCGATCGTGCGCGGGCCCCAGCGCTCCTCGTGAGCGCGATCGCGCCCGAGCCCCCGCTCGACGTCCAGAAGGCGCTCGAGCAACTCGCGCGGCGCGAGGCTCGTCTCGAGTGCGGCGGCCGCGTTGACGAAGCGAGGCTGGTCGAGCTTCCCCACCGGATCGGTCTCGCGGAACGACGACACCGCCACGACTTCGATCTCCTCCCCGGCTGCGAGCCGTTCCAGCGCGGCCCGCATGGTCGCCTCGCGCTCGCCGAGATTGGAGCCGAGGCCGATGTACGCGCGGGCTCTAGAAACGCTCATACCGAGGTGCTTATATCCGAGGAGATGCGTCGTGCTGCGGCTCTCGTGTTTTTCGCGTGCCTCGCGCTCATGGCTGCGTCCACGGCAGGCGCCCGGACGCCCCAGGCGCGTGCGCACATCCAGGCGCGGGCCGCTCTCGACCGCGCCCTGGCCATCTTCCGTGGGCAGGGGACGGACCCACGCGGCGCTACGTCCGCGCTGCTCGACCTGAAGATGCAGATGGGCAGCCTCCAGCCGGCGGAGCGCAGGGTGGCCCGCTCGCTGTTCGCGCGACCGACCGACGGTCGCAACGGAGACTGGACCGCGCCGCGAAGCTCGAGGCACCACACGTGCGCGCCCAAGTTCTGTATCCACTGGGTGACGACGAGCCGCGACGCGCCCTCACTTCGGGACCGGAATCACAACCACCTCCCGGACTACGTGGACAGCGTCAAGTCCGTGATGACGACGGTCTGGGCCAAGGAGGTCAACCAGCTCGGTTACCACGCGCCGCTCGCCGACGGCAACTCCGGCTCTCATCACGGCGGCAATCCCAACAACAAGATCGACATCTACCTCCAGGACGTGGGCCGCTTCGGCTTCTACGGGTACTGCACCTCGGACGACCCGAGGTACTCGCGCCAGAGCAACGTCTCGGGGTACTGCGTGTTCGACGACGACTTTTCCGCGAGGCAGTTCCCGGCCACGCACGGTGTCGCCGCGCTCAAGGTGACGGCGGCGCACGAGTTCAACCACGCCATCCAGTTCTCCTACGACGTTCGCGAAGACCGCTGGCTCCTCGAAGCGACGGCGACGAACATGGAGGCGACGGTCTATCGGACCATCCACGACAACTACCAATACTTCCCTTCGAGCCCACTCTCGAAATCGAAGCCGTGGCGGCCGATCGACCTCTTCCAGACGAGCGGCACCAATCAGTACGGCGTCTGGATCTTCTTCCACTTCCTCTGCCAGCGCTACGGGAGCTGCGACATCGTCCGGGAGATCTGGGAAGACGCAGCGGCCACGCCTGGCACGAAGCACGGCCTGCTCTACTCGACGCAGGCTGTCGAGGAGGCGATCTCAAACCACGGCGATACCTTCGCTGACGTCTTTCGGCAGTTCGGCGTCGCGAACCAGAACCCCGCCGTCGGCTATAGCGACGGCGCGGGATTCGGGAGCAGCGCAAGGCTCCGGAACTACGCGAACAACCCGATGGATGCCGGCTTCATCTACTCGTTCGGCCTCGGTATGTTCCACATGGCCAACGACTACGTGAAGCTGGTACCCGGCACAGGCGCCAGCACCGTTGACTTCTCCTTCGATCTCCCGTCCCTCACGGGGGCGCAGGTGACGGTCATCCGCTACGACCAGAACGGCACAGCCCAGCCCCCGCAAGTTCCGAGCGGCGGTGGCTCTCTGAACGGGGTCAGCTTCTCGACCGCCGACACGTCGAAGATCGTCGTCGCCTTTACGAACGCCAACACAGCCTTCAGCTGCAACCACGGGACGAACTTCTCCTGCCACGGAAACCCGCTCGGCGATTCTTCCAGCGCTGACTACACCTTCGAAGCCAGCGTTCCCTAGCGCCGCGTTCGCTCGATCGTCGCCGCCGTATAGGAGACCGGCGCATCGAGCGCGACCTCGGGCTTCCGGACGCGCACCCGTACTCGGGAGACGTCGAAGCGCTCGACGAGCTCGTCGGCAACGGCTGCCGCGAGGGCCTCGATCAGGTTGAAGCGATGAGCATCGGAGATCTCCCGGATGCAAGCGACGACGCTCGTGTAGTCGATCGTGTCGTCGAGCCGGTCGCTGCGGACGCCCGCGTCGTGGGCGAGCAGCCAGACGTCGAAGAGGAAGCGCTGGCCTCGTTCCCGCTCGGTCTCGGTCGCTCCGTGGAAACCCATGAGCTCGAGACCCTCGATCTCGATCTCCATCTGGCTCACGGGCGGACCTCCTCCAGCGCGTGCGCCGCCGTCAGCGCCTCGACGTGCTCGCGCACGTCGTGGACACGGAAGATCGAAGCACCGCGCTCGTAAGCGAGCACCGCGACGCCGACGCCGGCGG
>DATAOL010000314.1:0-4365 GCA_036265755.1 Gaiellaceae bacterium | reverse complement strand
GACGACCTTCGAGCGACCCGTCGCGTGCTTGGCGACGTAACAGGCGTCGGCCGCAACCGTTGTTCCGTCGTACCCCGAGGCGTTCGAGACGTCCATGCCAGTCAGCTCGCAGATGACGGTCTGGTATTCGAAGATGGCCTGGAGTACCCCCTGGCTCATCTCGGGTTGGTAGGGCGTGTAGGCAGTGAGGAACTCCCCGCGTGCGAGGATCGCGTCGACGATGGCGGGGACGTAGTGGTCGTAGATCCCGGCGCCGAGGAATGAGAGCTCACGTCCCGTATGGACGTTCTTGCCGGCAAGCGCTCCGAGATGCGAGACGAGCTCGGGCTCGGAGAGCGCAGGCTCGAGGTCGAGCGGCCGGTCAAGGCGAACGTGGGCCGGGATGTCCCGGAAAAGCTCCTCGACGGACGAGACCCCGATCGCGGCGAGCATCGCCTGCTGATCGGAGTCGGTGAGCGACAGGTAGCGCACTTACTGCTCTTCGAGAAGCGACTTGTACGCGTCCACGTCGAGCAGCGCGTCGGCCTCGGCCGTGTCGCTGAGCCGGATGCGGATGAGCCAGCCCTCGCCGTAGGGGTCGTCGTTGACCTTCTCCGGCTCGTCGACCACTGCCTGATTCACCTCGACGACCTCGCCGGAGAGCGGCGAGATGAGGTCCGAGACGGCCTTGACCGACTCCACCTCTCCGTAACTCTCGTCCGCCGCGACCGAAGCTCCCTGCTCCGGCGCCTCGAAGTGGACCAGCTCGCCGAGCGCGTCTTGCGCGTACCACGTGATGCCCACCGTCGCGGTGTCGCCGTCGATTCGCGCCCAGTCGTGCTCGCGGTGGTACTTCAGTTCTTCGGGATAGCTCTCGTCCGCAGCCACTACCTCTCCTTGGGGTCGTAGATCGGCTTCTTCACGATATGAGCAGCGCGGGAACGCCCGCGCAGGTCGAGCGTCACGTGCGTGTCCGGGGCGGCGAGTCCGGCCTCGACATACGCGAGCCCGATGCCTTGGTCGAGCATCGGCGAGAGGGAGCCCGAGGTGACGGTCCCACCTTCCTCGATGCTCATGCCCTGCCGAGGAATCCCCTTGTCGTCCATGACGAACGCGACGAGCTTCTCCGCCGTGCCCTCGTCCTTCTGGGCCCGCAGCACGTCCACGCCGGTGAATTCCTTGTCGAGCGCGCAGGCCCAGCCGAGGCCGGCTTCGATCGGCGTCCGCTCGGGCGTGATGTCGCTGCCGTGCAGCGGATAGCAGACCTCGAGGCGCAGCGTGTCCCGCGCGCCAAGGCCACAAGGGGTTACGCCGGCATCGAGGATCGTGTCCCAGAGCCGGACGGCGTCGTCGGGTGCGCACCCGAGCTCGCAGCCGCGCTCCCCCGTGTATCCGGTCCCGGCGACCAGGCAGTGCACTCCGAGCACCTCGTCCTCTCGGAAGGTGAAGGGCTCGACCTCGATGCCGAGGCGCGGGAGCGCCTCCGGACCCTGGACGGCGAGGAGTGACCAGTCACCGGAAACGTCTTCTGTCTCGGACAGCGCCACGCGGTCGGGCTCCACGTTGGACGCGTTGACGACGAAGAAGTAGTCGTCCTCACCTCGGCGGTAGGCGATCAGGTCGTCCACGATGCCGCCGCGCTCGTTCGTGAGCAGCGTGTACTGGGCGTGACCGTCGGAGATCCGGTCGAGGTCGTTCGAGAGACGAGCCTGGAGATACTCGTGCGCGCCCCCGCCGGTCAGCTGCAGCTCGCCCATGTGGGAGACGTCGAAGACGCCCGCGGACGAGCGCACAGCCTTGTGCTCGGCGACGATCGACGTGTACTGCACCGGCATCTCCCAGCCGGCGAAGGGGACGAGGCGCGCGCCGAGAGCGGCGTGGCGCTCGTACAGAGGCGTGCGCCGGAGCGTCTGCACCGCGGCGGATCCTATCGCTAACCGACGGGCCGGAATCTTGCCGTGAAGTGCCGGAGGACGGGCGCTTCGCTCGTCATCTCCAGGCCGCGCACCGCGTCCGCTCCCGCCAGGACCTCCGCGGCGGCATCCGCAGCCTGCTCGAGCTGCCGCGAGCTGTAGAGGCGACGGGGAACCGCGAGCCGGACGAGCTCGAGCGGCGCGACGCGGTTCTCGCCCGTGAGCGGATCGCGGCCGGCCATCACGGAACCGATCTCGACGCCTCGGACTCCACCCGCGAGGTACAGCGCGCAGCTGAGGGCCTGGGCCGGGAAATGCTCGGCCGGGATCGCGGGAAGCATCCGGCCCGCATTGAGGTAGACGGCGTGCCCCCCCACCGGCCTCAGGATCGCCGCCCCAGCCTCCTCGAGCTTCGCGCCTAGGTAGCCGACCTGCGCGATGCGGTGGCGGAGGTAGTCTTCGTCGAGCACCTCGCGGAGCCCTGCGGCGATCGCCTCCAGGTCGCGGCCGGCGAGGCCCCCGTACGTGGGAAAGCCCTCGAAGACGATTCCGCGCGCCTGCAGCCGGCTGAAGAAGACCTCGTCCTCACGGATGGCGACGAAGCCGCCGATGTTCGCGATGGCGTCCTTCTTCGCGCTCATCAGGACTCCGTCCGCGTCGCTGAGCATCTCGCGCACGATCTCCCCCAGCGGCCGCTTGGCCTGGCCCTCTTCCAGCTCGCGGATGAACCACGCGTTCTCGGCGAAGCGGGCGATGTCGAGGACGAGCTTCTTGTCGTGCTTGCGGGCCAACCCGGCAACCTCGCGGATGTTCGCCAGAGAGACCGGCTGCCCGCCGCCCGCATTGTTCGTGAGCGTGAGCATGACGATCGAGACCTGCTCGCCGTCGGGACCCTCGAGGAGCTCTCGAAGCCCCCCGGTGTCCATGTCGCCCTTGAACGGAACGTCGACGTCGGGGTCGAGGGCCGCGGGGACGGGAAGGTCGAGCGCGATGCCTTCGCGCACCTCGATGTGCGCCCGCGTCGTGTCGAAATGCGCGTTCGACGGCACGATCTCCCCGGGGTCGATGACCGCGCCGAAGAAGACGCTCTCGGCTCCGCGGCCCTGGTGCGCCGGCACGACGAGAGGGAAGCCGAGGACGTCCTGCACTGCCGACCGGAAGCGGTCGAAGCTCTCCGATCCCGCGTAGGACTCGTCGCCCTGGATGAGCGCCGCCCACTGCGCCTGGCTCATCGCGCCGGTGCCCGAGTCGGTCAGCAGATCGAGCTCGACGTCGCGCGCGGCGACCTGGAACAGGTTCCAGCCCGCCGCCACGAGCGCGCGCTCGCGCTCCGCGCGCGTGGTCGAGCGAATCGGCTCGACCATCTTGATCCGGAACGGCTCTCGCGGTGGTCGCATCGACCGCGCGAGCGTATGGCAGGTGCTACCGGCGGCGCAGGAAGGACGGCACTTCGAGCACGTCCGCGGGAACGTCGAAGTCGCCCCCGGCCGGCTCGCGCTCGGGCTCGATGTCCTCGCGCTCGCGGCGCTCGCGGCGGAGGGAGCGGTCGAAGCCGGTGGCGATCACCGTCACCCGCACCTTCCCGTGCATGTTCTCGTCGATCACAGCGCCGAAGATGACATTCGCGTTCAGGTCGGCTGCGCCCGTCACCACCTCAGCGGCCTCGTTGACCTCGAAGAGGCCGAGGTCGGAGCCGCCGGTGATGTTGAGCAGAATGCCGGTAGCGCCCTCGACCGAAGCCTCGAGGAGCGGCGACGAAACAGCCGCACGCGCTGCTTCCGCGGCGCGGTTCTCGCCTTCCGCCTCGCCGATGCCCATCAGGGCCGACCCGGCGTCGGTCATGATCGTGCGCACGTCGGCGAAGTCGAGGTTGACGAGACCGGGAACGGTGATCAGATCGGTGATGCCCTGAACGCCCTGGCGCAAGACCTCGTCGGCCATCCGGAACGCGTCGACGACGGAAGTGCGCTTCTCGACGACCTGGAGCAGACGGTCGTTCGGGATGATGATCAGCGTGTCGACCTTCTCGCGCAGCTTCGCGATCCCGGCCTGAGCCTGCTCGGCGCGCTTGCGCCCTTCGAAGTTGAACGGCCGCGTGACGACGCCGACGGTGAGCGCCTTCAGGTCGTCGCGGGCGATCTCAGCGATCGCAGGGGCTGCGCCCGTGCCGGTTCCGCCGCCCTCGCCGGCCGTGATGAAGACCATGTCCGCGCCCTTGAGCGCCTCCTTGATCTCGTCCTTCGACTCCATGGCTGCTTCCTCGCCGACCTGCGGGTCGGCGCCGGCGCCGAGGCCCCGCGTGCGGTGCGTCCCAATGTGCAGCTTCTGCTCGGCCTCCGACATGAGCAGCGCCTGCGCGTCGGTGTTCACCGCCACGAACTCGCAGCCGCGAAGGCCTGCCTCGATCATCCTGTTGACTGCATTCGTCCCGCCGCCGCCGACCCCGACGACCTTGATGACGGCGAGATAGCTC
>DATAOL010000313.1:0-8295 GCA_036265755.1 Gaiellaceae bacterium | reverse complement strand
ACCCAGGGCTACTTCGAGGCACGGATGAAGTGGACGGGCGCCCGTGGGGCGTGGCCCGGATTCTGGCTCTTCTCCTACCGCCACTCGACCAACGACTTCTGGCCGTCCATCAATCCTTTCTGCGCCGACAACGGCTTGCCGAGGGCGCTCTGCTACTCCGCCGAGCTGGACGTCTTCGAGGGCCAGGGTGCCGAGCCGAACGCCTTCTACGGGACGATTCATCGCAACTCGTCGAACGACTACGGCATCGACGACGCGCAGAACGGAAACAACTACCAGGAGGAGCCCGGCGACATCTCCGCCGACTGGCACACCTACGGGATGCTCTGGACCTCCGGTCAGGTCACGTGGTACCTCGACGGGCAGCGGCTGATGTCCGCGCCGACGTACGACTCGACGAACCAGCCCATGTATCTCCTTCTGCAGATGTGGACGGGCGGCTGGACCGGCGACCCGAACAGCACGACGCCCGACCTGCTCGAGACCCAGGTGGACTACGTCGACGTCTGGCAGAAGTAGCCCGCGGTCGGCGGGCTAGGCGTTCCCGTCGGCCAGAAAGCCGATGAAGCGTTCGTATTCTGCGAGTGCTGCCGAGCTCGAGAGGGTGCTCTCCGCGTAGGCCTTCGCGCTCGCCGCGCAGCGGTCGGCGCGCTCGGGCTCGTCCTTGAGTGCATAGATCGCGTCCCGCATCGCAGCAGGATCGTCCGGTGCAACGACGATGCCGGCGCCGGCTGCGTCCATCTCGTCCGCGGTCTCGCTCGCCTTGGAGGCAGCCGTCACAACGGGGCGTCCGGCGGCGAAGTACGACGTCAGCTTCGACGGCAGGGACATGTCCGTGAGCGACGCCCGTTGGTTCACGATCAGGAGGTCGGCGGCCTCGAGCATCGCTTCCCACTGCCCGGGCGCCTGCATGCCGATGAAGTCGACGTTGGTCAGGCCGCGCTCACTGGCCTGCCCTTCGAGGCGCTCACGGTCGTTCCCGTCGCCGACGAGCGCGATGCGCACGTTACCGTTGAGGAGCGCCGCCGCGTCGAGCAAGTTGTCGAGCCCCTGCTTCTGGCCCATGTTCCCTCCGTGGAGGCAGACGAAGACGTCGTCGGACCAGCCGTGGCGCTTCCGTGTGTCCGTGCGCGTCTCGTCGGGCTCCACTCGGTGCGTCCAGTTGCGGAGGCGCCAGATCGCCTCCGGATCCACTCCTCCGTCCACGAGGTAGTTCCTGAACGTCTCGGCGATGATTCCCACGGCCTTCGCGCCTCGCGCGACCCGGAGCTCGCCGCTCTTCACGAGGCCGGCGACGCGCGCTCCGCCCGAGACGCCGCTCTGTTCGGCCGCGCGCCCCATGAGGTCCTGGAAGACGATCCCGTAGGGGACGCGGTAGCGGCGCGCCGCTGCCGCCGCGAGCATGCCCCCGGCGAGCGAAGGGCAGGTGCCGACGACCACGTCCGGGCGCCAGCGCCTGAAGAGCGTCGTCGCCCCGAAGGCGAGGAGCGACAGCTCGTAGAGTGCGCGCTGCGCCGCCGACTGGGTGTGGGGCACGTAGTGCCACCGGCGCACGATCTCGACGCCGTTCTCCGTTTCCGTGGCCCCGAGCTTCCCGTGGGCGCCCGAGCGCCAGTCGGGATAGTGCGCGAACCCGGTGGCGACGACGACCTCGTGCCCTTCGCCGCTCAGGTGCTCTGCGAGCCCCGTGAGATACGGCGCGCTCCCGGCCTCCTCCGGCCAGTAGTAGGACGTGCTGACGAGAACCTTGAGCTGTCTCACAGCCGACCCCGGCCGCGTGTCAGGCGGTCGCTCCGACGACCCGCTCGTCGCGATGCCAGCGCTCGGCGTTGGCGTCCCTGATCTCCTCGAGGATCCTCGGCACGTCGTACTCGAGCCGCCAGCTCGGATAGTGCGATTCGAAGTGCCCGTTGTCCCCGATCCACCAGATGTGGTCGCCGATCCGGCTCTCGTCCTTGTACGTCCACTCCAGCTCTTCGCCGACGATCTCCTGGGCGAGCTCGATCGCCTCGAGGACGGAGGCGTTGCTGAAGCGCCCGCCGCCGATGTTGTAGATCTCGCCCACGCGCGGCGCGCGGAAGACCTCGTCGAACGCCCTGATCAGATCGTGGCTGTGGATCGCGTCCCGTACCTGCTTGCCCTTGTAGCCGTAGACCGTGTACTTCGTGCCGGTCATCGTGCAGCGCATGACGTAGGCGAGGAACCCGTGGAGCTCGGCCGCGGAGTGGTGCGGCCCCGTCAGGGTGCCGCCGCGGAAGCACGCCGTGCGCAGCCCGTAGTAGCGCCCGAACTCCTGCACGAGAATGTCCGCCGCCACCTTGGACGCCCCGAAGACGCTGTGCAGGGAGGCGTCGATCGACATGTCCTCACGGATGCCGTTCGCGTACGTGTGCTCGGGATCGATCTCCCAGCGTGTCTCCTGCTCGACCAGGGGAAGCGTGTTCGGGCGGTCGCCGTAGACCTTGTTCGTCGATGTGAAGATGAGCACGGCGTCGGGCGCGAACTGGCGCAGCGCCTCGAGGACGTTCAGCGTGCCGACGGCGTTGATGTCGAAGTCGACGAGCGGCTGACCGGCGGCCCAGTCATGCGACGGCTGGGCGGCGGCGTGGATGACGAGCTCGACGGACGACCCGAGCTCGCGGAACAGCGCGAAAACCGCATCACGGTCGCGCACGTCGATGCTGCGGTGTGCATACCCGTCGCCGAGCTCTCGTTCCACGCGGGCGCGGTTCCAGTCCGTCGAGGCCTCCGGCCCGAAGAACACCTGGCGCATGTCGTTGTCGACGCCGACGACGTCGAGACCGATTCCAGCGAAGTGGAGCGCGGCTTCGGACCCGATCAGGCCGCTGGATCCCGTAATCACCGCTACGCCCATTGAGCCTCCCTTGCATCGCAAAGTCGCAGTGCCCGACGGGCGTCTTCATGCGCGTCGCAGCGATTGCCTCTCCTCGCTTGATTCTAGGAACGGAACGGCCGGGCGTAACCCAGACGATCGGCTAGTTCGAGGCCGAAAAGGCCTTTGCGAGGCCGATTCTGTTCTATCTTTGGTGCAGTGCCGGGCCTGGGAGTCCGGCCCGTTGCGACGGGGCGCCGGTGAGGAGGGAGACACGTATGTCCAAGAGGTCGATCCGCCATCTGCGTGCCTTCCTTCGACCCCGGCGGACAGCCGTCTGATGGGTACTCTCGGCGCACGTTTTTCGAGCCGGCTCCTGTCCGGTCGCGCCCGCAAGCTCGGAGGTTCGCTCATGGCCTCTGGCGCCGCGCAGCTCCTCTTGACCATGAGCGGAGTCCTCGTCGCGAGGGGGCTGGGCCCGGAGGATCGCGGCTACCTTGCCCTGATCGTCGTTATCTCGGGCATCTGCACCTTGCTCGGGACCGTCGGCCTGCCGACTGCCGTGACCTACTACGTGGCGCGCTATCCCGCGGGTGCGCGCTCGATCGTGCGCTCGCTCGCGGTCCCGTACTTCGGCCAGGTCGGTGCGACGATCGCAGTCCAGCTCGTCGTCCTCTACGCGTTCGTCCACGACAGCCCTCATCGGGTCGAGGTCGCCGCGCTCATCTCCGTCTTCCTCGTGCCGGGGATCCTCTCGCAGAGCTATGGGCTTGCGCTTCTGCAGGGGCAGGAGCGCTTCCGCCCATTCAACGTCCTGCGGATCCTGCCCACGGCGTTGTACGCGTTCGCGGTCGTGGCGGTCTTCATCCTCGGCCTGGCGAGCCTCGTCGTCCTGATGACGACCTGGGCGATGTCGCTCTTCCTCGGCGGGATTCTCGTGCTCGTGATCGCTCTGCGCGGCCTGCCTCGGGAGGATGCGTACGCCGAGCCTCCGGCGCGCCACCATCTGGTCCGCTTCGGCCTCAAGAGTCTCGTCGGCTCGACGTCTCCGATCGAGGCGCTCCGCCTCGACCAGGCGCTGGTCGGCCTGCTCCTCGCTCCGGTGACCCTCGGCCTCTACGTCGTCGCCCAGGCGTTCACGAACCTCCCGCGCGTCATCGCCTTGAGCGTGGGGATGGTCGCCTATCCGCACGTGGCGTCGCAGTCGGACGAGACCGCCGGCCGTCGTGCGCTCTGGCGTTATTTCTTCATCGGCCTGGCGGCCGCGGCAGTCGTGATCGGCGTCCTCGAGGTGGGAAGCGCATCGCTCGTGGCCCTCTTCTTCGGCGATCAGTTCCACGCCGCGACGCCGATTGCCCGGGTCCTGCTCATCGGAACGCTCTTCATGTGCGCCCGCCGGGTTCTCACCGACGGTGTGAACGGCCTGGGGCGGCCCGGGCTCGGAACGATGGCGGAGGTCGCCTCCTGGGCCTTGCTCGTGCCGACGATCGGCGTACTGCTTCCTCTCTACGGCGCAGTCGGAGTCGCACTTGCCCTCGCCATCTCGTGGTTCCTGAGCCTGCTGCTGCTCCTCGGGCTCGTGCTCGCCTCGGCACAGCCCTGGTTCGCCGTACTCGAGGCACGCGCCGCGGCCTGGTGGCCGCCATCGGCCCCGGCTGTCGTGCGTGGGGCGGCGATTCTCACGGCCATTCTGGCCGGGATGGCGATCTCGGTGCTGCCCGCGCGTGCAGGCCTCATGCTGGTCGGTCTCGTCGCGGCGGTGGGATTCTTCGCGGCGGGCCGCGCTGCGTTCGGCCGCTGGAGCGACACGCTCTTCGGGACCGCGGGCCGCATCTATGCGGGCGGGCCTAAGGAGGACGAGCTCGCCCCGGACGACGACGGGATGCGGTTCGGCCGCTTCCTCTTCTATGCCGGGGTTTTCCTGGTGGCGATCCTCACGCTGCGCGTGGGGGGGCAGCTCACCTTCTCCGACGCATTCTTCTTCTTCAGCCTGGCGTTCGTGGTCGCGGAGGTCCTGATCACGCGCAGGCCTGTTCCGCTGGGGATCCCGGCGCTCCTGCTCGTGGGGATGGGCCTCTTCTCCGTCGGCGGCCTGCTCTCGACCTTTGGCGCCGAGGCGCCGTTCAAGTCGGCAGCCGTGGTCGCGCGTCTCATCTTTCTGACCATCTTCTGGTTCTGGGCCGCAGCCGTCGTGCTCGACAGCCGCGCACGTGTGCAGAAGGCGATCAGCCTCTGGGTGATCTCGGCTGCCCTTGCGGGTATGGCCGGCCTCCTTCAGCTCGTCGCCGGGGACGTCATCCCGAACACGAGCCCGGTCTACGGCCGCAGCACGGGGTTCACGGGCCAACCGAACGACCTCGGTGGGCTGAGCGCCGTGGCGTTCGTCCCGGCCTTGATGCTCGCGACGCGGAGCGGGGTGCCGGCGCGCAAAAGGATGCTGCTCGTCGGTGCAGTCTTCATGATCGGCGGCGGCCTCATCTCCTCCGGGTCCGTCGGAGCGCTCCTGGCCGTCGGCGCGGCGACGTTCGTGTGGTTCGCGATCCAGCGCATGAGCCTCCACTCCTGGATGGTGTTCGGCGGGATCGTCGTGACCGCGTTCGCCGTCGTCACGGTCCAGGGCCTGCGCGGCGCGCAGACGCCGCTCGACCGCGTGACGCGCGTGACGACGCCCAACGGCGTCTCGACCGCGAGCGAGGGAAGCGGCTCCGTCGATTCGCGAGTGGCGATCTACAAGGTCGCGGTCAAGCGGATCGAGCAGGATCCCTTCGTCGGCGTCGGGCTGGATCTCATCAGCGTGACCAAGCCCTTCGGGATCGTCAGCTACGAGTACGACGTCCACAACCTCGTGATCGGCACCTGGTACAAGGCGGGACTCTTTGGTGTGATCGGGATGCTCCTCATAATTTTCGCGGTTTTGCGCACCGGAGCGAGGGCGCTCGTGGCGTCCATGTCGGAGGACGAGCGCCGCACGGCTGCCGGACTGATCAGCGGCGTGGTCGCGTTCACGGTCTTCGCGATGAGCGAGCCCGTGCTCTTCTCGCGCTTCGGCTGGATTCCGGCGGCGCTCCTCCTCTGCCTGCACCTGATCCAGCAGCGCCGGTTGGCGGTCGAGCCGGCTCCGGTGCCGGCCACCTTCGGCCTCCGTCCCGTTCGCCTGCTCCCGGGGCTGAGCTCATGACCGCGCGCGGCACCAGCCCGAGCCTTCTCGACTACCTGCACGTCCTCTCGCGGCGGAAATGGACGTTCCTCGTCACGTTCCTGCTCGTCCCGATTGCGGCGGTGGCCCTTTCGCTCAAGCAGACGCCGGTGTACGAGGCGACGGCAGATGTCCTCTTGAAGCCGCCGATCGCCTCGGACATCGGAGGAGTACAGACCGGAACCGTGGACCCGGCACGCTTCGCCGAGACGCAGGCGCTTCTCGCACGCGTCCCCGATGTCGCGGAAGCGGCCCTCCGCAAGGTCCCGGGCGCCGACCTGACCGTCGAGGAGTTCCTCAAGAACTCGGGAGTCGTGCAAACGCCCGGCGGCGACTACCTCACCTTCACCTTCAAGAGCTCGAATCCGGGGCTCGCCACTACACTGGCCACTGCCTACGCGAAAGCCTTCACCCAGTACTCGCTGGACAACAACCTCCAGCGCTACAGAGACCACCTGCAGGACGTGGGGCGGCAGATCGACGAGCTCACTGCGGCCGGCGACACCCACTCGCGCGCCTACAAGGACCTCGCCGAGGATCAACGCGCGCTGGCGGCGCAGGTCGACTACCCGGACGCGACCGCGCAGGTGGTCCGCGACGCCGACAAGTCATTCAAGATCGCGCCTCGCACGAAGCGCAACGGCGCGATCGCAGTCGTCCTCGGGATGATCCTGGGGCTCGGCGCAGCCTTCCTCGCGGAAGCTCTGGACACCCGGGTGCGCACGGTGGACGCGGTTCGCAACGCGCTCGGAATCCCTGTGCTCGGACAGCTTCAGGCCCTGCCCAAGAGTGTCGCCAAGCAGGGCAAGCTGGTCATGCTCGCCGCACCCGCAAGCGTCGAAGCGGAGTCGTTTCGAACGCTCCGGGCGAACCTCGCGTTCGCGAACGCCCACCACAAGGCCCGCGTCCTCATGATCACGAGCGCCCTGGACGAGGAGGGCAAGTCGACGACCGCCGCGAACCTCGCGCTCGTTCTGGCCCGTGGCGGCCGGAGCGTCGTGCTCATCGACGCCGACCTGCGCAGCCCGCGTCTGCACGAGCTCTTCGACCTGGACGAGAAGCCGGGTCTCACCGACCTCGAGCTCGGCGACGCAGAGCTCGACGATGCGCTGAGAGAGATCCAGATCCTCGACGCCAACGAGCGCGGCGGACGGGACGCCGGGACGCTCGAGGTCCTGCCCGCGGGCGCCGCGCTCCACGATCCCGACGAGCTGGGCGCCGAGGCCGCTGTCGCCCGGATCGTGCGGGAGGTTCGCTCGCGCGCTGACTTCGTCCTCGTCGACGCGGCGCCGCTCCTAAGGGTCGGCGACGCGGTGGCGCTGAGCGCACACGTGGACGGGCTCCTCGTCGTCGTTCGCCTTCAGAGCCTCCGCTCGGCGACCCTGGACGAGCTCGAGCGGACGCTGGCGGCCACCCCGACTGCGAAGCTCGGCGTCGTCGTCACCGGGGCGCCCGCGACGGGCGGCATGCCGAACCGCCGCTACGGGCCGCCGCGGTCGGCCGTGGTTCAGATGACGCGCACGAAGGATGGTGACGAGCAGCAGCCGGAGCCGGAGAACGGATCCGTCTCCGTCCGGAACCGCGTGCGCCGCTGGACCTAGCCGGGAGCCGCTGTCAGGCTGCCATGATGACGTCGTCCGCCGTCTCGACGATGTGCGCCGCGATCGCGAGGCTGGAGGTCGCCCCCGGGGACGGCGCGTTGCGGACGTGCACCACGTTCTCCGCGTAGTCGAAGCGGAAGTCGTCCACGAGGGTCCCGTCGCGGTCGAGTGCCTGCGCGCGGATGCCGCTGTGGGTCTCCGCGAGGTGCTCGGCCCGCACGGCCGGCACGAGCCGCTGGAGCGCTGACACGAACGCCCGTTGCGAGAGATCGCCGCGGAGCTCCTCGAAGCCCGTGCGCCAGTGCCTACGCGCGAAGGTGCGGAAGCCGCGGTAGGAAACGGTGTCCCAGACGTCCCGGAGCGCAATCTGCCGGGCCCGATACCCCTCGCGGGCCAGCGCGAGCACAGCATTCGGCCCTGCCCACATCTGCCCCGAGATCTGCTTCGTGAAGTGCACGCCGAGGAACGGGAACGCCGGGTCGGGCACCGGGTAGATCAGGTTGCGAGCGAGGTGGCGGCGCTCGGGCCGCAGCAGCCAGTAGTCGCCGCGGAACGGCACGATCGCCGGCTCGGCCATGCCACCGGTCTGGCGCGCCAGCCGGTCGGCGTAGACCCCGGCGCACACCAGGACGGCGCGGGACGCGATGCGGCCGGCGGTGGTCTCG
>DATAOL010000312.1:0-14335 GCA_036265755.1 Gaiellaceae bacterium | reverse complement strand
CGCAGGTGCTCGAAGGCGGGCGGGAGGGAAAGACGCTCCCCGAGCGTCTCCTTGGGCTCGTCGGAGTCGAAGCCGGGGCCGATGGTTGCGATCTCGAAGAGCACGCCGCTCGGCTCCCTGAAGTAGATCGAGCGGAAGTAGAAGCGATCGATCACCGGCGTGGGATGGGCCCCCGCTTCGGCGACGCGCTGCTGCCAGCCTTCGTGGTCCTCCATCAGGGAGGCGAAGGCGACGTGGTGGACCGTTCCGGCGCCGGGCGTGCCGAGGCTCTCGGCCTCGTCGTAGACGTACCGGCCGCCGCGCTGCTCGCCGCGGACCTCCCAGCCGCTCTCGCGCGCCTCGAAGCCGAGGGTCTCTTCGAGGAAGCGGCGGCTGCGCTCGGGCTCGCGCGTGTAGGCGCGGACCTCGTCGAATCCCTGTAGAGCGACCTCTGGCGGGATGTCGGGGCTCAGCGCCACGAGCGGGGGGTCGGTGCTCTCGACCACGCGCAACTCGAGCCCGAGGCCCTCGGGGTCCTCGAAAACCAGCGAGCCCTCGCTCCGGTCGGCCGCGATGCCCTCGGCCGCGAGCCGGTCGACCCAGAAGTCGAGCGCGGCCTCGTCCGAGACGCGGAAGACGACGCGATGCACCATGCCCGCTCCGGCGCGCCCGCGGCGCGCTCCGGGGTATTCGAAGAAGGTGATGTCGGCGCCGGCCGACCCGTCCTCGTCCGCGTAGAAAAGGTGGTAGACGGTCGGGTCGTCCTGGTTGACCGTCTTCTTCACGAGCCGCAGGCCGAGCACGCGGGCGTAGAAGTCGACGTTGCCCGGCGCGTCGGCTGTGATCGCGGTCACGTGGTGAATTCCTTCGAGTTTCATGCTTGTCTCCTTGCGGGTTCAGGCCGCTGTGCGGGCGAGTTCTTCCCGCTCCAGCACCGCGGCTGCGAGCGCGTTGACGGCTTCGCCGAGCTGCTCGCGAAGGTCTTCGTCCACCAGCGTACCCTCGGCGTCGAATCGCGTCGGAGCGTGGCCGATGGCCACCTCCGCATCGACCACCCGGGCGCCGATGGCGGCCAGCACCTTGCGGAGTTCCGCCTGCGCCCAGACCGCGCCGAAGGCACCCGAGGACGCGCCCACGACGACGGCGGGCTTGTTCCGCAGCGGGTTCGTCGCCAGGGGGCGAGACACCCAGTCGAGGGCGTTCTTGAGCTGGCCGGGGATCGAGCTGTTGTACTCCGGTGTGGCGATGAGGACGGCGTCGGCGCCGGCGAAAGCCGCGCGTAGCGCGCGAACCGCCGCCGGCGCTCCGTCGCCGTCGTCGTCCTCGTCGTAAGGTGGGACGTCCTTGAGGCCGTCCCAGAGCTCGACGGCGACCGCGTCGCCGAAGAGCTCGGCCGCGTTCCGGAGAAGCCTCGTGTTGTACGAGTCGTTCCGGAGGCTGCCGGAGAGTCCGAGGACCTTCATCGTCGTCAGGCCGCCTTCACCAGCTGGAGCTCGGCGACGATCGTGACCTCGTTCGAGAGAGCCTGGTCGCCTGTCGGGAGCGGCGTGTTCCAGTTGAGGCCGAACTCCGTGCGGTCGACCGTCGCCGAGAGGGCGAGGCCGAGGCGCTCGCCGCCCCAGGCGTCGGTGATCGGCTCGGACAGGGTTCCGGTCACCTCGACCGGCTTCGTGACACCCTTGATCGTGATCTCGCCGGGAGCCACGACAGTGTCGCCGTCCAGGTCGATCTCGCGGGCGAGGAAGCGGAGCTCCGGATGCCGCTCGGCGTCGAAGAAGTCGGGCGACTGCAGATGGGCTGCGAGGTTCTCGTCCTTGACGTCGACGCTCGCGACTCTGGCGGTGCCTTCGATAGCCGCGCCGTTCACCTCGATGTCCAGCTGCACGTCGATGTCGGTGAACTGGCCCCGGAAGGTGCCTGCGAGGTAGTCGACCTCGAAACCGACCGCAGAGTGCACCGGGTCGAGCTTCCACGTACCGGCGGGAACCTTGGTCTGAGGAGTGCTCATCGGTGTCCTTTCATTGCGTTGTGTATTATTGAAGACACAAGCAAGTGTAGCGAGAAGAAGTTGATGTCGCAAGTATTTTCACACCAAGCCATTCTTGAAGCCGTTCCTCCCGCGATGCGAGCGTGGACCCGCCTTCTACGTGCCCACGCGGCCGCGACCCGACTCCTCAACGCCCGGCTCCAGTCCGAGTACGGTCTTTCGATCAACGGCTACGAGGCCTTGTACGTCCTCTCGCGAGCAGAGGGCCGGCGTCTCAAGCGCGTCGAGCTCTCGCGCCGGCTGGCGCTCACGCCCTCCGGCATCACCCGCCTCCTCGAGGGGCTCGAGTCCGCAGGCTTCGTCCGACGGACGTTTTGCCGCGAAGATCTTCGGGTCGTCTACGCCGAGCTGACAGACGCGGGCGCGGAGAAGCTCGAGGCCGCTTCCTGTGGGCACGTCGGCTCGATTCGCGAGCTCTTCGAGGAGCACTTCGGCGCGGAGGAGATCGACGAGCTCTCCGAGCTGCTCGGCAGGTTTCCCGGCGTGGCCGGGAGCGACGATTCCTGCCCGGCCATTTAGCAGGTCCTGCCACTAAGCTCCTCAGGTGCCCAGTGATTCGCCCAGGGTCGGGGCCACGATTCCCGAGATGGACGAGCGGCTGCTCCGCATCCAGGCGGTCACCGACGCCGCGCTCGCGCATCTCGACCTGGGCGAGCTGCTAGGGGCCCTTCTCGACCGCATCGCCGAGGCTTTGCAATCCGACACGTGCGCGTTCCTCCTGCTCGACGAGTCGACCAACGAGCTCATCGCCCGTGCGGCGAAGGGGATCGAGGAAGAGGTCGAGCAGGGGGTGCGCATCCCAGTCGGGAAGGGTTTCGCGGGCAAGATCGCGGCCGAGCGGCATCCGGTGATCATCGAGGACGTCGACCATGCCGACGTGCTCAATCCGATCCTGCGCGCGAAGGGCATCAAGTCGCTCCTCGGGGTCCCTCTCCTCCTAGGGGGCGACATTCTGGGCGTCCTGCACGTCGGCTCGCTGACCCCGCGCGTCTTCACGCGCGACGACGCGGAGCTGCTGCAACTCGCGGCCGACCGCGCCGCCTACGCGATCGAGCACAGCCGCATGTACGCCGAGACCAAGCGGACGGCGGACACACTCCAGCGGCTTCAGTCGATCACCGACGCTGCTCTGACGACGATGAGTCTCGGCGATCTGCTCCAGGAGCTGGTCGACCGGGTTCGCGCCGCGATCGACGTCGACACGTGCGCGATCCTGTTGCTCGACGAGTCCCGCACCGAGCTCGTTGCGCGCGCCGCCCGGGGCATCGAGGAGGAGGTGGAGCAGGGCGTCCGCATCCCGGTCGGCGGGGGCTTTGCGGGCCGGATCGCCGCCGAGGAGCGCACCATCATGCTCCCGGACGTCGATCACGCCGACGTGCTCAACCCGATCCTGCGCGAGAAGGGGATCAAGTCGCTCCTGGGCGCGCCGCTCGTCTCCCGCGGAAAGGTGCTCGGCGTCATCCACGTGGGGACGTTGCGTCCGCATGCGTTCGACGAGAACGAGGTGAGCCTTCTCGAGCTGGCGGCGGCGCGCGCGGCGGCCGGTCTCGAGCGGGCGCTCGTACACGAGGAGCTCATCCGGCTCGACCGGGTCCGGCACTCCTTCATCACGGTCGCCTCGCACGAGCTCCGGACACCCGCGGCCGCCGTCGTCGGAGCCGCGCTCACGCTCACGGGACAGGCCGAGCGGCTTTCCCAGGAGGACGAGAGGCAGCTCAAGCAGATGCTCGCCGAGCAGGCGCAGCGCCTCTCGCGCCTCATCGATCAGCTTCTCGACGTCTCTCGCGTCGAAAACGAGGCGCTCGACCTGCTGCCGCAGCGAGTCCGGCTCGCCGAGCACGTGCGCACGCTCGTCGCCGGCCTGCCGGGTGCCGTGACCGTACGGGTCGAGGTTCCCGCCGAGCTCGAGGTCGACGCCGACCCCGCCGCGCTCGACCGCGTTCTCTCCAACCTCGTCGCGAACGCCGTCCGGTACGGCGAGCCGCCGGTCGTCGTCTCGGCCACGCGCGTCGACCGGCATGTGCGCGTGAACGTCACTGACGCCGGCGCGGGGGTGCCCGAAGACGTGCAGAGCCGCCTTTTCGAGCAGTTCTCACGCGGCTCGAACAGCGCCGGGAGCCAGGGGGCCGGGCTCGGTCTCGCGATCGCGCGCTCGTACGCCCGCGCGCACGGGGGAGACCTTGTCTACCACGGGGGCGAGGACGGTGCCCGCTTCGAGCTGATCCTGCCCGCCTAGACGTCCTCGGGGCCGAGGATCGCGGAGTCGTAACGGGCGAAGATCGCCGGAATGTCCGCGCCCGGGTCGTGGATCTCCTCGATGAGCCGCGCGAGCCTCGGTGTGAGCACGAGGAGATAGCGGGCAGGCGCGTCGCCGGCGTTCCAGTACGTGTGCGGAGTCTCGCGGCGCGCGAGCACGGCCGAGCCGGCCGGAGCCTCGAGCTCGTCGTCCCCGAGACGGAAACCGAGCGTGCCTTCGAGGACGTACCACGCCTCGTCATCGGAGTGGTGGACATGGAGCGGCGCGATCCAGTGCGTTCCGACCTCGGCTTCCCATTCGACGAGCACGAAGTCGTCGTCGGGGGATCCCAGCGAAGCTGCCGCGAGCCGTTCGACGAACACCGGAAAAACGTACAGCGGGTTGACAGGAGAACGTGTGTTCGTATAGAACATACGTTCCCATGATCGCCTGCCTGAACATCCAAGCGTTTTCCCTTCGCGCCGCGCTCCACTCCCGGCCGGAGCTCGTGTGCGATCCCGTCGCGCTCGCCCCGCTTCACGGCACGAGGCCGCTGCTGGGGGCATGCACCGCTGCTGCCGAGGAAGCGGGCGTGCGCCCGGGGATGCGTCTCTCCGAGGCGCTCGCAACCTGTCCTGAGCTCGTGCTCGCCGAGCAGGATCCCGCCGCTGCCGAGGAGGAGTGGGAGCGGATCCTGCGGCGTCTCGAGGACGCTGGTCTCGCCGTCGAGCCAGTCGAGCCCGGCTGCGCGTACTTCGAGACGAGGGGCATCGAGCGCATGGCGGGAGGGTTGAATGCCGCGCTCCGCAGAGCCCTCGACGCGGTCGGCTCGTCCTGGGAGCCTCGCGTCGGAGTCGCGGACCGGCGCTTCGCCGCTCTGGCCGCAGCCAGCGTCGCACCCGCTGGACGAGCGCTCGTCGTCGACGACACCGAGACCGAGCTCTTCCTCGAGCCGCTGCCGCTTCACCTTCTTCCGCTGAGCCCCGACCGGCGCGAGGAGCTGGCCGAGCTCGGCATCAAGCAACTCGGTGAGCTCGCCCGACTGTCCGGCGCCGCCGTGCAGGAACGAATGGGGAAAGAGGGCGCGGAGGCCTGGCGGCTCGTTCGCGGCGAGCGCGACAGCCGGATCGAAGCGAGGCGACCGTCCGCGGAGATCGCCGAGGCCCTCGAGTTTCCCGAGCCCGTCGCGAACGAGCTCACCCTCGCTCGCGCATTCGGCGCGCTCCTCGACCGGCTTCTGGCCCGCGAGGAACGGGGCGGTCGGCTGCCGAGGCGCCTCGCCGTGTCCGCGCGGCTCGTCGGGGGCGGCTCGTGGCGCCGGACGGCGACCCTGCGTGAGCCGACTGCAGAACCTGAGCGCCTGCGCCAGGCGCTCGTGCCCAAGCTTGGAGAACTGCCTGCGCCGGCGGTCGAGCTTCGCCTCGAGCTGGGGGAGCTGACGGAGTCCGTAGGGACTCAGGCCGAGCTCGTCCGCCCGCGCGGCAGTCGACTACGAAGCCGGCTGCGCGAAGGGCTGCGCCAAGTGCGCGCCGCCGTCGGCATCGAAGCCGTGTGCACCGTCGTGGAGGTCGCGCCATGGTCCCGCGTTCCGGAGGCCAGGGCGATTCTCGTGCCGCGCGACGACTGAACGAGCCTCGACCCGTGCGCGTCACGGCCGAGGAGGGGATTCCGACTGCCGTCGGACAGGTGCCCGTCCTGCAGGTGCGCGAGGAATGGCGCGTGGTCGACCGCTGGTGGACGGAGACGCCGCTGCGACGCCGCTACTTCGATGTCGTGCTCGCGACGGGGGAGAACGCCGCCGTTTTCGAAGACGAGGAGGGGGGAGGGTGGTTTCGCCAGAAGGCCTAGTCGCGGAGAGCCTGGGCCGCGACCTGCCCCGATTTTCCGGGGCCGCCGCGGACCTCCCTCCACTTAAAGCCTATCGCTCGAAAGCGCGCCGGTGGTGCGCAAAAGGGGGCGAAAGGCGCGCGTGAGTGTGGCGAAATACGTCGAGCTGCACGCCCACTCGGCCTACAGCTTCCTCGACGGCGCGTCGCTGCCCGAGGAGCTTGCGGTCCGCGCTGCCGAGCTCGGGTATCCCGCCCTCGCGCTCACCGACCACGACGGCGTCTACGGGTCGCTCGAGTTCGCCTACGCGGCCCGCTCCGTCGGCCTCCGCGCGATCACGGGCGCCGAGGCGACCCTCGCGGACGGCTCCCACGTCACCCTGCTCGTCGAGACCACCCGCGGCTACGCGAACCTCTGCCGCCTCCTCACGACCGCGCACGCGCGCGAGCGCCTGAACCCCGGCCTCGAGCCCGACCTCCTCGCTGACCTGAACGAGGGCCTCATCTGTCTCTCCGGCTGCGCGCGAAACGGTCTCGGCGTGAAGAACCCGAACGCTGCCACCCGGCTAGCTCAGGCCTTCGGGCGCGAGCGATTCTACGTCGAGCTCCAGCGCCCGTACACGCGAGGCGACGCGCGCCGGAACGCCGCCCTCCGCGACCTGGCGGAATCCCTCGGGGCCCGCACGGTCGCGACAGGGGACGTCCATGCCCACCATCCGCGCCGCGCCCGGCTCCAGGACGTGCTCGTCGCCGTGAAGCGAAACGTCGCCCTCGAGGGCTGCGAGCCCGAGCGGCGCGGCAATCACGAGTTCGTCCTGGCCGCGCCGGGAGAGGCCGCCGCGCGCTTCCCCGACGACCGCGACGCCGTGCGCGCGACCGTCGAGCTCTCCGAGCGGCTCGAGTTCGACCTGACGCACGAGCTCGGCTACCGCTATCCCGACTTCTCCGACGGGCCCGATCCTGCGGACACGCAGCTCGCAAAGGTCTGCGGGCGCGCATTCGAGGAGCGCTACCGGAACGCGCCGAACGGCCTGCGCGCCCGCGCGGATGCCCGGTTGCGCGAGGAGCTCGCCCTCATTGCCGAGCTCGGGCTCTCGGGCTTCTTCCTTCTTCACTGGGAGGTGCTCGAGCTCGCTCGCGAGGTCGCGTACGAGGTGCGCGGGCCGGGCTCGCCCCGCCATCTCCTGCCGCCAGGACGGGGACGGGGAAGCTCCGTCGGGTCGATCGTCTGCTACCTGACCGGGCTCTCGCACGTCGATCCGGTCTCTGCAGGCCTCGCGCTCGGCCGTTTCCTGAACCGCGAGCTCGTCTCCGTCCCCGACATCGACCTCGACTTTCCTCGCGACATCCGCGAGAAGCTGATCGTCGCCGTGATCGAGCGCTACGGCCACGAGCACTCGGCGCTCGTGGCGAGCTTCTCCACCTATCACTCGCGCGGCGCGATCCGCGACGTGGGCAACGCTCTGGGCCTCCCGCAGGCAGAGCTCGAGCGGCTTGCCCGGCTCACCGAGGGAAACCCTCGGCGGGTGGCCGAGGAGCTCGAGCGGCTCCCACGCGCGCAGTCGAAGCTCGCTTCGCCCCGCTGGCGCGCCTTCGGCGAGCTCTGCGCCGAGATCGGCGGCCTCCCGCGGCATCTCTCCCAGCACCCCGGCGGGATGGTCATCTCCAGCCGCCCGCTCGTCGAGCTCGTGCCGGTCGAGCACGCGGCGATGGAGGGGCGGAAGCTCTGCCAGTGGGACAAGGACTCCTGCGCGGACGCGGGCTTTCTCAAGATCGACCTGCTGGGGCTCGGGATGCTCTCCGCGGTCGAGGAGTGCGTCGACCAGATCGTCCGCCTGCGGGGCGAGCGGATCGACCTCGCCCGCATTCCGCTCAACGATGCGGCCGTCTACAAGGAGATCCAGGACGCCGACACGGTCGGGCTCTTCCAGATCGAGAGCCGCGCTCAAATGCAGAGTCTTCTGCGCACGCGGCCGGAGAACCTCGACGACCTCACCGTGCAGGTTGCGCTCGTCCGTCCTGGACCGATCCAAGGGAAGGCCGTGCATCCGTACGTGGAGCGCCGACAACGGCGGCGCGAGGATCCGAGCTACGTCATCCCGCACGACCACCCGCTCCTCGCCGAGTGTCTGGAGGAGACACTCGGGGCGATCATCTTCCAGGAGCAGGTGCTCGATGTCGCGATGGCGCTCGCGGGCTTCACCGTCGGGGAGGCGGAAGGGCTGCGGCGCGCGATGAGCCGCAAGCGCAGCCAGGACGCGATCGAGGCACACCGGGAGCGCTTCTTCGCAGGGGCGGCCCGGAATGGCGTCTCCCAGGAGACGACCGAGCTCGTCTTCTCGAAGATCAACGGCTTCGCATCCTTCGGGTTCCCGAAGTCGCACGCGGCCGCGTTCGCCCTGCTCGCGTACCAGTCGGCCTGGCTGCGCCACTACTACCCCGGGGAATTCCTGTGCGCGCTCCTGAACGCGCAGCCGATGGGCTTCTACCCTCCGGCCAGCCTCGTCCGCGACGCGCAGAGGCGGGGGGTCGACGTGCTGCCGCCCGATGTGAACCTGAGCGCCGCCTCGTGCCGGCTCGAGGGCGACTCCGTCCGGATCGGACTCGGTTACATCAAGGGGCTCGGAGAGGGGCCGGCGAAGACCTTTGTCGCCGAGCGCGAGGATGGAGGAGCCTTCCGCAGCGTGATCGAGCTCGCCCAGCGCGCGCCGCTCGAGCGGCCCGGGCTCGAGGCGCTCGTTGCTTCGGGGGCCTGCGACTCGTTCGGTTGGCCGAGGCGCCAGCTGCTCTGGCGGCTCGGGCTCGCACCGCGCTCGGTCTCGGCGGGCTCGGGCGGAGACGAGCGCCAGCTCGCGCTGCCACTCGGGCCGACCTCGGAGATCCCGGAGCTCCCCGAGCAGACCTCCTGGGAACGGATGCTGGCCGATTACCGGGCGACCAGCCTGTCGATCGGCGTCCACCCGCTCGAGCTCCTACGCCAGCATCTGCCGGCGGAGGTGGCGACGAGCGCCGACTTCGAGCATCTCGAGCACAGGAGCCGGATCGCGATCGCGGGGCTCGTCGTCGCCCGTCAGCGTCCGGCGACCGCGAACGGCGTCGTCTTCATGCTCCTCGAGGACGAGCACGGGCAGATGAACCTCGTCGTCCCGCAGCAGGTATACGAGCGCTACAGGCCGCTCGTCCGCGGCGAGCCGCTCCTGCTCGCGCGCGGCCGCTTCGAGCGCTTCGAGCGCAACCGGAACCTCATCGTGGAGGAGCTCGTCACGCTCGCGCCGCTCGCCCGGCAGGCCGCCGGCGAGGCCGAGGTCCGGTCCGCGCTTCCCGAGGCCCACCACTTCGGCCATCGATAGGGTTGGCACTCGTGGCCGGCCCGCGCTCACTCTGGCTCCAGGAGGCGCTGCGCGCCGAAAGCGGCGTCGATTCGCAGGAGCTCCTCGAGGATACGACCGCCGATGTCTGCATCGTCGGCGGGGGCTACACCGGCCTCTGGGCCGCCCTTCGAATCAAGGAGCTCGAGCCGGAGGCGGACGTCGTCCTGATCGAGCAGGACATCTGCGGCGGCGGCCCTTCCGGCCGCAATGGCGGCTTCGCGCTGACGTGGTGGTCGAAGATCCCCACGCTCGTCAAACGGTTCGGCGAGGAGGACGCGTTCCGCCTGGCCAAGCTGTCGGAGGAGGGGGTCACCGAGATCGGTGCGTTCTGCGAGCGTGAGGGCATCGACGCGAACTTCCACCAGGGCGGCTGGCTCTGGACGGCGACGTCGCCCGCCCAGGTCGGCGCCTGGCAGTCGAGCGTCGAGACCGCGGAAGCCCACGGCGCCCACCCGTACGAGATCCTCGGCGCCGAGCAGGTACAGGCACGAACCGGCTCGCCGATTCATCTGGGCGCGGCCTTCGAGAAGATCGCCGCGACGGTGCAGCCCGCGCTCCTCGCGCGCGGCCTGCGTCGCGTCGCCGCCGACCGAGGCATCCGGATCTACGAGCGGACGCCGATGATGGAGCTCGACCGCGAAGACGGTCTGGTTCGCACTCCGTCGGGCTCCGTCAGAGCTGACGCGATCGTGCTCGCCCTGAACGCCTGGGCGACGAAGATCCCCGAGCTCCGGCGCGCGGTCGTCGCCGTCTCGAGCGACATGGTCGCGACGGCGCCGATGCCGGACAAGCTGAGGGAGAGCGGGTGGACCGGAGGCGAGGCCATCTCCGACTGTCGGATGCTCGTCCACTACTACCGGCCGACAAGCGACGGCCGCGTGGCTTTCGGGCGAGGGGGTGGACGCCTCGCGTTCGGAGGCCGGGTCAACTCGAACTTCGACTACAACGGGCGCCAGACACGCGAGCTCGAGCAGGAGCTCGTCAGCCTCGTGCCGGCTGCGCAGGGAGTCCCCATCACGCACGCGTGGGGAGGGCCCATCGACCGCACGCCCGACGGGGTCCCGATCGTCGGCGCCCTGCCCGCCCGCGCACACGTCCTGTACGGGACGGGTTACTCCGGAAACGGCGTCGCACCCTCGCTCACCGTCGCGAAGATCCTCGCCTCCAGCGCGCTGCGTCGCGACGACGAGTGGACGGCGTCCCCCCTCAACTGTGGGATCTGCGCGACCTTCCCGCCCGAGCCGATCCGGTTCGTCGGCGGGCTCGTCGTCCGCCAGGCCGTGCGGCTGAAGGAAGGGCGCGAGGACCGCGGCAAGAGTGTCGACCCCGTGACGAAGGCTGTCGCCGGGCTGGCGCCCCAAGGCTTCTTCCGCGCACGACGCTGACTCCCAAGCCCGAGCAACCGATTGTCTTCTTCGCATCGCCTGCGGAGATGGAGGGCTGGCTGGAAAAGCACGGGAATGACTCGGACGGCGTCTGGCTCAAGTTCGCGAAGAAGGCGTCCGGGATCCAGTCGGTCGTCTACGCCGAGGCCCTCGACGTGGCCCTGTGCCACGGCTGGATCGACGGCCAGGTGAGGCGATTGGACGACGACCACTACCTGCAGCGATTCACACCCCGGCGTGCGCGGAGCAAGTGGTCGAGGATCAACCGGGGCCACGTCGAGCGGCTGACCTCCGAGGGCCGCATGCGGCCGGCGGGCCTGCGCGAGGTCGAGCGCGCGAAGGCCGACGGCCGCTGGCACGAGGCGTACGACTCGCCCGCCACGGCCACCGTTCCGGACGACTTCCGGCAAGCCCTGGAGGCTGAGCCTGCCGCGCTCGAGTTCTATGAGAGCCTCGGGAAGACGAAGCGCTATTCGTTCCTCTACCGCATCGCGGACGCGAAGCGGCCGGAGACGCGGGCGAAGCGGATCGCGGAGTCCGTGGCGCTCCTCGCCAAGGGCAAGGCGCAGAGCTAGTCGAGCTGGAGGCCGAAGCGGGGAAGCCGCTTGCGCACGGCGCGGTTGAAGACCTCCTGGTATTCCTCGGCGGCATCCTCGTCGAGCCTGGACGAGTAGTTGTCACGGAGTTCGACCAGCTCGTCCGTTCCGGTCTCGACGAGATCGAGGAAATCGCCGTAGCGCTCCTCCGCCTCGTCGCGAGGTGCACGGTTGTAGGCGGCCAGCGCGGCCTCCGCATCCTGGATGAGGCCCTTGTGCTCCTCCGCGAAGAGCGTGAGCTGTCTCTCGACGAGTTCGACGAACCGGCCGCGCACAGTCCTTATTCTGCGTCGGCCGTGGGACTCGTCATACGCACGTGGAACCTCTATCACGGTCGGACGCATCCGAAAACGGGGCGGACGTACCTCGAGCGCATGGTGCGCCTCGTCAGCATGGACGCACCGGACGTCGTCGCTCTCCAGGAGGTGCCCCTCTGGGCGCTCGGCCGGCTCGAGCGCTGGAGCGGGATGCGCGCCGTCTGGGCCGTGGCGGTGCCCAGCTTCCTCGGGCCGATCGCGCGGTTCCTGACCGACCTCGACCCGGTGCGGATGAAGTTCACGGTGGCCGGGCAGGCGAACGCGATGCTTCTCAACCATCGCTTCGACGTCCTGCGGGACCGAACGCTCGTCCTCAATCCGGACGTGCCGCGGCTCGAGTGGATCCGCGGCGGCCGCCAGCGGCGCGTGTGCCAGGCAATCGATCTCGAGGTGGACGGCCGCGCGCTCACCGTGGCGAACCTCCACGCGACCAACAACGCCGTTCGCGCACGCGTCGACGTGGGCCTGGCTGCCGACTTTCTCACCGGGTCCGCACGGTGCATTCTCTGCGGGGACTTCAACGTGCCGACCTTCGCCGTCCCGGACTTCTCGCCGCCCATCGAAGGGATCGACCAGATCCTCGCGCGCGGCGTCGAGCTCGAACGGGCGCCGCGGCCGTGGCCCCGGAAGCGCCGGGAGATGGAGGGTCGCCTGCTGTCGGATCACGCTCCGGTCGAGGCCTGCGTGGCATGGACGTAGACGCGATCAGAGCCGGGCTCCCGGTCCTCGACCGGCTGGCCTACCTGAACGCGGGCACGAACGGCCCGCTTCCGCGCCGCACCGTGGACGCGATGACGGCCTCCCTCCGGAGAGACCTCCACGAGGGCAGGTCGAGCGGCCCCTACTTCGAGTCGATGCTCGCGCGGCGAGACGAGCTGCGCGCGGCGCTGGCGGACGTGCTCAACGCCTCTGCAGACGAGGTCGCGCTCACCACATCGACCACGGAGGGGTGCAACGTCGTGCTCGCGGGGCTCGACATCAATGGGGGCGACGAGGTGGTCACGACGGACTCGGAGCACCCCGGGCTTTTCGGCGGGTTGGTGGCCTCCGGGGCCGACCTGCGCGTCGTTCCCGTGCGCGACCTGCCCGTCGCCAAGGTCGCAGCGGCCCTGAGGGACGAGATCACGGACAAGACCAGGCTGATCGCGCTCTCGCACGTGTCGTGGCTGACAGGCGCCGTCCTGCCGATCACCGACCTCGTCGGCCTGGGCGTCCCCGTGCTCGCGGACGGCGCGCAGGCCGCGGGAGCGATTCCCGTCGCCGTGCACGAGCTCGGCTGCGACTTCTACACGGTCTCCGCCCAGAAATGGCTGCTTGGGCCAGATGTCACCGGCGCGCTCTACGTGCGGCCGGAGCGCGTCTCCGAGCTGCGAATGGCGATGCCCTCGTACGGCTCGTGGGAGTTCGGCGAGGATTACACGTACACACCGCGCGAAAGCGCCGCCCGCTTCGATCCCGGCTGGATCGCCGCCGCAGCGGGGCTGGGCCTCCTCGAGTCGCTTGCCTTTGCGGACGAGGCGGGGGAGGAGCGCTTCGACCACGCGGCCTCCATGGCAGCGCACCTCCGTCACATGCTCGACGCGGCCGGCCACGAGGTCGTGACCGAGCCCGACCAGGCGACGCTCGTGACCTGGAAGGCGCAGGAAGACACCAAGGCGGTCGTGGAGCGGCTCGCCGACGCGGGCGTGATCGTCCGTGACCTGCCTGGGCTGAGTTGGCTGCGGGCGTCCTGCGGGTTCTGGACGAACCACGACGATCTCGAGCGCCTCCTCGCGGTGCTGTAGAGCCGCCTAGGGCTTCTCGAGCAGCCCGTACCAGTCGGGCGGCTCGCCGTCCTTCCGCCACGCAAGCCGCCAGCCCGTCCCCTCGGCGAGAGCCTCGAGCTCGGCCGGTGACAAGCACAGGAGCGTGAACCACGGCGTCGCGAGCTCTCGGTACCGGATGCGGATCGTCACCTCGCCGGGCATCCGGCCCGTCACGCGGTTTCGCTCGAGGTAGGCGAGGTCGTCCGCATCGTTCTCGACGTGCGGGTCGACGGTGTCGAAGACGATGCGCCCCTCGGAGCTCGTCACGTCGTGCAACCGCTGGAGGAGAGCAGAGGTCTCCGCTGCGTTGCCGGCGAGCCCGAGATTCCCGCACATGAGGAGAGCGGTGTCGAACACGCCCAGCTGCTCGTCGATCTCCTCCAGAGGGAGAAGGCGCGCGTCGCGCACGCCTCTGCGGCGGCACGCATCCACCGCTCCCGGCGAGATGTCGATGGCGACGACCTCGAGCCCGCGCCGCTGCGCCTCCAGGCTGTGCCGGCCCGCTCCGGCGCCGATATCGAGCACACGCCCACGAACGAGCTCGAAGGCCTCTCGCTCCGCCTCGACCCACCGGTCGTGCTCGGCGAAGAGCCACTCCGGCCCGAGCGCGGCCCCGGTGTGTCCGTCGTCTCGCTCCAGCAGAGGCTCGCCCGAGCGTCCGTCGAGGTGGTCGAGCAGGAGCCGCCCGAGGGCGTCCTCGTCGGGATCGAGGATCCCGGCTATGCCGCCTCGGAGGTGCGCAGCCCGAGCTCGGCGGCGATGGGCCGCATCCC
>DATAOL010000311.1:0-4421 GCA_036265755.1 Gaiellaceae bacterium | reverse complement strand
TCCGGTGTGACGGAGACCGCGAACTGGGACTTGTCCTGCGGGTTCGGCAACCGGGTCTTCGTCTTCGTGCTGATCTGGTACCGCCAGGTCGAGCAGCGCGTCGGTCGGAGACACCTGGTCCATGCGGCGTAGTCTCCGGCGATTCCGCCGTTCTGGACGTAGGCGTTGTCGCCGAAATCGAGCTGACGCTGCTCGCTCGTCGACAGGTTCCGGAGCAGGAGCCGTCGCGGATACGCAAGCGAGGTCCGCCGGGCGCGGGTGAAAGAGATCCAGTCGCCCGAGAGGCTCGGCCCTGCCTCGTGGAACCTGGTGTTGACCCCGGCGGGTGACGAACGGGCTCTGGAAACGACGTCGAGGAGCTTGATGTCGGCTCTGTGCCCGAGATACGGCGACTGCGAGTACACGAGAGTCGTACCGTCGAAGTTGCCCGCGAACGCCGCCGTCCCGCGCGGGTTCGCACGGAACACGGACGCTCCGTCCGGCTTGACGAGAAGGTCCAACAGGTCGGGGTGTCCGACGACGGCTCGGGAGTACGCGAGATAGCCCTCAGCCGCCGCCGGTTCCAACTCGACCCGGGACGTCGTCACGACGCCTACGGGAGTGAAGGCCGATGCCTCCGTCGCCATGATCGTCGCGGCAAAGGAGGCGAGAAAGGTGAAGGCCACCTTACGCAACGATTGACACATATCAGATCGTGCTAGGCGGCTCAAGCCGCCGAGACTCAGCTGCGCAGTTCCGCCGGGAGGCGGAAGAAAACGTCCTCGCGCGTGATCTCGACCTCTTCACGCTCGCCGAAGCCGAGCTCGGCGAGCCGGTCGACGACGCGGTCGACGAGGACATCCGGCGAGGACGCGCCGGCCGTCAGCCCCACGATCTCGTGCCCCTCGAGCCAGGCCGGATCGAGGTCGCTCTCGTCGTCGATGAGGTACGCGTCGGCCCCGCGATCGCGGGCGACCTCGACGAGGCGGTTGGCGTTCGAACTCGTGCGCGACCCGACGACGAGAACGAGCGTCGCCTCCTCGCAGATCTTCTTCACCGCGTCCTGGCGGTTCTGCGTCGCGTAGCAGATGTCTGCCGAAGGCGGCCCCACAAGATCGGGGAAGCGCTCGCGGAGAGCGTCGACGACGTCCGCGGTGTCGTCGAGCGACAGCGTGGTCTGGGTGATGTAGGCGACCTGCTCGCCGTTCTCCACCTCGAGCTCCCGCGCATCCTCGGGCGTCTCGACGAGGACGATCGAGTTCGGTGCCTCCCCCATCGTCCCCTCGACCTCGACGTGCTCGGCGTGCCCGACGAGCGCGATCTTCAGGCCCCGCCCCGCATATCTGCGGGCCTCTGCGTGCACCTTGGACACGAGCGGGCACACCGCGTCCACGATCTTCAGCCCGCGGTCCTGGCACTTCTCGTACACGCGCGGTGCGACCCCGTGGGCCGAGAGCACGATCAGCTCGCCCTCCGGGACGTCGTCTTCCGATTCGACGAAGACGGCGCCGCGGGCCTCCAGGTCGCGCACGACATGGACGTTGTGCACGATCTCGTGGCGGACGTAGACAGGAGGCCCGTGCTTCTCCAGCAGCTTCTCGACGATGTCGATCGCCCGCACGACGCCGGCGCAGAAGCTCCGCGGGGCGGCGACGAGAACACGCTTGCTCACGTCAGCTCCTCCGCGGCCCGCTGCAGCGCGGCCGTCGCCTTGCGCGCGTCGCGTGCGGTGCGGATCGACTTCACCGGCTCTGTGGCGAACGCCGCCGCGACGACCTTCCAGTCCGTCCCTCCATCCGGCTTGCCGGCCGTGACGAGCTTGCCGACGGGGTGGTCTGCGGGGTCCGAGATGGCACGCACGACCCCGGCGAGACGACCGGTGGAGGCGAGCACACCGCTCTCCATGTCGACGACGGTCGCGCCGGTTCGCTCCGCCAGCGCATGTCGCTCGCTCGGCTCGTTGGCGACGAGCTCGGAGGCGCAGATGACGGCTGGCTCTGCCCCCTCGACCTCGAGGGCCGGCCCGTCCCAGAGTGTCCGGCCGGCCGGATCGACGACCCTTGTCGCGGTGATGAGCGTCCCCGGGCGCAGCCCCGGCTCGAGCCCGCCGGCAAAACCGAACGAGACGATCTGTCCCTCTGGCAGCGGCAGCCCAGCGCCCAGACCGATCACGGCTGTGCGCGCGCCCGCTTTCCGGGCGGCCTTCTCCTCCACCTTCAACGCACAGGCGAGGGTTACCGGAGAGTCCAAGCGAGGCTCCTCACGGTTTCCTTCACGCTCGACGTCGTCGCGATGGTCGCGGACGGCTCGAAGCCTGAGTGGATGCCGCAGTGCTCGCAGCGGTGATCGTTGCCCGGTCCGTAGCGCTCCCACTCGATGCCGTCGAGCAGAGCCTCGTAGGTCGGGAAGATCCCGTCGGTCAAGAGATAGCACGGCCCTTTCCAGCCGTAGGGGTTCCGCGTCACCGAGCCCCACGGAGCGCACGGAAGCTCGCGATCCCCGGTCAGGAAGTCCTGGTAGACCGGGCTCGCCAGCCACTTGTAACCCTTCTTCCGCACGCCGTCCCGGATCGTTCGGAACTTCTCCTCGTGCTCGGCGCGCGTCATCGTGAGCGCGGGGTCGATCTGGGAGTACTGGTAGCCCGGCGCGACGAGCATGCCGTCGATGCCGACCTCGTCGGTGAGGAAGCGCATCATCTCGAGCACGTCGTCGACGTCCGTCTCCTTGAAGATGGTCGTGTTCGTCGTCACGCGGAAGCCGGCCTCGCGGGCCTCGCGGATCGCCGCGACCGCAATCTCCCAGAGGCCCGGGTAGTCGCAGATGTAGTCGTGGATCTCCTGCATCCCGTCGAGGTGAACGACAAACGTGAGACGGGGGTTTGGCTCGAACCTGTCGAGCATGTCCGAGAGACGCAGCGCGTTCGTGCAGAGCTGAATGTTCCGCTTCATCTCGAGGAAGCCGCCGACAACGTCCTCGATGCCCTTGAAGATGAGCGGCTCGCCGCCGCAGACCGAGATGACCGGAGCCGGGCACTCCACCGCCGCCTGGAGGCATTCCTCCACGGTCAGCCGGGCCTTGTTCGACTCGTACTCGCGGATCTTCCCGCAGCCGATGCAGGCGATGTTGCAGCCGAGGGTCGGCTCCAACATGATCACGAGGGGGTAGCGGTCGTTCTTCTTCTGCGAGGCGACGTAGCGTCCGATCTGGACGGTGCTGCGAAGCGGAAACTTCATGCGCCTCCCTTCCGTGTCAGCGCTTCGGCCGTGGCGCGGGCCAAAGCCGGCTCGACTGGGCCTGGTTCGTACCCGAGTCTATCCCGAGCCTTTTCCGAGGAAAAATACATCGGCATGCGCGCGAGCTTGACCTCTTGTGCGTTCGCGAAACCTGCTTTCGCGGCTGCTACAGCGACAGGATACGGGACTCGGAGCCTTGGTCGCGGCCTCCCTGCGACGTCGGCGATGACAGCGAAAAGCTCCTGGAGGGAGAGGTTCACGCCCCCGAGGAGGTAGCGCTCCCGCGGCTCCCCGCGCTCGAGCGCCAGAACGTGGCCGCGAGCGACGTCACGGACGTCGACCACGTTGAGCCCAGTCGTCGCGACGAAGCCGCGAATGCGGCCGGTGGCGACGCCCTCGATCATCCGCCCCGTCGGCGTGGGCTTGGCGTCGCCGTCGCCGACGGGCGTTGTCGGGTTCACCACGACCGCTCCCGCTGCGAGCGCAAGAAGTTCCGACTCGAGCTTCGTGCGCTTGTACGGGACCGAGAGCTCCCACTGGGGCGGCTCGTCCTCCTCCGTCGCGATCGCGCCGGGGACGGGCCCGCACGTGCCCGCCGTGCTCGTGAAGAGGAACCGACGCACGCCCTTGGCGCGCGCGGCGGCAAGGATCGTCCTCGTCCCTTCCACGTTCACGCGCTGGAACGCTGAGTCGGGCGCCTCGTAGCTGTAGAGCGCGGCGACGTGAACGAGCGCGTCGCAACCGCCGAGCACGCGTTCGAGGCCGTCGCTGTCCAGGAGGTCGACGCGCTCGTCGCGTACCTCGGCTCCCTGCTCGCGCAGCTCGCGCGCGACATGGCTTCCGACGAAGCCGGTCGCGCCTGACACGTAGACGATCAAGCGCGGGCGGCTTTGAGGCGGCCGAGCGCCATGACCGGCCAGTACGTGCGATACAGATGGTAGTTGATGAGGAAATGGCGCGGGAAGCCCGTGCCAGTGAAATAGGGCTCGTCCCAGTCGCCGTCCTCGCGCTGGTTCTCGGCGAGCCAGGCGGCCGCGCGGGTCGCGGCTTCTGAATGAGCCTCTCCGGCGGCCACGAGGCCGAGGAGTGCCCAGGCGGTCTGGGATGCCGTCGGCTCGCCGCGCCCGTGCCAGCCCGCGCCACCCTCATCGACGTCGTACGAGCGGCAGTCCTCGCCGAAGCCGCCGTCCTCCTGCTGCACCGACTCGA
>DATAOL010000310.1:0-4834 GCA_036265755.1 Gaiellaceae bacterium | reverse complement strand
TGAATTCGAGCTCGAGGAGGACGGCTACACGGCGACGCGCCACCAGCGCGAGGTCGGGGCCGGCTACTTCGACCTCGTCGCCCAGGCGGTATCGGGCGGCGAGAGCTCGACGCTCGCTCTCAAGGGCTCGACCGAAGAGGCCCAGTTCAGCAAGAGCTGAACCGCTGCGGCGGTTCGAGTTGCGTGGGTAGCGCGGGTGCCCGCCGACTTGACGTGGCGCGCCGGCTACGACTTAGCCTCCCGCACCACCGCGCTCTCGACAAAGATAGACGCCGTGCTGCTGTACGACTCCTTCTCGCGCCGGAAGGCCGGGTTGCCCGCGCCGCCGGGGCCGATTCGCATGTACGTCTGCGGCCCCACGGTCTACCAGCGGATCCACATCGGGAACGCGCGCCCGTTCGTCGTTTCCATGTGGCTGCGCCGGTGGCTGAGCGAGCGGGGCTATGCGGTCAAGCTCGTCGAGAACATCACGGACATCAACGACAAGATCTACGAGGCGGCCGCACGTCAGGGCATCGGGAGCGAAGAGCTCGCCGTGCAGGCGGCCGACTGGTACATCCAGGACACCGGCGATCTCGGCCTCGGCCGCCCCGACGTCGAGCCGCGGGCCACCGAGGTCATCCCCGAAATCGTCGCGCTCATCGAGGACTTGATCGAACGCGGGCTCGCCTACGAGTCCGGTGGTGACGTGTATTTCCGCGTCCCGGCCTATCCGGAGTACGGCGCGCTCTCGGGTGCCCAGCCTGACGACATGATCGCCCAGGAGCCGAGCGACCTCAAGGAGGATCCGCGGGACTTCGCGCTCTGGAAGGCGACCAAGCCGCACGAGGACACAGAATGGGAATCCCCCTGGGGGCCCGGCCGGCCGGGATGGCATATCGAGTGCTCGGCAATGGCGGAGAAGCATCTCGGGCCGGAGTTCGAGATCCACGGGGGCGGCCTCGACCTACGCTTCCCCCACCACGAGAACGAGGTGGCGCAGTCTCGGGGCGCCGGGCGTCCGTTCGCACGGCTTTGGGCCCACAACGGGATGCTGCAGCTCGCCGAGGAGAAGATGTCGAAGTCGGTCGGGAACATCGTCTCCCTCCGTGAGGTGCTGGACACCTATGGTCGCGAGGCTGTGCTCGTCTTCTTCCTCGGCGGCCACTACAGGAGCCCGCTCGAGTACTCGGACGAGGCGATGGAGTCAGCCCGCGCGCAGGCTGAGAGCTTCAGAAACGCGTTCCGTCTGGGCGAGTCGGACGAAGACGGCCCAGGGTGGGAGCTCTTCGCCGAAGCGCTCGACGATGACTTCAACACGGCCGAGGCGCTCGCGCTCATGCACACGTGGCGGGCGGGCGGGAGGCTGGATCTCCTCGAACGCGCACTCGGCGTGTTCGGCTTGGAAAGCCTGGCTACGCAGAAGGACGCGCCGGCAGAGGTCGTAGACCTCGCGTCCCGTCGCAATGAGGCGCGCGAGCGGGGGGAGTTCGAGGAGGCGGACCGGCTGCGGCGGGAAGTCGAAGCAGCCGGGTGGCAGGTGCGTGACAGGCCGGACGGATTCGACCTCGTGCCGCTTTGACGCGCGAGGTCGTGTACGGCCGCCGACCCGTCCGCGAGGTCATCCGGGCCGGGCGCAGGCAGATCCTCGAGCTCCACGCCACCGAGCGGGCGCTGGCTTCCGAGACGTGGCTTCGCGACGAGACCGGCCTTCGCGTGCACGTCGAGCGCGAGGGCGCGCTGAACGAGCTCGCGGCCAGCCGCGACCACCAGGGCGTCCTCGCGCTCTGCGAGCCATACAAATACGCGGACGCGTACGAGCTGGTGGCGGGGGAGCGCCCACTCCTCGCCTGCCTCGACCAGGTCACCGACCCGCACAACCTCGGCGCCGTGTGTCGGAGCGCGGAGGGAGCCGGCGCGACGGGCGTCGTCGTCACCGAGCACAAATCGGCAAGGGTCACGCCGGCCGTGTGCCGCGCCTCCGCCGGAGCGGTCGAGCATGTGCAGGTTGCGGTCGTCGTGAACCTCGCGAGGTATCTCACGGACGTGAAGCGCGGCGACCTCTGGGTCTGGGCGGCCGCTGGGGATGCCGCGACACCTGTCTGGTCGGCCGACTTCGGCACCGGTGTGGCGCTCGTCTTCGGCGCGGAAGGACGCGGCCTGCGCCCGCTCGTGCGGAAATCATGCGACGACGCGTTCTCGATTCCCCTTACCGGCTCCGTGGAGTCGCTGAACGTCAGCGTGGCAGCCGGGATCGCGCTCTTCGAGGCCTCGCGCCAACGCCGCGGCTAGAAAGCTTCCAGCTCCGCGATTGTCCGCGCGAGAATCTCGGCGTTCGTGCCCGGCTGCTCGGATGCCCAGTCTCGCAGGGCGGGCTTTGGAAGCCAGACGCCGTCACGTGCGAACCGCAGCGAGCGGCCCGCGTTGAGCACGCCGTCCTCGCTGTCGGGATCCTCACGCGCGTACCAGCGGAGCACCTCTGCGAGCATCGGTCTCAGCTCGGCTTGCGGCGGCGCGGCGAAGACGTCCGCTGCAGGCGGGCCGACGAGCGCGACACCGTGCCGCGCGAGAACGCTTCGGTCGATTGGGAACCAGTGCCGCTCGCCCGGCTGCGGCGTCCTGTCGGCGCGAAACGGCATGCCGGCCCCGGTGTTGAGGTTGAGCTCGAAGCCGGGCTCTGCGGCGCCCGAAGCTGCCGACTCGGCGGTGTAGACGACGAGCTCGAGACCGCGCGCCGGGCACGGGAGCTCTTCCTCCCGCAGCGCGGCTACGATCCTCTCGGCCGCCTCGTCGCGGAGCGGCGCGCGCACCACCACCGCCACGTCGAGGTCGCTGCGGCCCGCCTCGTAGCCTCCGAGCGCCCATGAGCCGCTCGCGTACACACCGACGAGGTCGACCCCCAGGATCGCCTCCAGCCGCCTCGCTGCCTCGTCCAGATACGCGCGCTCCGCGTACACGCGGGCATCCTTAGCGAGATGCTCTACCTCTTCGACGGCTACAACATCCTCCACCAGGGCTCGTTCCGCGACCGGGAGGAGCTCGTCGACCGCCTGGCGAGCTTCGTCGCCGTCCGCGGCGCCCGAGGCGTGGTCGTCTTCGACGGGGTGGGGGACGACGCCGCCTACGGCGCGCTCTCCGTCCGCTTCGCGCCCGAGGCGGATTCACTTCTCGAGCGCCTCGCCGCCGAGCATCGTGCGCGGGAGGAGGTCACGGTCGTCTCCTCCGACCGGGCCATCCGCGGGACAGCGGGGCAGGAAACGCGGCGCGTCTCGTCGAAGACCTTCCTGCGCGACCTCGACGAAGGCCCGCGGAAGACACCGGAAACGGGCACGCGGGTCGAGGACACGCTCGATGAGAACACGCGTTCTGCGCTCGAGCGTTTCCGCCGCAGGCGACATTGAACTTTCCCGGACCGCCTGCTACGATCGTGACCTCAAGTTGAGGGTTAGGGTTGTCGAGGCATGCTTTCCTCGGCACCGGCACAGCCAAAAGCCCAGGAGGAAAGCCGATGCCCCGCCGCCAGCTCGCAACGGCCCGCCCGCAGGAAAAGACTCAACGAGAAGTCGAGGATCTACGGCTCGTCCTTCGTGCCCGCAACGGTGATTCCGCCGCGATGGACGCGCTGCTCCGCCGCTACACCGGTTTCGTCCGCCTCAAGGCGAGCTCGTACTTCATCGCCGGCGGCGAGTCCGACGACCTCATCCAGGAGGGGCTGGTCGGCCTGTACAAGGCGGTCCGCGACTTCCGCTCCGACAAGGAAACGTCGTTCCGGAGCTTCGCCGAGCTTTGCATCACGCGCCAGATCATCACGGCGATCAAGACAGCGACGCGCTTCAAGCACGCTCCGCTGAACACGTATGTCTCGTTCAGTCACACGCCGGCCGGGCAGGAGGACGGCGATTGCACCCTCGGCGACGCGCTCCCGGGCCCCGGGGTCGACGACCCTGTCGTGTGCGTCATCTCGACGGAGGAGCTGCAGAGCCTCGTCTTCTGCCTCGGGACAGGGCTCTCGCCGCTCGAGAGCGACGCTCTCCGTCTCTACCTCGAAGGCAACTCCTACGAGGAGATGGCAGAGGACCTCGGCTGCGACACGAAGACGATCGACAACGCACTTCAGCGCGTGAAGCGAAAGGTGCTCCAGCACCAGCAGGGGCGCCAGGTTCTCGATTAGCTACGCTGGCCGCGCTGCCGGAGTAGCTCAGCTGGTAGAGCAACCGCCTTGTAAGCGGTAGGCCGTGGGTTCGAGTCCCGCCTCCGGCTCTTCTTGCCGGAATTGCCGCGCGCGCGACCTCGTTTAAAAGGTTGTGCGTACAACGAACGAGATCCGTGAGGAGCTGGACCAGGCGATCGCGCGACGCGCCGAGCTGTGGAACAGGCTTGCTCAGGGATCAGATGCCGAGACGTCGGCCGAGCTCTCCGGCCTCTCGAAGACCATCGACGAGCTGTGGGGCGAATACCGGACCGCCGAGGCCCGGAAGCGCTTCGGTTCGCCGGAGCTCATCCACGCGCGTGCCCGGGCCGAGGAACGACTCGAGCGCGATTCGCGCCGCGTGAAGGAAGCGGCCTAAGCCGATTGCTGCGGGCGGTCGCCTTCGGGCGGCCGCCCTCCCTGCCGCTCAGGCCTTGGGCCTGGCGCCGGGGATCTGGTCGGCGGCGAGCGGCATCAGATAGCCGCAGCGCTTGCACATGACCACGACGGCGGCGATTCCGTCCTTCTCGTTCGTTCCGGAGATGATGCGGCACTCGTCGTGGGCAACGCCGAGCTGGCCCACTCCTTTGCAGAGAGGGCACGAGACGACGTAGCGTGAGAGGTGTTCCTCCACGGCTGCCACGTCGACGCCTGCCGCGACCGCAG
>DATAOL010000309.1:0-9756 GCA_036265755.1 Gaiellaceae bacterium | reverse complement strand
TCCCGGTTCCTCGAGGTGATGGCGGACGACACGGTGAAACACGGTCTCACCGGCCGGGTGACCGCGAGCCATTGCACGGCGATGGGCTCGTACGAGCCGTACTACTCCTCGAAGCTGCACGGCTTCCTGCGCCGGGCCGGGATCAACGTCGTCGTGAACCCGTATGCCAACTCGCTGATCCAGGGCCGGCTCGAGCCGTATCCGAAGCGGCGCG
This sequence comes from Gaiellaceae bacterium, assembly GCA_036265755.1. Taxonomy (GTDB): domain Bacteria; phylum Actinomycetota; class Thermoleophilia; order Gaiellales; family Gaiellaceae; genus DATEOR01. Next base: position 9,542 of record DATAOL010000309.1, on the reverse strand, counting down.
GGTTCGCGCAGCTGAAGGAGCTCCTCCGGGCCGGCGTGAACGTCTCCCTCGGGAACGACGTGATCATGGATCCTTGGTACCTGATGGGGAAGGCGGATCTCGTCCACGCCGCCAACCTCGCCCTCCATTTCACCTACATGAGCGGGCTCGACGAGATCCCGGAAATGCTCGGCTGCGCCACCTGGCGAGGCGCGCGCACGCTCGGCGTGGAGGACGAGTACGGAGTCGAGGAGGGGAAGCCTGCGCATCTCGTCGTCTTCGACGCGCCGTCCGCTCTCGAGGTGCTCCGCCTCCAATCGGTGCGCCGCTGGGTGATCCGCGACGGCCGGGTGATCGCCGAGACGACTCCTGCGCACACGCGACTCTTCCACGAGGGCCGCGAGGAGACGATTAGCTTCGCGCCCCCGGACTAGGAGGGCACCGGCTCGGCACGCTCCCGGTTGGAGAACACGTTGTCGAGTGCCGCGCGCAGGCCGACTGCGAGCGCGCCCATCAGGACCGCGGCCTCTCCGAGGCTGGACGTCTCGATCCTCGGGGGATACGGAAGCCACTCGGCGAGGTGCCGCCGGACGGGCTCGAGGAGGAGGTCGCCGTTGGCCCCGATCCCGCCGCCGAGTACCACCAACCCGACGTCGGCCACCGCGGCGATCGGAGCGATGTGGAGAGCGATCCGCCTCGCCTCCTCCTCGACGACAGCGCGGCCAAGCGCATCGCCGCCGCGCGCCGCGGCGAACAGCGCGCGGACGTCGAAGGGCGCCGCGAGCCGGGTCGAGGCGCTTCCGTCCGCCGCCAGGCGCGCCGCGAGAGCCGAGACCGCGGGTGCGGAAGGATCGACGTCCTCTCCCACTCCGAGCAAGGCGAAGTCCACTTCGCCGGCCGCGCCGTGATGGCCGCGGTGCACCTCACCGTCCAACACGAGGCCGGCGCCCATGCCGGTGCCGACGGAGAGGAAGACGAAGTCCGGAACCCCTCTTGCGACTCCGGCCCAGTGCTCGCCCAGCGCCGCGAGATTGATGTCGTTCTCGAGCTCCACGGGAAGCTCGAGCCGCTCGCGCAGATCGTCGGCCAGGGGGCGCCCCTCCAGTCCTTCGACATTCGCGGCAAGGCGCAACTTGCCCGTCCGGGCCTCGACGACTCCTGGGACCCCGACGACGGCGCTGTCGATGAGATCGCCGTCGAGCCCGCTCGTCTCCAGGAGCGAATCGCGCAGGCCGGCGGCCGCGGTGAGGGCCTCGCCGACGTCGGCTGCGCGGAGCTCGAGGTCCTGGCGCGCCCGGACCTCACCGCGCAGGTCGCAGAGGGCTCCGCGCAGGAAGCGAGCGCCCAGATCGAGGCCGAGGACGAGTGCCGCCTCGGGCACCGTCTCGAAATACACGGCGCCGTAGTTCGGCCCCTCGGGAGCCGCGCGGGCCTCGCGCACCAGACCGGCATCGAGGAGCGAGCGGAGGGCGAGCGAGACCGTGGGCTTCGAGATCCCCGCGCGCCTGGAGATCTCTGCGCGCGAGATCGGCGCGCCAAGGCGTATCGCCTCGAGCACAGCGCGCTCGTTCAGTCGGCGAAGAAGTGGTGGGATGGCTTGGTTCGGCATCTCGTCAGTGACTCTAACGAAGAGTGGCGACAATTCCTGGTTGACAGACCGCTATCTTCTCTGAAAGAGTCGCTTTCGTAAAGTTCTCTAACTCAATCCTGCGAGGAGGACTTGGCGCATGAGACGCGTGGCGACCGTAGGGCTCGTACTGGCAGTGCTGCTGGCGAGCGTGGCGGCGGGCTGTGGTGGGTCGAGCTCGTCATCTTCCGGCGAGGCGAACATCACGTTCTGGACCGGGTTCACGGCCCGGGAGCTCGGAGTGATGAAGGAAGTCGTCGCCGACTTCGAGAAGTCCCATCCGAACATCCACGTGAAAGTCGTCGGCGGCATCAGCGACGACAAGATCGTGGCGGCCATACGCGGCGGGAACGCACCGGACGTCGCGCACTCGTTCGACGCCGGCGCCTACACGGGCGCCTACTGCTCGAACGGTGCGTGGATCGACCTCGCCGACTACATGAAGCAGGACGGGATCAGCGACACGATCTTCCCGGACGTCCCGCGCCAGTACTCGCAGTACAACGGGACGCGCTGCGCGCTGCCCATGCTGGCCGACGTCTACGGCCTCTACTACAACAAGGATCTCCTCGCCAAGGCGGGCATCGCCTCGCCTCCGAAGAACGTCTCGGAATTGATGGCCGACGCCAAGAAGCTGACGGAGAGGAACTCCGACGGCTCCCTCAAGGTCGTAGGCCTCGATCCTTTCGACGGCTTCTACGAGAACATCGCCGCCCACTGGGCGCCGCAATGGGGCCTCGACTGGGTCGACGACCAGGGGCACTCGAACCTCTCGAAGCAGCCGGGGTGGGCGGACATGCTGCGCTGGCAGAAGGAGCTCATCGACTGGTACGGCTACAACAATCTCGTCAAGTTCCAGGCGAGCGCCGGTGACGAGTTCTCGCCGCAGCAGGCCTTCGAGCGCGGCAAGCTCGCGATGAACCTCGACGGGGAATGGCGCGTCGCGTTCATCCGCGCCGAGCACCCCGAGCTCGAGTTCGGGACTGCCCCCCTCCCCGTGGACGACGCGCAGCCCGATCTGTACGGGTCCGGCTACACGAGCGGGAGCATCATCGGCATCCCGAAGACGTCCGACCACAAGGACCAGGCCTGGGAGCTCCTCAAGTACCTGGCGACGGATACCGGCGCGCTCGTCAAGATGACGAACGGAATCCGCAACGTGCCGACGACCTCGGATGCGCTGAACTCGCCCGACGTGAAACCGGACGAGGAGTTCAACATCTTCCTCGACATCTTCGGCAATCCGAACACGAGGACGACTCCGATCACGCTCGTCGGCAGCGCGAACCAGGACCTCGTGGACGCGTTCGTGACCAAGCACCAGGCCGGCAAGGTGTCCGATCTCGAGGGCGGCCTGGCCGACCTCGACAAGCAGATCGATGCCCAGCTCGAAGCCGCAGGCGGCGCGCAGGTGCCGTGACGTGAGCAGGGCCGCCGAGGCCGAGTCGATCGCAGCCGTACGGCCGTACGACCGCCGCTCCGCGCGGCGGCGTGCGGCCTGGCGGCGTCGCGGTCAGGTCCTTGCGTTCATGAGCCCGTGGATCCTGGGGTTCACGATCTTCTTCGGCTACCCCCTGGTCATGACCGCGTACTACTCGTTCACCCACTACGACCTGCTCTCGGCGCCGCGCTGGATCGGGCTCGCCAACTACAAGTACCTCTTCACCGGCGACCAGCGGATCTGGCCCGGTGTGTCGAACACGCTCTGGCTGATGGCGGTCGCCGTGCCGCTGAACGTCCTCTTCGCGTTCGGCGTCGCGCTCATGCTGTCGCGGGCCCGACGCGGGATCGGCTTCTTCCGCACCGTGTTCTACCTTCCGGCGCTCGTCCCGCCCGTCGCCGCGACGCTCGGGTTCGTCTACCTGCTGAACCCCGGCACGGGTCCCGTGAACACGTTGCTCGGCCACCTCGGGATCTCCGGGCCGCTCTGGTTCGACTCGCCCACCTGGTCGAAGCCGTCCCTCGTGCTCCTCGGCATGTGGGGCGTCGGGAACATGATGATCATCTTTCTCGCCGCGGTCCTCGACGTGCCCAAGCACCTGTACGAGTCGGCTGAGCTCGACGGCGCCGGGGGCTTCCAGCAGATGCGGTGGGTGACCCTCCCGACGATCAGCCCGGTGATCCTCTTCGCCGTCGTCATCGGGGTGATCGAGGCCCTGCAGTACTTCACGCAGGCCTACGTCGCCAGCACCATCGCTGCCGGGTCGGCGGCCTCGGCCACGGAAGGCGCGAATTCGCTCGGCTATCCCCTCGACTCGACCCTCTTCTACCCGGTTCTGCTCTACCAGCAAGGGTTCCGCTACTTCAACATGGGCTACGCGTCCGCGATGGCGATGCTGCTTCTCTGCGTCGCGTTCGCCGTCACGCTCGTGATCGTGCGCAACTCGCGGCGTTGGGTCCACTACCAGGGACCGGCTGTGCGATGACCACCGCGGCGCCACCGGTCGCCGAGCCCTTCGTCCGGCAGCAGCCGCCCGCGCCCGTGCGCAGAAGGCGCTTTCTCGTCGCGGTGGCCGACCACAGCCTCCTGATCGTCGCCGCGATCGTCTTCATCGCGCCGTTCCTCTTCATCGTGCTGACGGCTTTCATGACGAACGCGCAGGCGCTCTCGCCGGACCTCTGGCCGCATCCCTTCCGGCTCGAGAACTTCGCGGATGTCTTCCGGGAGGCTCCGCTCTGGCGCTACGCGCTCAACTCGCTCCTCTACGGGGGACTGGCGACGCTCTTTCTGCTCGTCTCGAGTATCCCGGTCGCATACGCGCTCGCGAGGCTACGGTGGCGAGGTCGAGAGGCGGCGTTCCTGATCGTCCTCATCGCGATGATGCTGCCGCCGCAGGTGACGGTGATCCCCGTCTACGTGATGTGGGCCAAGCTCCATCTCGTCGGGTCGCTCTGGCCGCTGATCCTCCCGAACGCCCTCGGCGACGCGTTCTCGATCTTCCTCCTGCGCCAGTTCTTCCTCACCATCCCGGAGGAGTACCTCGACGCGGCGCGCGTCGACGGCTGCGGCGAGTTCCGGATCCTGACCACGATCGTGCTGCGGCTGGCCAAGCCGGCGATCGCCGCCGTGGCGCTCTTCTCCTTTCTCTTCTGCTTCAACGACTTCTTCGGGCCGCTCCTGTACACGGGCGAGAACCCGTCGAACTGGACGCTCTCGGTCTGGCTCTCGCAGTTCCGCACCGTTCACCAGGTGCAGTGGAACCTGACGATGGCGGCGACGCTCCTCGTCATCACGCCGGTGATCATCCTCTTCTTCCTCGCACAGCGGGCCTTCGTCGAGGGCGTCACGCTCACGGGGGTGAAGGGATGAAGGTCGCGGTCATCGGAGGCGGCTCGACCTACACGCCGGAGCTCGTCAGCGGGCTCGCACGCGAGCGCGAGCGCCTGCCGGTGTCGGAGCTCGTCCTGCAGGACATCGATCCGGAGCGGCGCGAGGTCGTGGGCGGCCTCGCCGGGCGGATGCTCGAGCGCGCCGGCTTCGCGGGGAAGCTCGAAGTCACCGACGATCTCGACCACGCTCTCGACGGCGCCGACTTCGTCCTCGTCCAGATCCGGGTGGGCGGCCAGGAGGCGAGGCTCTCGGACGAGACCGTGCCGCTCGCCTGTGGCTGCATCGGGCAGGAGACCACCGGCGCGGGCGGGTTCGCGAAGGCCATGCGGACGGTCCCGGTCGTGCTCGAGATCGCCGAGCGCGTCCGCGAGCTCTCCGCGGACGGCGCGTGGATCATCGATTTCACAAACCCCGTCGGCATCGTCACGCGCGCCCTCCTCGACGCCGGTCACCAGGCGATCGGGCTCTGCAACGTGGCGATCGGCTTCCAGAGGAGGTTCGCCCGCCTGCTCGCCGTCGAGCCGGAGCGCATCCTGGTCGACCAGGTCGGCCTCAACCACCTCACGTGGGTGCGCGCGGTGCGGCTCGACGGCGAGAACGTGCTCCCGGCCCTTCTGGCCGAGCACGGCGAGACGCTCGCGGCCGAGGTGGACCTCTCCCCCCGGCTGGTCGAGGAGCTCGGCGTCCTGCCGTCCTACTACCTGCACTACTTCTACGAGCACGACGCCGTCCTTGCGGACCAGGTCGAGGGCACGCCGCGCGCGGCGACGGTGATGGAGATCGAGCGCGGTCTCCTCGAGCTCTATCGCGACCCGACGCTCGCCGAGAAGCCCGCGCTGCTCGAGCAGCGCGGAGGCGCGTTCTACAGCGAGGCCGCGACCGGTCTCGCGGCCTCGCTCGCCGCGGGCTCGGGTGAGGCGCATGTGGTCGACATTCGCAACGAGAGCACGCTCGCCGGCCTGGCGGACGACGACGTCGTCGAGTGCCCGGCGCGGATCGAGAGCTCCGGCGCCGTTCCTCTCCCGCAGGCGCCGCTGGCGCCGGAACTCCTCGGTCTCACCCAGCACGTCGTCGCGTACGAGCGCCTCACCGCCCAGGCAGCCGTGACACGCGATCTCGAGACGGCGCGCAAGGCGCTGCTCGCCCATCCGCTCATCGGCCAGTGGAGCCTGAGCGTCGATCTGCTCGAACGCCTGATCGCGGCCGGGCACCTCCCCACGCTCGCCGAGGCCACCGCATGAGGCGCGGCCTGGCCGTCGACGGCGGCAACTCGAAGACCGACGTCGCGATCGTCTCGGCGGAGGGAGAGATGCTCGGCTTCGCCCGCGGGCCGGCGAGCTCGCCCCACCACCTCGGGGCCGAGGGCGCCATCGACGTGGTCGCGAGGACGATCGAGGACGCGCTCGGCGAGCCACCGACGGAGAAGATCGCCGACATTGCCGAGCTGCTCATGGCCGGAGTCGACTTCCCGGCCGAGGAGGAGGAGCTGCGCGCGGCCGCCGTAAAGCGAGGCTGGGCCGGCGATATCTTCGTCGGCAACGACACCTTCGCCGTCCTCCGAGCCGGGACCGAGCGTGGCTGGGGCGTCGCCGTCGTTTGCGGCGCCGGAATCAACTGCGTCGGGGTCTCGCCCGACGGCCGCCATGCGAGGTTCCCCGCGCTCGGGCCGACGACCGGCGACTGGGGCGGCGGCTACGACGTCGGCCTCGCCGCCGTTTCCGCCGCAGCCCGGAGCGAAGACGGGCGCGGTCCGCGCACCTCGCTGGAGCAGCTCGTCCCCGGGCATTTCGGGGTCGAGTCCCCCACCCGCCTCGCCGAGGACATTCACCGAGGCGTCATCCCGATGCGACGGCTCGCGGAGCTGCCGCCTGTCGTCTTCGCCGCTGCCTCCGACGATGCGGTCGCCGCCGGGATCGTCGACCGGCTGGCAGCCGAGGTCGTCGCGCTGTCGCGGGTCGCGATTCAACGTCTCGAGCTCACGGGGAATCCGGTGGAGGTGCTCCTCGGCGGAGGCCTGTTGCAGGCGGGCGACGGGCGGCTCCTCGACGCGATCGCTGCCGGCCTGCGCGAGGTGGGGCCGGAGATCTCCGTTCACCGTACGAACTCGCCACCGATCGTCGGCGCAGTACTCCTCGCGCTCGATGCGCTCGGCGCTCCGCAGGAGGCGTACGCTCGCGCGCGAGCGGAGATCGGCAACGCAGCGGGCGGAGCGGAAAGGGTCACCGTTGGCTGACGTCCGCTTCGAGCAGGCCACGAAGATCTATCCGGGCACCGAAGCTCCCGCCGTCGACTCGCTCGACTTGCACATCGAAGACGGTGAGTTCGTCGTGCTCGTCGGCCCGTCCGGGTCCGGGAAGACGACCGCGCTGCGCATGCTCGCCGGGCTCGAGGAGGTCGACGGGGGCGCGATCTACATCGGCGAGCGCGACGTGACGTATCTCGCGCCCAAGAAGCGCGACATCGCCATGGTCTTCCAAAACTACGCGCTCTATCCGTATCTGACGGTCGAGGCGAACATCGGGTTCCCCCTGCGCATCGCGCGTGTGAAGAAGGAGGAGCGGGCGCAGCGGGTCCGTGAGGTGGCAGAGCTTCTCGGGCTCGTTCCGTTCCTCGAGCGCAAGCCCGGCCAGCTCTCCGGCGGGCAACGCCAGCGTGTCGCCATGGGGAGAGCGATCGTGCGCCAGCCGTCCGTGTTCCTCATGGACGAGCCGCTATCCAATCTCGACGCCCAGCTCCGCGTTCAGATGCGCGCCGACATCGCCGCCCTGCAGGCACGGCTCGGCGTGACGACCGTCTACGTCACCCATGATCAGGCCGAAGCGATGACGCTCGGCGACCGTGTGGTCGTCATGAGCGACGGGCACGTGCAGCAGTGCGGGCCGCCCCGCGAGCTGTACGAGGCGCCGGTGAACACCTTCGTCGCGAGCTTCATCGGGTCGCCCGCCATGAACCTCGTGAGCGCGACCGTCGAGCACGGGCGCGTGGGCTTCGGCGGCGAGCCGGTTCAGCTTCCGGACGACACAGCTCTGAACGGGAAGGAGAGCCTCGTCCTCGGCTTTCGGCCGGAGTCGCTCGAACTGGCCGCCGACGGGCTTCCCGCGACGGTCGAGGTCGTTGAGGAGATCGGCGCGGACGCGTACGTCTTCTGCGTCGCCGAGGTGGGCGGCGAGACGACGAAGCTCGTGGCCCGCACCGACTGGAAGAGCGCACCCGAGCGCGGCGAGCGCGTCATGCTCAGGCCCCGGGCAGACGAGGCACACCTCTTCGACCCTGAGACGGGCGAGCGGATCGGCGCTTCGTGAGCCGGCCGGGCGCCATCTTCCTTTCGGAGATACGCGGCCAGCCACAGTCGCTGGCACGGCTCCTCGAGCACGCGAAGGACTACGAGGCTGTGGGGGCGCAGATCGCGAGGAGGGCACCGGGCGCGATCCGGCTCGTCGGACACGGATCTTCCGATGCGGCCGCCTCCTACGGCGTCTACGCCTTCGGTGTCCTCGCCGGCCTAACCGCAATGCGGGATTCGATCTCCCTCACGGTCTACTACGACGCTTCGCTCGACGTCTCGAGCTCGGCGGTCATTGCGCTCTCCCAGTCCGGCCGCACACAGGACGTCGTCGAGTATGTGGCGCGCATGCGCTCGCGCGGCGCGTACACCGTCGCGGTCACGAACGACGCGCGCTCCGCGCTCGCAGACGCTGCCGACGTGACGCTGCCGCTCCTCGCCGGCCCCGAGCGCTCCGTCGCGGCCTCGAAGACCTACATGAACCAGCTCGCCTCGCTGGCGCTTCTCGCCGGAGCCGCCGCGGGTAAGAGCCGAAAGGTCGCCGACGGCCTGCGCCGCGTCACCGAGCAGATGGCCGAGATGCTCGGGCCGCTCGAGCTGCGCGCCGCCGAGATCGCTCCCGCCTTCACGTACGTCGAGCGGATGTTCGTCATCGGCCGCGGCTTCGAGCTCGCGACGGCGAGAGAAGTCGCTCTCAAGCTGACCGAGACCTGTCGCGTCGCCGCCGAACCGCTCACGGCCACGGATCTGGCGCACGGCCCCGTCGCGGCGATCGACGCGCTCTTTCCCGTGTGGACGATCGCCGCGCACGACGAGACGCTGGCAGCCGTGCTCGAGGCCGCAGAGCGCGCGAAGAGAGCGGGGGCGACGCTCGTCGCGAGCGGAAGCGCCGCCGCCAGAATCCCAGGAGCCGCGTTCGCGCTGCCAACGCCGAGAGCCTCCCGCCCCGCCTTCGCACCACTCCTATCCGTTGTCGCCGGGCAGCTCTTCGCGGCGGCGCTCGCGCGCGCGAAGGGCCTCGACGCCGATCGCCCCGAGCAGCTCACCAAGGTGACTCTGGCGCAGTAGATGCGCGTTGCACTGACGATCGACACCGAGCATCCAGACCGCCCCTGCTCGGGCCGTGCGCTCGACGGAACCCTGGCGGCGCTGGCCGGCGTGAGCGCCACGTTCTTCATCGAGGGCCGCTGGGCCAGAGCCAACCCTGAGGAGGCGATGAAGGTCGCAGCGGCCGGGCACGTCCTCGGCAACCACTCGCAACACCACGCCCCCTTCGACTTCCTCACGGACAGCGGCATCGCCAAGGACCTCGCCGAGGCGGA
>DATAOL010000308.1:0-4120 GCA_036265755.1 Gaiellaceae bacterium | reverse complement strand
CGAGATCCTCGGCATTCGCGCCCGCGGCTGCCGCCACCTCCTGGCGCGAAATGTCGGGCTCGGCGAGCGGTACGCCCAGGACTCCTGTGTCCACGAGGAGCACATCCACGCCCTCCTCGCGCACTTTCCGCCTGAGGAAGTCGTATTCGTCGCCCTTCGTGTCGAGCGTGCCGAGCAGGACGACGGTGGCCATCAGCCTTCCCTGGCCGTGTTCGGAGTCTCCTCGATCCGCGTTACGCCGAGGTAGCGCTGCTGCGCCTCGGGATCCGCGAGCAAGGCGCCGCCTGTCGTCTCCGCCTGGATCGAGCCCGCGATCATGACGAGCTGCCGGTCTGCGAGCGCGGTGGCCACGCCCAGGTTCTGCTCGATGAGCAGGAGGCCGACCCCCTCCTGCACGAGCGTCTCACAGGTCCCGACGAGGCTTTCGATGATCGTGGGCGCAAGGCCTTCGGAAGGCTCGTCCATGACGATGAGCTTCGGGTTGCGTAGGAGGGCCCTCGCGATCGCGAGCATTTGCTGCTCGCCGCCGGAGAGCTGGGCCGCGCCGACTTTCCTGCGCTCGGCGAGGCGCGGGAACAGCGCCCAGATCGCGTCGATGTTCCAGCGGCCGCCGTTCGTGCTCCCGAGCATCCTCAGGTGCTCCTCGGTCGAGAGGGAGGGGAAGAGACGCCGTCCCTGTGGGACATAGCCGATTCCGGCGGCGGCGATCTTGTAGGGCTGTCGCCCCAGAAGCTCTTCGCCTTCGAACTGCACCGAGCCCTTGGCCTGCGCCATAAGCCCCATGACCGTGAGGCACAAGGTGGTCTTGCCCATGCCGTTGCGCCCGATGACAGCGACGGGCTCATGGCCCATCTCGAAGGACACGCCGTGGAGGATCTGAGCGCGCCCGTAGTACGCGTTCAGATTCTTCACCGCGAAGAAGGACTCACTCGTCGCCATAGTGGCCCTTCCCGAGATAGAGGTCGTGGACGAGCTGGTTCGCACGGATCTCCTCAGGAGTCCCCTCCACCACGATCCGGCCCTCGTGCATCATCGTCACTCGCTCGGCGACGGTCAGCGCCACGTCCATGTCGTGCTCGATGAGCACCAGGGTGATATCCCGGTCGAGCTCTACGAGCAGCTCCGTGAGGAGGACACGCTCACCGCGCGAGAGGCCGGCGGCGGGCTCGTCCAGCATCAAGAGCTTCGGGTCGCCCGCCCGCGCCATGGCGACCTCGAGCTGGCGCTGCTCGCCGTGCGAGAGGGATCCGACGAGCGTTCCCAGCTGACCGGCGAGACCCACTCGCTCGGCCACCTCGCGCGCACGAGCACGCATCGGGCCGTCCCGGCCCGAAACGCGCACCGGCCGGAGGTGGTTGCCCCGGACGCCCAGCACCGCGAGATAGATGTTGTCCTCGACGCTCAGGCCCAGGAAGAGACGCGAGGTCTGATACGTCCGGGTGAGCCCAACGTGCGCCCGCTTCCGGGCCGGCTGCCTGGTCACGTCGCGGCCGAACAGCTCGATGGTTCCCGCTGTCGGCGGGAACTCGCCGGACACGAGATTGAAAAGGGTCGTCTTCCCCGCGCCGTTCGGCCCGAGGATCGCGCGTCGCTCGCCCGGAAGAACGTCGAGGTCCACGCTCCGGACGGCGTGTACGCCCCCGAAGCGCCGGCCGACCCCCCGCAAGCGGAGGATCGGCTCGGCGCTTTCCGTTGCCGGTGCTGCTACGGACACAGCTCTTCGGGGAACATGGGTTTAGCCGCCTCCACCCTGCTTGGTCCACGGGGGCGGGGTGCCCGCCTTGCACGGTGGATGCGTGCGGTCGGGCGATGGCGTTTCCGGGCTGAAGGCGCCCGCGAAGGTCTGATCGACCTGCGGGATCGTCTTGATCGTCTTCACGTCCGGCACTCCGTCGCCGTTGTTGTCCTTGACGATCTGCTGCAGGAAGTTGTCCATGATCGCCTGGCGGTTCTCGTCGAGCTTGATCGTCCCGAGCGGGGCGTCGAGCTCGAGGTTCGCCAGCGCGTCTCTGAACGCCGCCTGGTCGCCGGAAAGGTCGCCCTTGACCTGCTCGAGGCCCTGGGCGATCGCTTCCATCGCCGTGTAGTAGCCGTAGGCGAACACGCTCGAGGCCGTGCCCTTGAGGTCCGGGTACGCGGTGTCCAGCGCATTCGAGTAGTCGAGGTACGACGACTCCTGGGAGTCGCCCGCCGTCATGCCGGCAGTCACGACACCGACGACCTGGTCTCCGAGCTCTTTCAGGATCACCGGGTCGGTCATGAAGATGCCGCCCATGATCTTGTCAGCAAGGTTGCCGCGGAGCTGCTCGTACTGCTTGACGAACGCCACGGTCCCGGTCCCGCCGACGCCCATGAAGAAGCCGTCAACGTCCTCGGGAATCTGCGTGATGAAGGAGGAGTAGTCCTCTTCACCGAGCGCAGGCCAGAGCCGCTTCGACACGTTGCCGCCGATGGAGCAGAACTCCGCCACGAAGCCGGCGATCTGCGAGTACGGGAAGTCGTAGTCGTCGCCGATCGTGACGACGTTGCGCCAGCCAAGCTCGTTGTAGGCGTAGTCGCCGAGCCCCGCCGTCCACTGAGTGCCGTCGTTGTGGAAGCGGAAGAAGTTCGGCGAGCGCACCTTCAACGTCGTGTCTTGTGCGCCCGAGATCCCGTTCACGAAGGTGACTCCGGGCTGCTCCTTCGAGTAGTTGGCGACTGCGATGCCCTCGCTCCCGGAGAGCGGGCCCACGAGGATGTCGACCTTCTCCTGCTCGACGAGCCGCCGAGCTTCCTCGACTGCCTTGTCGGGAGTCGCGTCGGACCCTCCGTACACGATCTCGATCGGATGGCCGGCGATGACGGCACCTGAGACGCCCTCCTTCGGATCGCCGCTGACAGGAGTTGCACCTCGGTTGATGAGCGGCAGCATCGCTCCGCCCCATGTCTGGCCCTCGAACGGGGCGAACGGGCCCTCGTTGTTCGCGAAGACGCCGATCTTGATCGCCTCTGCGGTGGCCTGGCCGCCCGTGGTAGCGCCACCTGTCTGGCCGGTCGCTTCGTCGTCACCGCCGCAACCCGCTGCAATCACGGCGAGCGCAAGCACGACTGCGGCCCACAGGATCCAGAGCCGGCTGGGCCGGCCCTCTCCGGGTTCTCGCATCGTTCCTCCTCTTCTCGAGTTCACCAGGTATCCCGGTCTCCGCCGGGAGGACTTGCCAGTGGGTTGGTTGGCGTGCGTGGCTTCCTCCTTCGTTACTAGGGGACGATGGGGGTGTCGCTGGCAGGGTGGCGTTCCTGGGTCAGCGGCAACGGATCGGGGTCCTCGCCGCTTGGCCCTCGCCCTAAGCGGGACTGGAGCGTGCTCATTGCGGCGCCCCAGATTCCCATTAGCCCCCCGGGAGACACCAGAACGATCGCGAGGAAGATCACTCCGATGACAGTGTTGAATCGGCTCCCAACCACGTCGATGCCGCGAAGCCAGTTGTCCAGCACGGCCACCACGGCGGCGCCCACCCAGGCTCCTTCGAGCCTGTAGAGGCCGCCGATGACCGCGATAACAAGGACATCGATGGTCTGGGAAAGCGAAATCGAGCCGGGAGAAATTCGGGTGTTCCACCAGACGGAGAGGATTCCGGCAAGACCAGCGACGAGGGCACCCAGAGCGAAGGCAACGGCGCGCAGGAGCGGGACGTTGTAGCCGAGCGCGCGCATCCGCGCCGGGTCGTCACGCACCCCCTGGAAAGCGAGCCCCAGAGGCGCTCGGGCGATGTAGCGCAGTGTCACGTAGACGACCGCGGAGACGACGAGCGCGATGTAGAACAGCCGCGCCGGCTGCTGCAGGGGGTTCCCGACGACCGAGGGAAGCTCGACGTTGTTGACGCCGCCGAACCCGGAGAGCTGCGTCACCTGCGCGAAGAAGAAGTAGACCAGCACCGAGGACGCAAGCGTGATCATCAGGAAGTAGATTCCGTAGCTCCTGCTTGCGATTGCTCCTAGGAGGAACCCGACGGCGACCGCTGCGACCAGCCCGAGCAGCGTCGCAGCCCAGGGGTTCAATGCGACCTTGGAGCCGCCGTCAGCCTCGACGAGGTTCGCGGCCGTGAATCCGGCGATCCCATAGAGCGCCACTTGTCCAAGC
>DATAOL010000307.1:0-3365 GCA_036265755.1 Gaiellaceae bacterium | reverse complement strand
GCGCGCGAAATCTGAGTGGCTGACGAGCGGGGCTACCAAGCGGGGTCGGCGACGACTTGCTGCGTCATCGCGCCGTCGATGACGACGCTCGTGCCGCTGATGTAGCGCGCCTCGTCGCTCACGAGATACGAGACGAGCGCGGCCACCTCGGCGGGATCGCCCGGGCGGCCGAGCGGGATCTGATCGGAGAGCTCGTCGGCCTCCTCGTTCCGCGGCGTCGCGATGGCCCCTGGTGCGACGGCGGTGACCCGAATTCCGTCCGGCGCGAGCTCGAGCGCAAGTGAGCGCGTCAGCATCCCGAGAGCCGCCTTCGCCGAGGCGTAGACCGCAAAGCCCGGCCTGGGAATGTGCTCGTGGACGCTCGTGATGTTGACGATCACGCCGCCGTCGGCGTCTCGCATCCGCTTTCCGGCGGCGCTGCACATCAGGAACGCTCCGCGCACGTCCACGGAGAAGAGTGCGTCGAAGTCGTCCACGTCGAGATCGAGTGCCGGCTTGGCCGACGTGGCGCCAGCGTTGTTCACGAGCACGTCAATGCGGCCGAGCGCTTCGACGGTCTCGGAGACGAGCCGCTCGCCGATGTCGCGGTCGGAGAGGTCGCCGACGAGCCAGTGGGCCTGCCCGTTCTCGCCGATCTCGTCGAACCGCGCTCTCGCATCCTCCTTATCGTCGCGCGTGTGAAAGCCGAGCACGTAGCCGTCCTGCTGCAGGCGCTGGGCGATCGCCCAGCCGATGCCCGTTTTCGCTCCGGTGACGACTGCGACCTTGTCCATGGCGGGGATTCTGCCCGGCGCGTAGCCGGGCTAAGCGCGCTCCCGGAGTCGCTTTGCGAGCCCGCCGAGGCCCCAATCCTCGGTCAGCTCGGCGGCCCGCGCCCAGTTCGGGTCGACGTCGGGCAGCTTTGGCACCGGCGCGTCGTACTGAAGGCGCGCGATGCGGAGATACTCGCGCAGCTTGTCCGCGATCGTCGGGAAACCGCCGTCCTCGAGCGCCGCGTCCAGCGAGCCGTGCCTCTTCACGATCGCCGCCGCACGGCCCGGGCCCACGCCGGGAGCACCGGGGATGCGGTCCGACGGGTCTCCTCGCAGCGCGATGAAGTCCGGTACCTGCTCCGGCTCGACGCCGTAGCGCTCGCGCACCTCGGCCGGGCCGACGCGCTGAAGCTCTGAGACGCCCCGCTTCGGGTGCAGGATCGTCGTGTGCGGCGAGGCGAGCTGGAAGAGGTCGCGGTCGTTGGTGAGGACGAGTGTCTCGCCCTTTCGCTTCTCCTCGGAGGCGACGGCCGCGGCCAGGAAGTCGTCGGCCTCGTAGCCGGCCTCCTTCGCCCACTGGAAGCCGAGCGCCTCGACGAGCTCGGGCAGGCGGTCGAGCTGGTCGGTCAGGTCTCGCGGGAAGTCGCGCCCGGACTGGTACTCGGGCAGGAGCTCGTGGCGATAGGTCGGGACGGTGAGGGTGTCGAACGCGACGAAGACGGTCCGCGGCTCCTCCGCCTCCCACGCTCGAACGAGCATGTTGGCGAAGCCGACGACCATGTTGGCGGGCCGGCCGTCACCCCCCTTGATCGAGCTCGGCAGGGCGTGGTACGCGCGGTGGGCGAGGTTGTCGCCGTCGACTGCGAGTAAAGGTCGAGCGGCCATCGAGCCGAATAATGGCCTGTTTCACGCATTCCTCGGCGCTCGATTGCGCCTTCGCTAACGTGTTTCGCTGTGCCAACGGACACAAATAACGCCCCGACGAGCGCTGAGCGCCGCTTGGTCATCGTCGAGTCCCCTGCCAAGGCGAGGACAATTGCGGGCTACCTCGGACCGGGTTTCGTTGTGGAGTCGAGCATCGGTCACATCCGCGACCTGCCGGAGCGTGCGGCCGACATCCCGTCGAAGTACAAGAAGGAGCCATGGGCGCGGCTCGGCGTCGACACGGAGCACGATTTCCAGCCCCTCTACGTCGTCGATCCCGACAAGAAGCACGTTGTCGCCGAACTGAAGAAGCAGCTGGCGGAGGCCGACGAGCTCTTGCTCGCAACGGACGAGGATCGCGAGGGAGAGGCGATCGCGTGGCATCTCGTCGAGGTGCTCAAGCCGAAGATCCCCGTTCGCCGCATGGTGTTCCACGAGATCACCTCGGATGCGATCCAGCGCGCGCTCGACGACACCCGCGAGGTCGACCGCCGCCTCGTCGATGCGCAGGAGACGCGCCGAATTCTCGATCGCCTCTACGGCTACGAGGTCTCGCCCGTCCTCTGGAAGAAGATCACGAAGGGGCTGTCGGCGGGCCGCGTGCAGTCGGTCGCGACCCGTCTCGTCGTCGAGCGCGAGCGCGCTCGCATCGACTTCGTCGCTGCGTCCTACTGGGACATCGAGGGCGTCTTCGATCCCGGAGCCTTCACCGCGCGCCTCGTCGCGGTCGACGGGCGCTCCATCGCCCAGGGGCGCGACTTCGGGGCCGACGGGCAGCTCGCGGCCGGCGATCTCGTCCGCCTCGACGAGGAGGCGGCTCGCAGCCTCGCGACCGGTCTCGCCGACGCGAAGTTCGCCGTCCGCGGAGTGGAGCGCAAGCCGCACCGCCGCAGGCCGGCCGCACCGTTCATGACCTCGACGCTCCAGCAGGAGGCGAGCCGAAAGCTTCGCTTCAGCTCCCAGACGACCATGCGCGTCGCGCAGCGTCTCTATGAGAACGGCTACATCACGTACATGCGGACGGACTCCACGACGCTCGCCGAGTCGGCCGTGAAGGCCGCGCGCGAGCAGGCACGCTCGCTCTTCGGCTCCGAGTCCGTTCCGGCCGTGCCGCGGCGCTACGACCGCAAGGTGAAGAGCGCGCAGGAAGCTCACGAGGCCATCCGGCCCGCCGGCGACAGCTTCCGGACACCCGACCAGGTCGCCCGCGAGCTCGAGGGACAGGAGCTCGCGCTCTACGACCTCGTCTGGAGGCGCACGATCGCGTCCCAGATGGCGGACGCGACCGGCGAGACGGTCTCGATCCGGCTCGGGGCGAAAGCGGCGGACGGCGCTGATGCCGAATTTGCGACCTCGGGGACCGTGATCACGTTTCGAGGATTCCTGGCGGCGTACGAAGAGGGCCGTGACGAGGTGGTGTCCGAGGATGAGTCGGACCGCCGGCTGCCGCCGCTCGACACGGGACAGGAGATCGAGAATCGGAGCCTGGAACCGCGCGGCCACGTGACGACTCCGCCGCCGAGGTACACCGAGGCGACGCTCGTGCGAGCGCTGGAGGAGCGCGGTATCGGTCGCCCTTCGACCTACGCGTCGATCATGGGAACGATTCTCGACCGCGGATACGTGTTCAAGAAGGGCACGGCCCTCGTGCCCTCGTACGTGGCCTTCGCGGTCGTGAAGCTGCTCGAG
>DATAOL010000306.1:0-3512 GCA_036265755.1 Gaiellaceae bacterium | reverse complement strand
GTCCCAGTCGCTCACCTGGGCGCAGTACCGCTCCCATTCGTCCCGCTTGTAGTGCATGAAGACACGGTACATGTCGCCCGGCAGCGCAGACTTCACGACGTCGTCCGCCTCGAGCGCGTCGAGGGCGTCGCCGAAGGTCATGGGGATCTTGTTGACCTCCTTGCCGGCTTCCATCGCCTCGTAGATGTTCCGCTCCTCCGGCTCGCCCGGATCGAGCTTGCGGTCGATCCCGTCGCGCATCGCCGCGATCAGGGCGGCCATGGAAAGGTACGGATTGACCGCCGAATCGACGGAGCGGTACTCGAAGCGGCCCGGAGCGGAGACGCGGAGCGCGGTCGTGCGGTTCTGGTAGCCCCAGTCGGCGAAGACCGGAGCCCAGAAGCCCGTGTCCCAGAGGCGGCGATACGAGTTGACCGTCGACGCCGTCACCGCGGTCAGCGCGCCGAGGTGCTCGATGATCCCACCGATCGCGTAGAGACCGGTCTGGCTCGGCTTCTGCTGGTCCTCGCCCTCCGGCATGAACGTGTTCTCGTCGCCCCGCCACAGCGAGATGTTGTGGTGGCAGCCGTTCGCGGACACGCCCATGAAGGGCTTCGGCATGAAGCACGGGAAGGCCGCCTCCTCGCGCCCCACCTGCTTGCAGATCTGGCGAAACGTGGAGAGGTTGTCGGCGGTCCTCTCAGCCCGGTCGAAGCCGAAGTTGAGCTCGATCTGGCCGGGCGCGTCCTCGTGGTCTCCCTGGATCATGTCCAGGCCCATCCGCTGTCCGTACTCGATCACCTTGTGGATGATCGGCTGGAGCTCCGAGAACTGGTCGATGTGGTAGCAGTAGGGCTTGGTCTTGCCCTCGACGGAGGGCGTGCCGTCCTCGTTCAGGCGCAGCCACATCATCTCGGGCTCGGTGCCGGCGCGGAGGTGCAGGCCGGTGTCCTCCTCGAACTCGGCCTGCAGGCGTTTCAGGTTGCCGCGGCAGTCGGAGGTGAGGAAGCCGCCGGGGTCCTCGCGCTCCTCGCGGTTTCGGAAGCAGGTGCACCAGACGCGCGCCACGCGGCTGTCCCAGGGGAGCGGCATGAAGGTGTCCGGCTCCGGGATGCCGACCAGCTCGGCGGCCTCCGGCCCGTAGCCGATGTAGTTGCCGTGGCGGTCGGTGAACAGGTTCGCAGTCGCCCCGTACACGAGCTGGAAGCCTTTGTTGGCGATCGCCTCCCAGTGCGTCGCAGGAACGCCCTTCCCCATGATCCGCCCCGTGACCGAGGGGAACTGGTAGTAGATGTACGAGATGCCCTCGGCGTCGATCCGTCGGCGCACGTCCTTGACGAGCTCTTCGCGCCCGTCGGCTGAGACGAAGCTTTCGAGGTCGGTCGCAACCTTTGTCGCCACGTACTTCCTCCTGGTCAGGGGCCGGTGCGGTGCGCGGATACTAAACCGCGCAAACGGTTCCCTCTAGGACGTTCGTACGCAGCCGCGACTAGCTGAGATCGACCTCGCGATTCAAGAGGTGCTGGTAGATCTCGCGGTAGAGACCGATCGCCTGGCCGACGTCGCCCGGATCGAAGTCCTCGCCGCGGTCGAGGAGCAGGCGCACCTCGTGTGCCGCCCGGTAGGACCCGAGCACCTCGGGGTCGATCCCCTCATCGTCGACGGGATCGTTGGTCTCGAGCGGATAGCCGGACTCGACGATCATCCGGCGAACGAGGTCGTCCAGCTCGGGCAGGGCCTCGGCAGGCGAGTCGACGACGAGCGGCTCGAGCTGCTCCCACTCGGTCTCCCACTCGTGGCGGTCAAGGCCGGGTTCGACCATACGACTCCTCTACCGCGCCCCGACGGTATTTGAAACACCCGGCCGCGACCTTAGACTCGCCCTGGTGAACGTCCTGATCGTGGGGTCCGGCGGCCGCGAGCACGCGCTGGCGTGGAAGCTCGCGCAGAGCACGTCGCTGGTCGAGCTGCACGCGGCGCCGGGAAACCCAGGGATCGCGACGCTCGGGCGGTGTCATCCAATCCGCGCCGACGACGTGGAGGGGCTGTTGGGCCTGTGCCGGCAGCATGAGATCCATCTGGTCGTGGTCGGTCCCGAGGCGCCCCTCGTCGACGGCGTCGCCGACGAGCTCAGGCGCGCGGGCGTGCCGGTGTTCGGGCCGAGCAAGGCTGCGGCGCGGATCGAGGGCTCGAAGGCGTTCGCGAAGGAGATCATGGAGGCCGCCGCCGTGCCGACCGCCGCGCTCCTCGGCGAGGCCCGCGCCCCGTGCGTCGTCAAGGCCGACGGTCTCGCCGCCGGCAAGGGCGTCTTCGTCTGCCACACGCAGGAGGAGGCAGACGCAGCCGTCTTCCGTGCGCGCGAGCTCGGGTCCGAGGTGGTGGTCGAGGAGCTGCTCGAGGGCGAGGAGGTCTCGCTCTTCGCGCTCTGCGACGGCCAGAAGGTCGTTCCCCTCGCGCCGGCGAAGGACTTCAAGCGTCTCGGCGACGGAGACGAGGGGCCGAACACGGGCGGAATGGGCAGCTACTCGCCGGTTCCGTCCGTCGGCGCGGACGACGTCGAAGAGCTGGCGGGGCTCGTACACCGGCCGGTCATCCGGGAGCTCGCGCGCCGCGGGACGCCGTTCGTCGGCCTTCTGTACGCGGGCCTCATGCTCACGGAGGCGGGCCCGCGCGTGCTCGAGTTCAACTGCCGCTTCGGCGACCCCGAGACCCAGGCGCTCCTCCCGCGTCTCGAGGGCGATCTTCTCGACGCGCTGGCGGCCGCCGCCCACGGGGACCTCGCAGACACAACGCTGGATGCCGGGCCGACGGCAGCGGTCGCCGTCGTCCTCGCGGCGCCCGGCTACCCGGACGACCCCGCCTCGGGAATCCCGATCGGCGGCGCGGAGGTCGCGGCAGCCACGGGCGCTCTCGTCTTCCATGCCGGCACCGCGCTTCGGCACGGCCAGCTCGCGTCCGCCGGGGGACGCGTGCTCAACGTCGTCGGCACGGGCGAGACGGTGGCCGACGCACGGGACCAGGCGTACCTGGCGGTCGACCAGATCGATTTCCCAGGCGCCCTGTTCAGGCACGACATCGCCGAGGGGGCGGTCCATGTCGCAGGCTGAGTCTCATCTGCACGAGGTGCCGTCGGCGTTTCCCGTGTTCGACGAGTTTGCGGACGCCGGCCCGCTCGTCGGAATCCTCATCGGCTCGGAATCGGATCGCGAGCGCATCGAGCCGGCGGTCGAGGAGCTGAACGAGCGCGGCATCTCCAACGAGCTGCTAGTCCTCTCCGCCCACCGGGACCCCCGTGGCGTGGCGGAGTACGCGTCCACCGCGGCCCTGCGCGGCGTCCGGGTGATCATCGCCGCCGCCGGCATGTCCGCCGCCCTTCCCGGAGCGGTGGCCGCGTACACCGAGCTCCCGGTCATCGGCGTGCCGCTCTCCTCGTCGAAGACCGCGGCGGGCGGGCTCGACGCCATCCTCTCGATCGTGCAGATGCCCCCGGGAGTTCCGGTCGCCTGCGTCTCGCTGGACGGAGCACGAAATGC
>DATAOL010000305.1:0-3216 GCA_036265755.1 Gaiellaceae bacterium | reverse complement strand
GCCTCCGACATGAGCAGCGCCTGCGCGTCGGTGTTCACCGCCACGAACTCGCAGCCGCGAAGGCCTGCCTCGATCATCCTGTTGACTGCATTCGTCCCGCCGCCGCCGACCCCGACGACCTTGATGACGGCGAGATAGCTCCCGGACTGGTCTCTCACTGAATCCTCTCCTCGTTCCTCAAGCTCACCTTGAGCGTGCGCCTGAGAGTACGCCCACTACCGGACGCTGTCAAACGAGTATTTGCAGGGAAGAAGCCGCTTAACTCTAACCCTCAACCAGAGACTTGAGGGTTCGTCGATGCAACAGGCCGGTCCGGCAGGCTTACGTCGAGATACGTCAGAGCGGCATGTTCTTCCGGACTGAGCCTACGCATGACGAGAGCCGCCACTCGGAGCTTCACCCCCACGTCAACCGGTTCGCCGAGCTCGAGGAGGGGCCTCGTCCCCGCCTCGCCGAGCAGCTTGAAGGTCAGCTCTCCGTCCTCCAAGCTCCCGATATGGAGGGGGAGAAGCATGCGCTTCGGCGCAGCCGCGACGGCTGCGATCACGGTTCTCGTCGCGGCGTCTCCTACGACGTCGCCGGCCTGTAACGCCGCTCCCTCCGGGTAGCGGATCCGCGGGAGGCCCGGCGTCGTTCCGGCCGCGACCCGCGAGATCACGCGGCCCCGCACGGAGACGATCCACGCCGCCGCGTCGGTGTTGACGACCGCGATCGGGCGCTCGGGCTCGACCGTCAGGCGGAGCGTGTGCGGGAAGGCCCGATCGTACGTCACCGCGTGAACGGTGGGCAAAGCCTCAAGCCGGCGGACCAGCACGCTGCCGTCGAGCGCGACGAGGCTCGTCCCCTTCAGTTCATCCACTTCTCGAAGGATCGCCACCTTCACGGGACCGCGCGCGCCGTCGACTTCAACGGTCTGAAGGGCGAAGACCGGCGTCTCGCGCGCGCCGACATAGAGGAGCCCGACGGCGGCCGCGAGAAGGACTGCGATGACGACGGCGCGGCCCCGAAGCCCTCGGAACGAGCTGACGGTCCGCGGGCGCGCGAGAGCAAGAGCCGGTTGTCGGTCCACATCCGACAGTTCGGCGCCGCGGAGCGCCGTCCTACCCGAGCGGCGGGATCTCGATCTCGCCGAGCAGCTGGACTTCAGGCTCGAGCCGGACGCCGAATCTCTCGAGCGCGCGGCGCCGCGCCTCCGCGATCAGGCCGACGGCGTCCTCCGAGCGAGCGTCCCCGGCGTTCTCGATGAAGTTCGCGTGCTTGGGAGAGATCTGGGCACCGCCGATTCGAAACCCGCGCAGCCCGCACGCTTCGAGCATCCGGCCAGCCGTGAGCTCGTGCTCGGGGTTCTTGAAGACGCTCCCGAACGTGCGCTTGTTGGTCGGCTGCGCGTCCTTGCGCTTGCGCTGCATCTCGGCCACGGTCGCCTTGATCTCCTCCATCGAGCTGGGCACGCCGCGCAGCTCAGCGCGGGCGACGATCTGGCCGGGGACGAGGGTCGAGCGGCGGTAGCTGAGGCCGAGCTCCTCTGGCGTGAGCCAGCGCGCCCCGTCCGCGTGGGCCACCTCCGCCCGGACGAGGACCGACGCGATGTCGCCTCCGTACGCGCCGGCGTTCATCTTCACCCCGCCGCCAACTGTGCCGGGAATCGCACAGACGAACTCGAGGCCGCCGACGCCGGCGGCGCGAGCCCTGTGCAGACAGACCGCGAGCGGAGCGCCGCCGCCCGCGGCGAGGATGCCGTCGTCAACCTGAGCGGCCGAGAGTTCGCCCCCCAGCTTGAGGACGAGGCCGTCGAACCCCACGTCCGCCGCGAGGAGGTTCGATCCGAGCCCGACGGCGGCGACCGGCGCGTCCCTGTCACGCGCCCACGAGAGAAGCTCGACGAGCTCCTCCACACCCACCGGGCTTCCGAGCCAGCGCGCCGGCCCACCCGTCCCGAGCGTCGTGAACTTCGAAAGCGGGATGTTTTCCTGTAGGTTCATCGGGCGAGGCGCTCCTGGAGCAGCGGAAGCATCGAGTCGACGTCACCGGCGCCGATCGTGAGGAGGAGATCTCCAGGCCGGGCCTGGGCCTGGATGAGCGCGGCCGCGTCGTGAAGCGCCGGGGCCCATCCGACCCGCATGCCCGGGCGCACCTCGGCCAGGCGGTCGACGACGAGCTTGCCGGTCACACCCGGGACAGGTTCCTCACGCGCGGGATAGATGTCGGTGACGGCCGCGATGTCGGCGCCCGCAAGGGCCTCGGCGAGCTCGCCCGCCAGATGGAGCGTGCGGGAGTAGAGGTGCGGCTGGAAGAGAACGAGCAGCCGGCCGCCGTCGACGAGCGAGCGCGCGGTTGCGAGCGTCGCGGCGATCTCGGACGGGTGGTGGCCGTAGTCGTCGTAGAGCCGGACTCCACCCGCTTCGGCCACGAGCTCGAAGCGGCGGTGAGCCCCGCTGAACCCGGCGAGGACGGTCTGGGCATCCTCTCGCGAGACGTCGATGGCCTCGAGCGCCGCGAGCGCGCACGCCGCGTTCAGCCGGTTGTGGTCGCCGGGGACGCCGAGGTCGAAGTCGACCGGCTCGAGGTCCCGTCCCCAGATGACGGTCTCGATGCCGCTCGCCCACTCGTCGAAGGCGCGCCCGAGCTCGGCATCGGAACCGAAGGTGGAATGGTGGTCGAGCTCGACGTTCGTGATCACCGCGACCGTAGCGGGCAGGGAGAAGACACTGCGATCCGATTCGTCGCCTTCGACGACGAGCCAGCCGCCTCCGGCCCGCGCATTGCCGCCGAGCTGCGGAATTTCTCCGCCGATGAGGAACGACGGATCGCGGCCTAGTCGGTCGAGAACGAATGCAATCATCGCGGTCGTCGTCGTCTTCCCATGAGCTCCCGCGACGACGATCGAATGCGTGAGGCCGACGAGCTCGGACAGGAGCCCCGCCCGGCTCGCGCCCTCGATGCGCCCCGCAAAGGCGCTCGACACGAACGCCTCGGCGTCGGCAGGCGCCACAGGCGGCCCTTCGGAGACCTCCACCGCGATCCCGGCCTCCCGCACGCCCTCGAGGTACGGGGTCTCGCGCCGGTCCCAGCCGCTGACCTCCGCGCCCCAGGCCTTCGCCAGGATCGCGTAGCCGCTCATCCCCGCGCCGCCGATGCCGGCGAGCCAGAGCTTCCGGCCGCTAAGCGGCAAGCTCGATCAGCTCCTCTGCGATGCGGTTCGCGGCATCGGGCTTG
>DATAOL010000304.1:0-1922 GCA_036265755.1 Gaiellaceae bacterium | reverse complement strand
CGAAATCGATCGGGGTTCTCCTCGCCACAATTGGCGCAGATCTTCACCGTTTGAGTGTACTCCGCAGGGAAGCGGCACTATCTCCGCGCTCCTGGAATTTGCAGGCAGAACGAGGGGTTCGGAGTAGAATCACGTACTCCGGGCATGCAACTCGACGATCCCCTCAGTACCGATGGCACGGCCGACTCTGCCCCGCATCAGGCGTGGACGGGCTCGCGGCGACGCGGGTCAGGTCGCCGAGCGGACCGAGCCCCGGATCGCCGAGCTCTCCGCTAACGGGCTCACCTGGATCCACATCAACGAGCCCGGGCCGCTCGAGGCCGCGTACATCGCCGAGCGTTTCGGCTTCCATGAGCTCGACATCGAGGACGTGCTCTCCAAGCGGCAGCGGCCGAAGATCGACGAGTACCCGGAATACCTCTTCATCGTCCTCCACTTCCCGATCTACGACAAGGCGGTTCAGCGGCTGAACGCAGCCGAGCTCGACGTCTTCCTCGGCCAGGACTTCCTCATCACACTCGCCAACGTCGAGCTCCTCCCGGTCACGTATCTCTTCCGCCGCTGCGAGGAGGACCCCGAGCTCCGCGAGGAGCTCTTCTCCAAGGCGTCGGGCTATCTGCTCTACCACGTCCTCGACGACCTCTTCGACTATTGCTTCCCCATCCTCGACAAGGTCGGGCACAAGCTGGATGCGATCGAGGACGAGCTCGAGGAACGGCGCAGCGAGGACATCGTGCGCGACATCTCCGACGCGAAGCAGGAGATCATCGCGTACCGGAAGATCATCAAGCCGGAGCGAGCGACGCTGCGCCTGCTCGAACGCCACACGCAGCGCTTCCTGCCGCAGGACCTCGAGCTCTACTTCGACGACATCGTCGACGCGGCGGAGCGGATCTGGGACCTCCTCGACAACTACAAGGAGGTCGTAGAGGCGCTCGAGGACACGAACGAGTCGATCATCTCCCACCGCCAGCAGTACAGGCTCCAGCTCCTCACCGTGGTCAGCGTCATCCTCCTGCCGCTGACGCTCATCGCGAGTGTCTTCGGGATGAACGTGCGCGTGCCGGGCGAAGGAGGCACTGCGGCGTTCTGGATTCTCATCGCGTTCATGGTGGCTCTCGGCGGCGCACTTCTCGGCGTCTTCCGCTGGCGCCGCTGGCTGTGACCGAGCAGCTCTGGGCCCCCTGGCGGCTCGAATACATCCAGAAGGCGGACGAGCAGGACGGCTGCGTCTTCTGCCGCGCGCTCGAGGCCGATGACGAAACGGGCCTTGTCGTCCGCCGCGGCGAACGCGCCTTCGTCCTCCTGAACAAGTACCCCTACGCGTCCGGACACCTGATGGTCGCGCCCGCGCGGCACGAGGGCGAGTTCGGCGCACTTGACCGGGAGGAGGCCGCCGAGGTCCACGCACTCGCGTCGGCCGGGCTCGGCGCGCTCGCCGAGACCATGAGCCCACAGGGCTTCAACCTCGGCTGGAACCTCGGCCGCATCGCGGGCGCCGGGGTCGTCGACCATGTCCACATGCACGTCGTGCCACGCTGGGCCGGGGACACGAACTTCATGCCAGTGCTGGCCGACGTGAAGGTCCTCCCCGAGGCGCTCGAGTCGACGCGGCGTAAGATCGCCGCTGCATGGCCCTAGACCCAAAGGTCTTCAAGGCGTACGACGTGCGCGGGATTCATCCGTCCGAGTTGGACGAGGATGGCGCGTACGCGATCGGCCGGGCCTACGTCGAGCAATTCGAGCCGAAGGCGATCGCGGTCGGCCGCGACATGCGGGTTTCTTCGACCTCGATGGCCGAGGCGGCGATCCGCGGAGCGATGGCGGCCGGCGCCCAGGTCAAGGACCTCGGCCTCATCGGCACGGAGATGCTCTATTTCGGAGTGGGCGAGCTCGACCTCGACGGGGGCGTCATGGTGACC
>DATAOL010000303.1:0-3453 GCA_036265755.1 Gaiellaceae bacterium | reverse complement strand
CCTGCTCAAGCCCCGCTATGTGACACACGGGCCGGTCGTGCGGGTCCGCGTCTCGACCGACGCCAAGAAGGTGCACTGGCGCCTCGCGGGACGCAGCGGAACCGCTCGCCCGCCCAAGCTCGTCCTCCCGGTGCCGTCCGCGAAAGGCCGCTACACGCTGACCGTGAGCGCGAACGACCACCGCGCGGCAACCGTCGTCGTCCGCCGCTAGGTCGCCATGCGAACGGACCTCCCGGCCGGCACCGTCACGTTTCTCTTCACGGACGTCGAGGGCTCGACGCGCCTCCTGGACGAGCTCGGAGCCGAGCACTACGCGGAGGCGTTGGATGCGCAGCGGAGCGTCGTCAGGGACGCGTGCGATCGGTTCGACGGCGTCGAGGTGGACACCCAGGGCGACGCCTTCTTCTATGCCTTCGCAACCGCCCCCTCGGCGCTCGAAGCGGCGCGGGCGATCTGCGAGGCGCTCCAGCGAGTAGGCCCCATCTCGGTGCGAATCGGCGTGCACACGGGCACACCCCTGGTGACGGACGAGGGCTACGTCGGGGTGGACGTCCACCGCGCAGCGCGCATCGCTGCAGCGGGTCACGGCGGCCAGGTGCTGGTCTCGGCCTCCACTGCCGCGCTCGCCGGAGTCGATCTGCGCGATCTCGGGGCGCACCGGTTCAAGGACCTGGCCGCTCCCGAGCGGGTGTTCCAGCTCGATGACGCCGACCATCCGCCGATTCGGAGCTTGCGAAACGTCCGATTGCCTGTTCTGTCAACTCCGTTTCTGGGCCGACTGGAGGACCTCGGAAGGGTGGTCGACCTGCTCGGTCGGGACGACATCCGTCTGTTGACCCTCACCGGTCCCGGTGGCACGGGAAAAACACGCCTCGCGCTTCAGGCCGCCGCGGAAGCCGCGGACCGGTTCGAGGACGGCATCAGCTGGGTTGCGCTCTCCGACTTGCGGGAGAGGGACCAGATCTTGCCCGCGATCGCGAACGCGCTCGAGCTCAAGGAGCAACCCGGGAAGAGCCTGAGTCAGACGCTCCCGAATCAACTCGAAGGGAGACGCCCCCTGCTCCTCGTCGATGGCGCCGAGCACCTCTTGCCAGACGCTGCGGAGGAGCTGTCGCGAGTCCTCACGACGACCGAAACATCCCTGCTCGTGACGAGTCGCGAGCGACTACAGCTGCCCGGGGAGCAGGTCTATCCCGTGCCGCCGCTCGCCGTTCGGGACGGCGTCGACCTCTTCGTTGCCCGAGCGCGTGCGCTCGATCCGTCCTTTGAGCCTGACAGCTCCCTCGGAGAGCTGTGCGCGAGTCTCGACAACCTCCCGCTCGCCCTCGAGCTCGCTGCGGCCCGCACGCCGCTCTTCTCGCCCGAGCAGCTCCTCGAGCGAATCGGCCTCCGCCTCGATCTGCTGCAGGGAGGCCACGCGGTCGAACCCAAGCAGCGCACCTTGCGCGCGACCGTTGCCTGGTCCTACGACCTGCTTGCTCCCGGCGAGCAGATTCTCTTCCGCTCGCTGTCCGTCTTTGTCGGCGGTTGCACCTTCGAGGCCGCCGAACGGGTTTGCGGAGCGGAACCCGACACTCTCCAATCCCTGATCGAAAAGAGCCTCCTCCGGCGGCACCAGTCCGTGTTCGGCTCGCGCTACCTGATGCTCGACACGATCAGGGAGTACGCCGCGGAGCGGCTGCTAGAGGCCGATGAGGCGACCACGATGAGCGAAGGGCACGCCGAGTGGTCTTGCGAGCTGGGCGAGAGCTTGATCGGCCAGCCCGGGGTGCGTCAGAACTTCTGGCAGGACCCTTCGCGGGCGGACGAGATTCTCGATCGCTTTCAGGAGGAGTATGAAAACGTTCAGAGCGCTATCGATTGGGCCTGGACCCAGGGTCTCGACGACCTCGCGTTACGTCTGAGCGGGCCGTGCGAGACCTTTCGAAGCGAACGCGGGCGCTTCCACGAGTCTGTTGCGTGGCTCGAGATTGCGGAACCCAAATTCCCAGGAGCGTCGCCCGAGGTCCAGCTACGCGCGTTCATGTGCGCAGCGTTCATCGCGTTCTTCCTCTTGTCCGATTCCCGCCGAGCGGATCGGTACTGGCTACAAGCGCGGGCGATTGCGGAGGAGCTCGGCGATGAAGACGAGGTCGCGTGGATCGACGATCGCCGCGCAAGCGTCCTCTGGGAGCAGGGCGATCTCGAGACCGCGCTTCGGATGACCGAAGCCAGGCTGGAGCGGGTCAAGGGACGAGGTAACCGGTACTCGGAAGGTGCTGCGCTCCAGTCGGTCGGTGAAATCCTTCGTGACCTCGAACGCTACGACGAGGCGGAGCGGACGTTGATCGAAACCCTCACTTTGGCGCGGACGCTCCGCATTTCACCGGGCGACCTGATCCGTATCGTCCTCGGCCTCGGCGACCTCGAGCTCGATCGCGGGAATCTGACCGCGGCTCTTGGGCACTATCGCGAATGCCTCGCCGAGAGATCCCGGGAGCACCCGGATCCGGTTCACGTCCCTGCCCTCGCGGGCATTGCGAGCGTCTTCGCCGATCAAGGCCGCGACGAGGAGGCCGCGACTCTCTGGGGAGCGGCAGGCGCGGCCGAGGAGGCGAGCGGGCTCCGCATGCTCGGGAGAGAGCGGCGTCGATACGAGAGCCGCTTGAGTCGGCTCGAGGGCACGCGGGCCTGGCTATCTGGACGGCAGTTGAGCGCCGAGGAAGCAGCTGACCTGAGCTCGTCGTATGCGGACCGCCCGTTCCCCGACTTGAGCTCCTCGGACGGCCGCTAACCTGCGCGAGGTCTTGCCGCTCGCCGCATCGCTCGAACGTGCGGTCACCGACTCTGCGGAGCTCCTGCTCGCCGTGGGTGCGGTGCTCGCTATCGCCTACGCCCTGCTCCGCACGAAGATCGGAGTCCTTCGCTGGCCCCTGATCGGCGCGGCGCTGCTCGCGCTCGGCGCAGGCACCGCCCTCGGCGGCTGGGCCTGGCACGAGAAGCGCCCACGTGACGTCGTCGGCTCGCCCACCGAGGAGTTCTCGTCGACGCTGCGCACGGACACGACCCCTGCCCCAAAGAAGAAGAAGCACGGCAAGAAGCCGAAGACAGGGCGCCTGTACGAGGTGCAGTGGCCGACCTACGGCTATGACATGCAGCGCACGCACCTGGCGCCGAACTGGCACCGCCTCCGCCCGCCCTTCCACGGCCTCTGGAAGCTGAAGGCGCATGCGGACATCGAGTTCCCGCCCTCGGTCGCGTACGGCAAGGTCTACGTCGCACAGCAGAAGGGCCGCTTCTACGCCCTCAACGCGCGCACCGGGAAGATCGTCTGGACGAAGCACTTCGAGCACTGCTCGGCCGCCTCGCCGACCATCTCCGACGGCATCGTCTACCAGGCGTACATGCACGAGCTCCCGTGCCGAAAGCACGAGACCGGCGCTGGCGGATTCGTGACCGCGCTGAACGCTCGGA
>DATAOL010000302.1:0-1933 GCA_036265755.1 Gaiellaceae bacterium | reverse complement strand
CGCTGGAATGAAGAGCCATCCGGGCATCGCCGCGCGGACCTTCAAGACGCTGCGGGATCTCGGAGTGGAGCCCAACCTCGTGGCCACGTCGCCGATCAAGATCGCCTTCTACGTCCCCCATGCCGACGTCGAGCGCACGGTCGTTGCGCTCCACGAGGCCTTCGAGCTTTCCTCGGCGCAGGCGGAGCGGGCGCATGACTAGGGTCGGCGTCGTCGGCGCGACCGGCGCCGTCGGAACGGTCACGCTCGGCCTGCTCTCGGAGCGGGGCTTCGAGAGCGTCAGAGCTTTCGCCTCGTCGCGCTCGGCCGGGAAGCACGTCGCGTACGGCGAGAGTGAGCTCGTCGTGGAGGAGGCAACGGCAGAAACGCTCGGCGCCGGTGAGCTGGACCTCTGTTTCTTCTCGGTGGGTACGGAGGCGAGCCGCCAGCTTGTCCCCCACGCGGTGGCCGGCGGGACGGTCTGCATCGACAAGTCGGATGCGTTCCGCCTGGCGGACGGGGTGCCTCTCGTGGTCGCCGGCGTGAACGACGGAGCGCTTCGCCAAGACGACGAAGTCGTGGCGAACCCGAACTGCTCCGCGATTCAACTGTCCTGCGTCTTGAAGCCGCTGCACGACGCCGCCGGGCTCGCGAGCGTGCGCCTCGCCACGTACCAGTCCATGTCCGGCGCGGGGGATGCGGGGATCGAGAAGCTGCGCGCGACGAAGCCGGACGAGGCGGACCTGGCCATGGACTGGGAGCTCGAAGGCGACGAGTTCTCGGAGGAGTCGAAGCTCCGCGCGGAGACCCGCAAGATCCTGAGCCTGCCGGATCTGGCGCTGCAGGCTCAGTGCGTGCGCGTGCCGGTGCTGGTCGGGCATGCACAGGCGATCTGGGTCGAGACTTCGGAGCCGCTCGCGGCCGCGGAGGCGCAGGAGGTGCTGGCGGCGGCGCCGCACCTGGCGATCTCCGAGTTCGCGACGCCGGGGGGAGCCGCCGGGCGGGACGAGGTGCTCGTCGGCCGCGTGCGCGACGACGGGTCGAACGGGCGAGGCCTCGCCATCTGGGCCGTGAACGACAACCTGCGCAAGGGCGCGGCGTTGAACGCGGTGCAGATCGCGGAGGCGCTGCTCGAGCGGCGTCTGGTGCGCGCATAGAGATGGAGCCTCTGGGGCCACCCCGAGCCACCACCCGCTTTCTAGCGTAACCCCCTTCGCCGCACGCGTGGCGCGCGGAATGCGCCGAGACTGACTCTAGGCCGGCCGCTCGGGCATCGGCGCCGGCGCGAACGCCTCCTTCACCTTGCGCCAGACGACCGCCGTCGGGGCCTCCTCCACCGGCTGCAGGCCGCCCAGCTCCAGCCGCGCGAGGGCGACCTCCCCGTCCCAACGCACCGGATAGAACCCCAGGTCGGCGAGGAAGTCCGAGGGGAAGATCGTCTTGTGCACGAGAAAGCGCTCGTACGCGCTCTCTCCCTCGGGGTAGCGGTACGCGAACGTTTCGATCGCCTTCGCCTTCCGGTCTCGCGCCTCCCCGATGACCGAGAGGAAGAGGCTCTGGATTGCCCAGGGCGCCGTCGGATCGACGAGGTAGGCGCATGTGATGAGGACTGCGTCGTCCGAAGGCGGGCCGGCGGGCAGTTCCTCCGCGCGCGGGAAATGCCCCGGCGGCCCGTACTGGATGAAGCCGAGCAGCCGGTCGCTCTCGTCGAAGTACAGCGTCCCCCACGAGCCCCAGTCGTCCTCGATGCGCTCGGCCCACTTGCCCTTCGCCGCCGGACGACTGCCGCGCGACTGCCAGAAGACGCAGCCGACGCACGGTGGTGGAGCGTGCGCGATCGATGCTGCGGTGACCGGATGAAGCCGCGTCGGCATCAGCGAGCCCTTCTTACCACGAGCCGGGTCGCTTCCGGGCGTGCGAGGAACCGGAACGGGACGAAGCTCGTCCCCAGCCC
>DATAOL010000301.1:0-7198 GCA_036265755.1 Gaiellaceae bacterium | reverse complement strand
GACAGCGCGGATGCCCGCATCGGAGGCGACGTGGATCATCGAGCCGCCCCCGCTGTCGCGCATCTGCTCGAAGCAGCGGCGTGAGACACGAAAGAGCGCCGTCAGGTTGACCTCGAGAAGCTCGCGGAAGACCGCCTCCGGGGTCGCCTCGATCGGGCCCTGGAAGAGAATTCCTGCGTTGGCCACGAGGGCGTCGAGCCTCCGGTCGGTGAGCTCGAGTACCCGTTCCACTGCCCGGTCCGAGGCCTCCCGGTCAAGGTGGTCGCACGCGATGAAGTCGGCTCCGGTGTCCCGAGCCACCACCTCGCCGCGCTCTCTGCTTCTCCCCGTGAAGGCGACGCTCATCCCCTCGTTTCGCAGTCGCGCGACGCACGCCCGTCCGATGCCGGACGTTCCTCCGGTGACGAGTGCCACGCGGCCCTCGAGCCGGTACGCGCTCGTCATGTGTCACCCGCTTGCACGGCGATCGCGCTCGCCCGGAGCGAGGCCCTCATGCCGCCGTCGACCAAGAGCAGCGAGCCGTTGCAGAACGCTCCATCGTGCGAGGCAAAGAAGGCCACCGCGGCAGCAACGTCCCGACCCGTGCCCACGCGCGCGAGTGGTGGCAGTGCCCATCCGGAGACATCTCCGGTCTCAGCGCGACCCTCGACGTGCGTAGCCATGCCCGGTGCGGTATCTCCCGGGCAGACAGCGTTGACGCGGACTCCGGCCGGCCCGGCCTCGACGGCGAGCGTCTGGACGAGCATGTTCAGGGTGCGCTTCGAGACCGAGTAGGCGCCGATCGACGTCTCGCCCCATACGGCGGCGTCTGACGAGATGGCCGTGATCGAGGCGTTCTCCGACGCGCGGAGCAACGGCAGACAGGCGATGGCGTAGAGGTAGGAACCGATCAGGTTCGTCTCCAGGACCGCGTCCCAGGCCTGGTCGGTGGTCTCGGAGAGAGGCGCGTCGTGGAGAACGCCGGCGTTGAGAACGAGCGCGTCGATTCCACCGAGGATCTCGACCGCGGCGTGCACAGACGCGCGGACGTCTTCGGGATCGCGAACGTCGGCGCGGACGAACGAGGCGCCTGTCCTCGTCTCGACATCGAGGCCGCGGACCGAATCACGGCCCGTGAAGACCACAGCTGCGCCCTGCGACCGCAGCCGCTCGACGATGGCGGCGCCAATACCGGACGTGCCTCCGGTGACAACCGAGCGCATGGTTTCCGGAGCCGCCACGTGCCGCATCATCCCACGGAACGGCGCAAGTGCGGTCAGACAGAAATTCGCCGAAAGAGGTTGAACCTTAGGCGTTCAGGCCGTACGCTTCTCCCCCCGCCTCCACCACACGCGGCCGAGACGGGTCGAGTCCGAAAGGAGATTGCATGGAGGCCACCAGCGCTCCGGCTCCGGCGGCAAGAGGCGTCACCGGATCGAACGAGCTTGCGCGAAACGCGCTCGGGCTGCCGCAGATTCTGTTCTGCATCGTCACTGGTTCGGCACCGCTCGCGGCGATGATGTTCAACGACCCGCTATCGGGTCTCGGGATCGGCATCTCCGTGCCGGCAGCTTTCATGATCGCGACCGTCTCGTTCACATTCTTCTCGGTCGCGTACATTGAGATGGCCCGTCGCGTGACGACGGCGGGCGGTATCTACTCGTACACGTCGTACGGCTTCGGCCGCATCATCGGGCTAGGGACTGCGGTCGGCATCGCTGCCGCCTACATGCTCTTCTCGGTCGGGGTGAACGGCGTCACGTCGTACTTCGCCCAGACGAGCATCGACGACCTGACCGGCTTCAGCATGGACTGGCGGATCTACGCCTACATCCTGATAGCGCTCCTCTTCATCATCACGTACTTCCACATCGAGTGGATCGCCAGGATCCTCGGTCTCTTCCTGCTCGGTGAGTTGCTCATCCTGATGATCTTCGCCTTCGCCGTCGTCGTGAAGGGCGGCGGCCCGGACGGAATCGTCTGGGGGGCTCTGAACCCGGCGGGGATCTTCAGCGGAGGCGAGGGTGTGGACGGCGCGGCCCGCGTCTTCGGGGCCTCCGCCGCGGGTGTCGGGTTCTTCGCCGCCTACTGGTCCTGGATCGGCTTCGAGATGGCGCCGAACTACGCCGAAGAGGCGCGCAACCCGAAGAAGATGATGGCCTACGCCATCTACATCTCTTGCATCGGCCTCGGGGTGCTCTACACGTTCTGGTCGTGGATGCTCATCTCCGCCTATGGCTCGTCGAAGGACCAATGGCCGTGGGCCGTTTCGCAGCAGTACGGGATCAAGGACGCGCCGGCGAGCGTTGGCCTCCCCAGCGGCGACTACGCAAGCGTGTTCTATCCAGTTGCGCAGGAGTTCGCGGGCGTCGCGATCAAGGATCTCTTCCAGATTCTGATCATCACGGGCTCGTTCGCCTGCTCGCTCGCCTTTTGGAACACGGCCAACCGCTATCTCTTCGCGATGGGGCGCGAGCGGATCCTGCCAAGCGCCCTCGGCCGCACGCACTCGACGCACAAGAGCCCGTTCGTCGCGACGGTGATCGTGGGGATCTTCGTCGCCGCCGTGACGCTGCTCTTTGCCGCCGGCTGGGTGGGCACCGGCCAGCAGGCGGCGCTCGGAGTCACGGAGTCAGACCCGATCGTGGCGCTCTTCCAGATCGGTACGTGGCTGCCGTTCCAGGGAAACATGCTCCTGCTCCCGATCATGGCTCTGTGCGACTTGGCCATCCTCGTCTACTTCCTGAAGCCAGAGAACCGTGACGGCTTCCACTGGTTCAAGACGCTCGTCGCGCCGATCATCGGGGCCGGGTCGATCAGTTTCGCGGTCTGGCTCATGTTGCAGAACCGCGGGGCACTCACGACCGGGTCGAACACGGGATGGGCGTTCGCGGTGCCGTTCTACGCGCTCGGGATCTTCCTGGGCGGGTGCGTGCTCGGCGTCATCTACTACATCTGGGCGCGGAAGCGATACGACGCCGTGGGCAGGTTCGTCCACGAGGAGGCCTGACGACGGATTGAAGGAAAGGGCGCGGGGCGGCTCCCTGGGCCGCCCCGCCCGTCGGGAGAGACGTGTCCGAGGAACGCGGTGAAGTCGGGGTCGAAGGCGGAGTCATCCGCTACCGCATTCTGGGCGACGGAGAGTGCACGCTCGTCCTCCTCCACGGCGGCCCCGGTGCCGGCAGCCTCTACCTGAAGCCGCTCGAGCGTCTCGCCGGGCCCGATCGCCGGGTGGTCGTTTACGACCAGCTGGGCTGCGGCGACTCCGACCGGCCCGAGGATGCGTCGCTTTGGCGGGCCGACCGTTTCGTCGACGAGCTCGAGGCACTCCGCGACCATCTCGGCCTCGACCGGTTCGATCTCTACGGCCATTCCTGGGGAGGGATGCTCGCCACCGATTACGCACTCGCGCACCAGGAGCATCTGCGCAGTCTCGTGCTCGCATCGACGATCGCGGACGCCGCGCTCCTGCGACGCGAGATGGCTCGCCTCCTCGAAGACTTCTCGGCAGAAATCCGCGAGACGCTTCGTCGTCACGAAGAGGCCGGGACGACCGAGTCGACCGAGTACCAGGACGCGATCATGGCCGTCTACCGCGTGCATCTCTGCCGTTGCGACCCGTGGCCGCCCGAGGTCGTGAAGACGTTCGAGGACTTCGCGATGGACGTCTACGTCCCGATGTGGGGACCGAGCGAGTTCGCCTACGACGGAAACCTGAGTGACTGGGACCGCCTCGACCGCCTGCACGAGATCCGGGTGCCCACGCTGATCACGGTCGGCCGCTTCGACGAGCTCACGCCCGCGTGCAGCGAGCAGATCCGGGAGCGCATCTCCGATTCGCAGCTGGTCGTCTTCGAGGAGGGATCGCACATGACGTTCTGGGAGGAGCCGGAGCGGTACCTCGCCGCGGTCGACGACTTCCTCCGGAGGACCTGATGTGGCCGTCGTCACGGAGATCCCCGACGAGCTGAGGTTCCGGGGGATCGCCCCGCCGGAGCCTGCCCACGGCTTCCGCATCACCCTCGACATGGCCGAGCCGTGGGGCGGTGGCCACATCGAGGGCCGGGTCGAGCGTCGCGGCGAACGGCATGATCGCCGCCCGATCTCCGTGCGGGTGCGTTGCCTTGCAGCCTGGATCGACGTCGCTCCGCAGCTGGTCGGGCGCAAGCGCCTGCTCAGCTGGACGACCTACGGGGACATTCGCAACCGCGGCGTCCCCATCTGGCTCGACGAGGAGGTGTTCGAGGAGGTCGCCGAGCTGGGGCCGCTCGACGAGCCCAACTGGCTGCACTTCGCCTTCGACCTGCCCGGCGAGCTGCCACGAGCCCTCGAGGGGACCTTCGTCGCTTTCCGCTGGACGGTGGAGGCGCGTCGCCAACGGCTGCTTGGCGGTGACGTCGCGGCGGTCCCGCTCCTCATCCACGAGCCGCAGACGCTGCCCGTCGTTCGTGTCGAGACCAGCCCCATCGGCACCTGGCGTCTTCTCGAATGGAGGTCGGAGCTCGACGTCGCCGGCTCCGGAGGGCCGTGCTCGGTGACGTACGAGGACCGGCGGGCAGAGGACATGCCCTTTCCCGGCGAGGCGCGAGAGCAGGAGCTCGCCCGGCGCGCCGGACACTGAGTTTCGCCCCGTATCATCGCGGTCGTGCGCGCTGCCCGGATCCTCGCCGCCGCCGCCGCAGCCGCCGTCGCGGGGCTCGGGGCCGGGCAGAATGCGCGGGCCGCGTCCACGTGCCCGCCCGCGACCTTCCTGAGCTTCAACCACGTGGCCTACATCTCGAAGGCCATCCCGCCCGGAGTCGAAATTCCTGTAGGCGAAGGCCTCGGCAGCGGCTCCGTGGACCAGCCGGCGAGCGCGGACGGCTGCAAGCGTCAGAGAGTCTCCGTCCATGTGCTCACGGCAGGCTCGCTCGAGCCCGGTGTCGGCGTGCTGGTGCAGGGGCGTCCGCGAACGCTCTTCGTCCTGGGCCGGCGCTGTGACAACTACGTCGGGCCGCCGTACTGGGGCTGCCTCCTTCACCCGCTCGTCTTCGACGGCCGCCGCTACACGGGTGTGAGCTATCCATCGCCGCCTAGCCCTCAGGGCGAGGTCCCGCTGGCCGGATCGCTGGGCTCGGCCACCCTGAACGGGAGTCGGGTCACCGTCAGACGCATCGACGGTGTCGATCCGTCTCTCGCTGTCGGCGTTTCGGGCCGGCCGAGCGAGGCGTTCCTGGCCGCCTCGGTGTGCCCTTACGAGGGGTTCTCCAACAAGCCGGCTTTCGACGACCTGCTGCGGTGTCTCCGAAGTCCGGTCTGGTTCACGTTCGATCCCCCCGGCGGCCAGGTGAGCGACACCGTTGTCGCTCGAAGCGACCGCGCGCTCGGCACGCAGGTCCTCGGCGCCGAAGTCGGTCTCGTGCGCTTGCCGATCGCGGCGGACTTCGTCCCCACGCAGAGCTCGTCGCCTGCACCCATCGGCCGGGTCGGAAGCGAGCTGACGTTCGACGTCCCCGACGTTCCTGCCGGCCTGTACGAGGCAATCGTCTCCTGCCCGCGGTGCGCCGAGGCTGCCAGCGGCGAGGGTCTGTTCCCCGCCGGCTCGATCCTCGTCACGGAGAAGGCGAAGACTTCGCCGGGCATCAGGATCGTGTCGTACGCACTGACGGGCGCCCTCGTCGTGGCAGCCGCGGTCGCATTCCGCTTTTGGCGCCGTCGGCGGCGGCTCACGCCGGGCTCTAACTCACCCGGATCGGAAGGCTCTTGACCCCGTGGAAGAAGTTCGACCGAAGCCGTCGCGGAGATCCCGCGAGCTCGATGCGGCCGACGACCGGGAGCATCTCTTCGAGCCATACCCTGAGCTCGAGTCGCGCGAGGTGCGCTCCGAGGCAGTAGTGGGGGCTGCCCAGCCCGAACGCGAGGTGCTTGTTCGGCTCACGCGCCACGTCGAACCGCGACGCCCGCGGAAACTGCCGCTCGTCCCGGTTTCCGGACACGTACCAGAGCGCCACCTTGTCGCCCGCTCGGATGTGGCGGTTGTGCATCTCCACGTCTCGGGTCGCCGTCCGGCGGAAGTGGAGGAGTGAAGGGGTCCAGCGCAGGATCTCCTCGACGGCGGTCGGGACGAGCCCGGGATCGGCGAGAAGCCGCTCCCGTTCTTCTGGGTGCTCGAGCAGCGTCAGGAGGCCGTTCGACATCGCATGACGAGTCGTCTCGTTCCCGGCAGTGACGAGCAGGAGGAAGAAGAGATCGAACTCGTGCTCCGAAAGATGGTCGCCGTCGGCGCCGGCCTCGAGCAGCCTCGAGGTCAGGTCTTCCCGCGGATGGCGCCGCCGCTCGGCGGCTAGCCCGTTCGCGTAGGCGAACATCTCGGGCGCCGCCGGGCTCGAGAAAGGCAGATGCGCGTAAGCGGACAGATCCGCCTCACCGGCGACGAACTCACGCCCGGCGTGGTCGGGATCGGTGTTCCCGAGCATGCGGTTTCCGAGCTCGACCAGGTAGCGCCGATCCTCGAGCGGCACCCCCATGAGCTCGCAGAGGATCCGCATGGGCAGTTCGGTCGCAACCGCGTCGACGAAATCGAGCTCGCCCGTGACGAGCTCGGCGTCGAGGACCTCCCGGAACAACGCACGGATCCGACCCTCGTACGCATTGATCGCCCGCGGCGTGAACGCCTTGTTGACGAGGTTTCGCAGTCGTGTGTGGCCAGGCGGATCCGAGTCGAGCATCGACATGCGTGACTCGACCTGCTCGGGGGTCAGATCCATGAGCGAGGTCCCGCCGAGCTGTGCGGAGAAGGTGCCGTAGTCCTTCGACGCGGCGAGGACGTCGTCGTAGCGCGTCAGCGACCAGAAGCCGCGCCCGCTGCGTTCTTCCTGCCAGAACACAGGCTCTTCGTCCCGAAGAAGCGCGAACCACTCATACGGCACTCCCTCGGCCCAGCGGTCGAGATTGGTGAGGTCGATGCCCTCGAGGGTGGCTTCGGCGGAGGCCGTCATGGTTCGACCAGCACTTGTAGGTCGCCCTCGACGACTCGTACTTCGAACATCGTCAGCGGGTCTTCTGCGGGACCTTCGAGCACCGCGCCGGTCCGGAGATCGAACGTGGAGCCGTGGCAGTAGCAGACGATCTGGTTTTCCTCGAGGTCGCCCTCGGCGAGCGGACACTCCTCGTGTGGGCAGTCGTTGTCGAACGCCGACCAGGAACCGTCGGGGAGCCTGGCGAGCGCGACCTCGGTTCC
>DATAOL010000300.1:0-2338 GCA_036265755.1 Gaiellaceae bacterium | reverse complement strand
GTGAACGTCGAGACGACCAAGGGCTGGCCGAATTCCGAGCGCTCCGCCCATTCGTGGTTGAAGTGCATCTGGTTCGTATTCATCGTCAGATTGGCGAACCAGACGTTGTCCGCCTCCGTGACCGTGCGCCCGAGCCAGCTGCGATAGACGTGACCCGCCTCGAAGTCCTCGAAGAAACGGCCGCGGTACTCCTCGCTCATGGCTCGCCGACCGTCGACTCCACCTGCCCGAAGACGCCTTGCGCTGCGAATTCGTCGATTCGCTCGCTCGAGTAGCCGCAGACCTCGCGGAGGATCTCTGCCGAGTGCTCGCCGAGGAAGGGTGCTCTCGCGGGCGTCTGCCGGGGACCGTCGAGCCGAAGAGCGCTCTCGACGGTGCGAACCGTCCCAAGGGTCGGATGCTCGTACTCGACCACCGCGTCACGGGCGGCCGCCTGGGGATCGGCGAGGGCGCCCGCGATGCCGTTGACGGGAGCGCAGGGGACATTGCGCGCACTCATGACCTCGATCCATTCGGCCACGGTTCGCCGTGCGAACGCCTCCTGGAGAAGTGGGAGGAGGGTGTCCCGGTTGCGGTCGCGGGCGGCGAGGTCGGCGAACCGCTCGTCGTCTGCGAGCGCCGGCTCGCCGAGCGCGTCGCACAGGGCGCGCCAGAGGGTCTCCTTCGGGCAGGCGACGACGAGCCATCCGTCCGCTGCCTCGAAGGCCTGGAAGGGCACGAGTGTCTGGTGCGCCGAGCTCTGCATCCGCCGCGCCTCCCATCCCCGCGACGCAGACCAGGTCGCCATGTAGGTCAGCAGGCTGAGGGCGGTCTCGAAGAGGGAAAGATCGATGTCGCCACCCACTCCTTGGCGCCGAGCCCGCCACACGCCGGTGAGAATCGCCAGCGCGCCGACGTAGCCGGCAGAGAAGTCGACCAGCGAGAGGCCGCTTTTCGTGGGTGGATCCGCGGGCCCTCCCGTGACACTCATCCAGCCCGCGAGGCCCTGAATCGTCGCGTCGTACGCACCCTCGCTCGCTCGCGGCCCGGTCGTCCCGAAGCCCGAGAGCGAGACGCATACGAGGCGGGGGTTCGCGTGCTTCAAGTCGTCGTAGCGAAGCCCCAGTTTGGTCGGCTGGTCGCCGCGCAGGTTCGAGAAGAGGGCGTCGGAGCCCCGCACGAGGTCTTCGAGCACGGGCCGCGCTTCCGCCCTCCGCAGGTCGAGCGCGAGGCTGCGCTTGTTGCGGTTGAAGCTCTCGAAGAAGAGAGAACTTCCGTCCGACTGAAACGGCGGCACGACGCGCCCGACATCGCCGCGCACACTCGGATCCTCGATCTTGATGACGTCGGCGCCGAGGTCGGCGAGCTGCATCGTGCCCCAGGGTCCTGCGCCGAACTGCTCGAGCGAGAGCACGCGGATGTCCTCGAGCGGCTTCACGCAGTGTCCTTGCCGGCCGCCTCGGCGCGGCGCACGACTCCTTCGGCGAGCCTGCGCGATGCCTCGTCCGCCATCGCTCCGCCGACGACGGCGACACCCTCCCCGCTGTCGTCTGCCTCGGCGAGCGCGTCGAGGACCCGAAGCGCATGGGCGAGCTCCTCCTCGGTGGGCGAGAAAATGTCACGCACGGTCTCGATCTGGTCCGGGTGGACGACCCACTTGCCCTGGAATCCGAGGAGGCGCCCGCGGCGGGCCGACTGTTGCAAACCCGCCTCATCCCCGAGGGCGGCGTAGGGTCCGTCGATCGGCTGCAGGCCGAAGGCGTGGGCGGCGGCGGCGATCCGCGAGCGCGCGTAATGCCACTGATCGCCCGGGTAGTCGGGATCGAGCTCCCCGATGAAGCGCTGCACGACACCGAGCGAGGCGGCGTAATCACCGGGCCCGAAGATGAGCGTCTCGAGGCGGATGGATGAAGCCGCGATCCGCTCGACCTCGACGAGGCCGCGCGCAGACTCGATCTGCGCCTCCAGCGCGATCGGTCGCTCCAGGCCCAGTTCCTCCTCGAGCTCGGAGAGGAGCCGATCGACGCCGTCGACCTCGGCCGGGCTCTCCACCTTGGGCAGCACGACGGAATCGAGTCGAGCGAGCGCGCCCCGGACGACGACCTCGAGGTCTTCGCGCCACCACTCGGTGTCGAGCCCGTTGATGCGCACCGAGACCGTCTCCGCCCGCCATTCGCTCTCAGCGAGCGCGCGGGCTGCGCGGGCGCGAACCTGATCCCCCTTCATGCTGGTCGCCACGGCGTCCTCGAGGTCGACGAACACCGCGTCTGCCGGAAGCGTCGGCGCCTTGGCGAGCGCGCGTTCGTTCGTGGCCGGGACGGCAAGGACAGTGCGCCGCAAACGGTTTGAAAAGCTCACG
>DATAOL010000299.1:0-5078 GCA_036265755.1 Gaiellaceae bacterium | reverse complement strand
CCGGTCGCGCGCGACCTCCACCAGGCGGTTGGCGTTCGAGCTCGGGCGCGAGCCGACGACGAGCACGAGCGTCGCCTCTTCACCGATGCGCTTGACCGCGTCCTGGCGGGTCTGCGTCGCGTAGCAGATGTCGGCGGACGGCGGCCCGACGAGATCCGGGAAACGCTCCCGAAGCGTGTCGACCACGTCGGCCGTGTCGTCCAATGAAAGGGTGGTCTGCGTGATGTAGGCCACCTCCTTGCCGTCCTCGACGTCGAGGGCGCGAGCGTCCTCGGGCGTCTCGACGAGAACGATGGATTCGGGCGCCTCCCCCATCGTGCCCTCGACCTCGACGTGGCCGGCATGGCCGATCAGCGCGATCTTGAGGCCGCGGCCGGCGTAGCGCCGCGCCTCGGCGTGCACCTTGGAGACGAGCGGACAAACGGCGTCCACGACCTTGAGGCCACGTTCCGCGCACTTCTCGTAGACCTCGGGCGCAACGCCGTGCGCCGAGAGGACGATCAGCTCGCCTTCGGGAACCTCGTCCTCGGACTCGACGAACACCGCCCCGCGTGCTTCGAGGTCGCAGACGACGTGGACGTTGTGGACGATCTCGTGGCGCACGTAGACCGGCGGCCCGTGCTGCTCGAGCAGTCTTTCGACGATGTCGATCGCGCGGACCACTCCTGCGCAGAAGCTCCGGGGTGCGGCGACGAGAACGCGCTTGCTCATGACAGCTCCTCGGCCGCGCGCGTCAATGCAGCGCTCGCCTTGCGAGCATGGCGCGCGGTGCGGATCGACCTGACCGGCTGCGTCACGAACGCTGTGGCGACCACCTTCCAGTCCGTGCCGCCGTCCGCCTTGCCGGCGCAGACGAGCCGCCCGACCGGCTGGTCGCCGGAATCGGAGACCGCCCGCACGACTCCGGCCAGGCGCCCGGTGGACGCGAGGACGCCGCTCTCCATGTCCACGACCGCCGCCCCGCTCTGCTCGGCAAGCGCTCGCCGGGCCTCGGGCTCGTTGGCGACCCCGTCGGAGGCGACGACGACCGCGGGCTCTGCGCCGGCGACCTCGAGTGCGGGCCCGTCCCAGAGCGTGCGCCCGGACGGATCGACCACCTTCGTCGCCGTCACGAGCGTGCCGGGGCGCAGCGTTTCACCGAGACCGCCCGCGAAGCCGAACGAGACGAGCTGCCCTTCGGGAAGCGGAAGGCCGGCGCCAAGACCGACGAGGGCAGTGCGCGCGCCCGCCTTCCGGGCCGCCTTCTCCTCCACCTTCAAGGCGCAGGCCAGAGTTACCGAAGAGTCCACGCGAGACTCCGCACCGTTTCCTTGACGCTCGAGGTCGTCGCGATCGTCGCCGACGGCTCGAAGCCGGAGTGGATGCCGCAGTGCTCGCAGCGGTGGTCGTTCCCCGGCCCGTAGCGCTCCCACTCGATGCCGTCGATGAGCGCCTCGTAGGTGGGGAAGATGCCGTCGGTGAGGAGGTAGCAGGGGCCCTTCCAGCCATAGGGATTCCGCGTCACCGAGCCCCAGGGAGCACACGGGAGCTTGCGGTCACCCGTGAGGAAGTCCTGGTAGACCGGGCTCGCCAGCCACTTGTAGCCGTTCTTGTGCACGCCCTCGCGGATCGTGCGGAACTTCTCTTCGTGTTCCGTGCGCGTCATCGTGAGCGCGGGATCGATCTGAGAGTACTGGTACCCCGGTGCCACGAGCATCCCGTCGATACCGACCTCCTCGGTGAGGAAGCGCATCATCTCGAGCACGTCGTCGACGTCCGTCTCCTTGAAGATCGTCGTGTTCGTGGTCACGCGGAACCCGGCCTCGCGCGCCTCGCGGATCGCGGCGACCGCGACGTCCCACAGACCCGGGTAGTCACAGATGTAGTCGTGGATCTCGCGCATGCCGTCCAGGTGCACCACGAACGTCAGCCTCGGATTGGGCTCGAACTTCGCGAGCATGTCGGACAGGCGCAGCGCGTTCGTGCAGAGCTGGATGTTCCGCTTCATCTCGAGGAAGCCACCCACGACGTCCTCGATGCCCTTGAAGATCAGAGGCTCTCCCCCGCAGACGGAGATGACCGGCGCCGGGCACTCGACGGCGGCCTGCAGGCACTCCTCGACCGTCAGCCGCGCCTTGTTCGACTCGTACTCGCGGATCTTCCCGCAGCCGATGCAGGCGATATTGCAGCCCAGCGTCGGCTCGAGCATGATCACGAGCGGATAGCGGTCGTTCTTCTTCTGCGAGGCGACGTAGCGCCCGATCTGGACGGTGCTGCGAAGCGGAAACTTCATGCGCCTCCTCTCCTTTTCAGAGCCTCGGCC
Source organism: Gaiellaceae bacterium (assembly GCA_036265755.1). Taxonomy (GTDB): domain Bacteria; phylum Actinomycetota; class Thermoleophilia; order Gaiellales; family Gaiellaceae; genus DATEOR01. The sequence continues at coordinate 2,776 of DATAOL010000299.1, read as the reverse complement.
GTGGCGCGTGCCAGGGCAGGCTCCACTGGGCCCGGTTCGTACCCGAGTCTAGCCGCAGCCTTCTCCCAGGAGAAGTACATGGGGATACGAGCGAGCTTGACCTCGTCGGCATTGGCGAAACCTGCCTTTGCGGCTGCTTCCGCGACAGAATAGGGGACCCGAAGGCGAGGCCGCCGGCGCGTGGCGTGATCTGCGACGGCGGCGAAAATTTCCGCGAGCGGAAGGTTCACGCCTCCGAGGAGATAGCGCTCGCCGGGCTCGCCACGCTCGAGCGCGAGCACATGACCGCGGGCGACATCCCGGACGTCGACGAGGTTGAGGCCGGTCGTCCCGACGTAGGCGCGGATGCGGCCCGTCGCCACGCCTTCGATCATCTGGCCCGTCGGCGTCGGCCTCGCATCGCCGTCCCCGATCGGCGTCGTCGGGTTGACGATCACAGCGCCTGCAGCGAGCGCCAGGCGCTCCGCTTCGAGCTTCGTCCGCTTGTACGGGACGGTGAGCTCCCAGGCAGGCGGCTCGTCACGTTCGGTGGCCATACGACCGGAGACCGGCCCGCAGGTTCCGGCGGTACTCGTGAAAAGGAAACGGCGGACGTGCTTCGCCGCAGCGGCGAGCAGTGTGCGGGTGCCTTCGACGTTGACGCGCTCGAAGTCGGCTGCCGGGGCGTCGTAGCTGTAGAGCGCCGCGACGTGCACGACGGCGTCGCACCCTTCGACGGCCCGCTCGAGGCCCGCGCGGTCGAGAAGGTCGATTCGCTCGTCCCGGACCTCGGCGCCTGCCTCGCGCAACTCGCGCGCGACGTGGCCTCCGACGAAGCCGGTCGCACCTGAGACGTAGACGATCAAGCCCGGGCGGCCTTGAGGCGGCCGAGCGCCATGACCGGCCAGTACGTGCGGTAAAGGTGGTAGTTGATGAGAAAGTGGCGCGGGAACCCCGTGCCCGTGAAGTACGGCTCGTCCCAGTCCCCATCCGGACGCTGGTGCTCGCTGAGCCAGGCCGCCGCGCGAGTCGCGGTGTCCGAATGGGCCTCCCCAGCGGCGATGAGCCCGAGGAGCGCCCACGACGTCTGCGAGGCCGTCGGCTCACCCCGGCCGCGCCAGGCGCGGCCCTCGTCGTCCACGTCGTAGGAGCGGCAGTCCTCCCCGAAGCCGCCGTCCTCTTGCTGGACCGACTCGAGCCACCTCACCGCACGGCGCATCGCGGGGTGTTCCGGCTTGATTCCGGCAGCGGCGAGAGCCGGGAGCGCAGCGCCCGTCCCGTAGACGTGGTTCACGCCCCAGCGGCCGAACCAGGATCCATCGCCCTCCTGCTTGGCGAGAAGGTAGTCGACACCGCGGCGCACGGATTCCTCGTAGCCGGGCTCGTGGGCGAGCAGCTCGACGGCGTGGCCGGTCACGTCGACGCTCGGCGGGTCGATCACCGCGCCGAAGTCGAAGAAGGGAATGTCGTAGAGCCAGTAAGCGTCGTTGTCCTTGTCGAAGGCCCCCCACCCGCCGGTTCGCGACTGCATCGCCTCGATCCAGGAGCAGGCACGCGTCACGGCCGCGCGGCCGAGCCCGAGCTCGTTCAGGGCGATGGCGACGACCGCCGCGTCGTCGATGTCCGGATAGAGATCGTTGTCGTACTCGAACGCCCATCCTCCCGGCTCCGCGTTCGGAAGCCGCACGGCCCAGTCGCCTCTGGCGCGAACTTCTTCCTGCACGAGCCACTGGCCCCCGCGTTGCAGTGCAGGATCGTCGGGCGGGACACCGGCGGCACGAAGGGCGACGAGCGCCAGGCAGGTGTCCCACACCGGGGACTGGCAGGCCTCGGGGCGCAGGCGGACTCCGTCCTCGACCATGAAGCGCTTCCACCCCTCGACCCCGCGCCGGAGATAAGGGGACTCGGGCCCGTGCCCCCGACAGGCAAACGCGATGAGCGCCCAGACCCAGGGCGGCTGGATCCCGCCCCAGGAGCCGTCGAGCTCCTGCCGGTCGATGAGCCAGCGTTCCGCATAGGCGAGCGCCTGCTCGCGGCCGGGCTGGATCGAACGGCCGTTGTACCAGCGCAGGAACGAATCGGCGAAGTTCCAGACGGTCTGCGGCCGGGGCGCCGGGCCGAGGTCGATCTCGCGGCAGAGCCTGTCCTCCGGGAGGTGGCGGACCGGCCGGTAGTGCATGACGATCGAGAGCGCGACGATCGTCTGCCGCGCCCAGCAGCCGAAGTCGTAGACGGAGAGCGGCGACTCGGGAGGGAGGAGCAAGAGCTCCGGCGGGATCGCCTGGATCTCCTCCCACGGCCAGAGGCCGAAGAGCGCGAGCCAGAGGCGCGTGAAGACTCGGGAGGCGCCGATGCCCCCCTCCTGCTCGATGAAGCTGCGGGCGCCGGCGAGCCGCGCGTCGCCGGCGGCGAGACCGGCCATGCGGAGAGCGGCGTACGACTCGACGGTCGCAGCGAGGTCGGGCTCCCCGCCCCAGTAGATCGCCCAGGTGCCGTCGTCGCGCCGGCGCGCGAGGAGCTCGTTCGCGCAGCGCTGCACCATGTCGTCGTCGGCGATCCGCAGGAACTCGTGCCAGAAGATGTGCTGGGCCGTCATCGTCGCATTGGACTCGAGCTCAGCGACCCACCAACCGCCGTTCTTCTGCAACGACAGAAGGCGTGCGACCCCGGCGTCGAGGGCACGCTCGAAGTCGGTCCCGACCGCCGTGCTCATGCCACCACTTTCTCACGGACGGAGGCGCCGAGCACGCGGGCGGCTTCCCGCCCGCTTCGCACCGCGCTCTCCATCGTCGCCGGC
>DATAOL010000298.1:0-3608 GCA_036265755.1 Gaiellaceae bacterium | reverse complement strand
GTGCAGGGCTTCTTCCACATCCCGGTCGACCACATGACCGCGATCCCGCTGTTTGCCCAGTACTTCCGTGACCTCAACCTCGACGCTCCGATCGCGGCGGTCTCGCCGGACACGGGTCGAACCAAGCTCGCCGGCAAGTTCGCCGAGATGATTGGCGGCGACCTGGTGGTGCTCAACAAGGAGCGGCCCGAGCAGCAGGTCGCGCGCGTGACCACCGTCATCGGCGAGGTCGAAGGGAAGGCCGTCGTGATGACCGACGACATCATCGACACGGCCGGGACGCTCGTCGCCGGAGCTACAGCGCTTCGCGAGGCCGGTGCGGTGAAGGTCTATGCCTGCGCAACCCACGGCCTGTTCAACGGGCCGGCGCTCGAGCGCATCGCCGAAAGCGAGATCGATCGCCTCATCGTCACCGACACCGTCGCGGTCGATCCGCTGACGAAGCCGGCCAACGTCGAGGTGCTCACCGTTGCCGGCATCCTCGCGGACACGATCAGGAACGTGTTCGCCGACGACTCCGTGTCGGCGATCTTCGCGGGCGAGAACCAGCTCTTCTAGCGGCGCCTCAGGCCGCGTCGCGCTGTACTCCCCCGCGGAAGTCAAGTCGGCCTTCGCTAGACTTCTCCGCCGGGAAATGGCAGGAGAGCGAGTCAAGCTGCAGGTGCAGGCGAGGGAGTCGCGCGGGAGCGCGGCTTCTCGGCGCCTGCGTGAGGAGGGCCTGGTTCCGGGCGTTCTCTACGGAAACGGCGACAAGGCACAGCCCTTCTGCATCGAGGAGCGGGAGCTGCGCAAGGCGCTCACCGGCGACCACGGTCTGCACGCCATCCTGGACGTGGTTCTCGAGGGGCAACAGAAAGCCCATCACGCGGTCGTCAAGGACTATCAGCTCGATCCTACGCGCGCCCGGCTCCTGCACATCGACCTGCACGAGGTGCGGCTCGATCAGGCGATCCAGACGAATGTCGTCGTCGAGCTCATCGGAGAGGCCGCCGGCCAGAAGGAGGGCGGCGTGCTCAGCCAGATCAACCGCGAGGTTCGTGTCGAGGCGCTCCCGATGGAGGTGCCGGATCACCTCGAGCTCGACGTGTCGGCGATGATCATCGGGGACAGCCTCCGCATCACCGACCTGCGCGTGGCGGAAGGCGTCAAGCTCCTCGACGATTCCGAGACCGTGCTCGCCACGGTCAGCCCGCCGACCAAGGAGCCTGAGCCCGAGGAAGTCGAGCTCGAGGAAGGCGAGGAGGGTGTCGAGGGCGAGGCTGCCGAGGGCGCCGAAGCCGAGGGCGAGGGCGAGGCGGCTGCCGAAGGCGCCGAAGCCGAGGGCGACGCCGCCGGCGAAGAGCAGAACGCCGAGGGCTAGTCCATGCGTTTGTTCCGTCGGGGCGAGCAGGCCTCGACGCTCGACCTGCTGGTGGTCGGGCTCGGCAACCCGGGGAGCGAATACGCGTCGACCCGCCATAACGTGGGCTTCATGGTCGCGGACGAGATCGCGAGTCGGCATGGCGGCTCGTGGCGCTCGAAGTTCTCCGGCGAGGTTGCGGACATTCGGCTCGACAGCGCGCGCCTCGCGCTGCTGAAGCCGCAGACGTACATGAACGAGTCGGGGCGGTCCGTGGCTGCCGCGGCGAAGTTCTACAAGGTCGCGCCGGAGGATCTCCTGGCGGTGCACGACGAAGTCGACCTAGAGCTCGGCCGGCTGCAGGCCCGGGTCGGCGGCGGGCTCGCCGGGCACAACGGGCTGCGTTCGCTCGCCGCGGCACTCGGGACGCCGGAGTTCATTCGCCTTCGGGTGGGCGTGGGGCGGCCGGAGCGTGGCGACCCGCGTCCCGTGGCCGATTGGGTGCTTTCGCCGTTCGCGCCCGAAGTCGACGTGGGCGGGCTGGTCTCTCGGGCGGCCGACGCAGTGGAGGCGCTGGTCGCGGAAGGGCTGGAAGAAGCGCAGCAGCGCTTCAACGAGCGCTAGCTGTCTCTTGACGAACCGCGCGCCATCGGTGCAAACCTCGGAGCTATGCTCGAAAGCGGGTGGAGGCGCGGGGTGGCCCCAGAGATCAGCCGCTCAAACCGGGCGGTAGGTGCCGTTCATCGATCCGCACTCGCACGTACGGCCCGACGCCTGTCCGCCCGTACTCGACTCGCCAGGCCTCCGGCGGGACCTCGGCCAGCGCCTGACCGTGCGCGGCTTGCCACTCCCTGAATCTCGCCTCGGCATGGGGCGGGTCGAACGACGCCACGAGCGTCGGGCGCGTGCCGATCGGAAGCAGCTCTCCGGCCACGGTTAGACCCTAACGCGGGCGGCTACGATGACCCCGCGGAACCAGCTGTTCCGTCGCTCGTCATGGACCAGCCGACTCTCAGCACCCTTGCCCGCGAGCTCGCCGAGAGCGAGCGCCTGCGCGCGTTCGTTGCGACGCCCGCCGCTGCCCGCGTCTCCGAGCCCCTGGTCCCGCTCTTCCTGGCCGCGGTCTTCCTCGAGCGTGGCGGGCCGCTCGTGTGCGTTTTCCCGGACGATGCTGACGCCCGCGACGCGGCCGAAGCCGCCGGCTGGTTTCTGGGCGAGGCGAACGTCGGCCTCTTCGCCTCGCGTGGAGTCCGCTGGGGAAGCGGTCTGGAGCCGCCGCCGCACCTCGTCGGCGAGCGCGCTCGCGCGCTCGAGATCCTCGAAGCGGGAGGGCTCGTCTGCGCCTCGGCGATCGGGGCCGCGGAAGGAATCCCGCCGAGGGACACGCGCCCCGGGACGATCCGCCTGCGCCAGGGCGATACACCCGGGAGCGAAGAGCTGGTCGAGCGGCTCGTGCTCGCGGGCTACGAGCGCGTCGAGCAGGCGCAGGAGCGTGGGCAGTTCGCGGTCCGTGGCGGCATCGTCGACGTCTATCCATCCACCGGGCGCGAGCCGGTCCGCTTCGAGCTCTTCGGCGACGAGATCGAGTCGCTGCGGGCCTATTCCGCCTTCACGCAGCGGACACTGCACCCGCTTGAAGAGGGAGTCATCTATCCCGCGGTCGAGCGCCGCTCCGACCTCGTAGAGCCATGGGTCGAGGACGAGCCGCAGCCTCCGCCCGGCGACCTTGTCGCGCCGCTGCGGGCGCCCGACCTCGTCTGGCAGGCGGACGATGCGCGCAAGGCGGTGGAGGAAGAGCTCGGCGCCGACCTCGGGCTCGGCGGGGCGGTTGAGCTCGGGCAGCTTCCTGCCGGCCAGACGTACGCCTTCGAGGCGCAGCGGCCGGCGGTTGCAGCCCGCGGCCTCGCGGAGGCCGAGCGCGATCTGACCGCCTTCGTGCGAGGCGGGAACCGCGTCGTCGTCACGTTCGCGCACCGTGGAGAGGCGCTTCGCACCAAGGGTCTCTTGCGAAGGATCGAGCCAGTGGTGCTCGAGCCGGGCGACGAGCTCCCGGCCGGCGAAGGGCTCTTCTTCGCCATCGCGCCGGCGAGGAGAGGCTTCGTCCTCCGCGACCTCGGGCTCGTTCTTCTGCCCGACACCCAGATCTTCCGCAAGCGCCCGCCGCGCGCGGACGCGCGGATCGGCCGCGCGCTGCAGAGCTTCGCCGACCTGCGCACCGGCGACTACGTCGTCCACGTGGACCACGGCGTCGGCAAGCTGCTCGGCTTCG
>DATAOL010000297.1:0-1660 GCA_036265755.1 Gaiellaceae bacterium | reverse complement strand
CCTTCAACGCATCACTCGAGGTGGAAGAACGCGCGGTACCGGCTGCGAGCTCCGACGATCAGGCCGTGGTCCGGGTACTCGCCTGCGGCGTCTGCCACTCCGACCTCCACGTCGCCGAGAACTTCTTCGGCTCCGAGCTTCCGCTCGTCCTCGGGCACGAGATCACCGCCACGGACGAGGAGCTCGGCAACGTCCTCGTCTACACCCCGTGGGGATGCGGCGAGTGTCGGTTCTGTCGACGCAGCGAGGAGATGATCTGCCCCGACGCCCGCGAGGCCGGGCTCTTTCAGGACGGCGGCTATTCGGAGTACGTACTCGTGCCCTCGCGCCGCTACCTCTATCCGATCGGAGACCTCGACCCCGTCGAGGCGGCGCCGCTCGGGTGTGGCGGCCTGACGCCGTACCGAGCGGTCAAACACGCCCGGCCGTGGCTCGGCGAGGGCTCGAGGGCGCTCGTCCTCGGCGCGGGCGGTCTCGGGCAATTCGGAATCCAGTACCTCCGCCTGCTCACTGACGCCGCCGTCGACGTCGGCGACCCGTCCGCGCAGAAACGGGAGCGCGCGCTCGAGCTCGGAGCCGAGGAGGCCGCTGCGCCAGAGGATCTCGAGGGCCCCTACACCGCCGTGCTCGACTTCGTCGGTTCGAACGACTCTCTCGCGCAGGCGGCCCGGCTCGTCGACCGGCAGGGAATCGCGATCGTGATCGGTCTCTTCGGGGGGCGCATTCCCTTCGGGCTCGGCGCCGTGCCCCACGAGGCGCATTTCATGTCCAGCATCTGGGGGTCGCGAGACGAGCTGGCGGAGCTGATCGAGCTCGCTCAGCGCGAGCGGCTCGAGTACACCATCGACCCGATGCCGCTCGAGTCCGCCCAGGAAGCCCACGATCTCGTGCGCAGCGGGCAGGCCCGCGGCCGGATCGTTCTCGTTCCCTAGGGAAAACCTACGGTTTCAGTTATTATCGCCCTCCCGGTGACGAAGGAGGCGGCTTGACGACGTTTGCCGAGCTGAGGCCTGTAGAGACTCGCTTCCGGCTCGACCCCGAGATCATGGCGGGCCCGATCTACCGGAAGTACGAGAAGGCGACCAGGAAAGTCTGGGACGGGAAGCAGCTCGACTACGCGACCGATCAGGCGGATTGGGCGCGGATGACGGGGGAGCAGCGCGCCGGGATCGCCACGATCACGGTCCGCTTCGAAGCTGGCGAGCAGGAGGTCACCGACGAGCTCCTGCCCATGCTCGCCGCGGCTCACGCCCTCGGGCGTTTCGACTGGGTGATGTACCTCTCGACCTTCATGCTCGAGGAGGCTCGCCACTCCGAGTTCTTCGCGGTCTGGCATGCGCAGGTCCCCGGGCTCTGGACGCCGGCCGAGAAGGCGAGCTTCTGGCCACCGCGTGATCACACGGTCGACCCGACCGGCCGCTTCACCGTCGGCGAGCCCGTGTACGAAGGGCTGCCGAAATACGGACGCAAGCTCTCCGCTGCGGTCGAGTCGGGTGTCGAGAGTGCGATCGAGGGTGCTTTCGTGCAGTTCGCGACGCTCTACTGCGCCTGGATCGAGGGCGTTCTGACGATGCCCTCCTACGAGATCGTCATCGACACGACGGAGCTCTGGGGCGTGCTGCCGGCGCTCCGGCAGGGTTTCAAGAACATCCTCGGCGAC
>DATAOL010000296.1:0-4005 GCA_036265755.1 Gaiellaceae bacterium | reverse complement strand
CGCGGAGCTCGCCCGCCGGCTCGGTCTGCGCCTGCACACCCATCTCGCCGAGACCGTCGAGGAGGAGGCGTACTGCCAAGGACTCTTCGGGTGCCGGCCGGTCGAGTACCTCGAGCAGGTCGGCTGGCTCGACGCCGACGTGTGGTGCGCGCACTGCGTGCATCTCTCGGCGGAGGACGTCGGTCGCTTCGGCTCGGCCGGCACGGGGGTCGCGCACTGCCCGACGTCCAACATGCGCCTCGGCGCCGGAATCGCGCCGGTCGCCGAGATGCGCGCCGAGTCGGTCCCGCTCGGGCTCGGTGTCGACGGGTCGGCTTCGAACGAGCGCGGCGACCTCCTCTCCGAGGTCAAGCAGGCGCTCCTCGCCGCCCGGGCCCGCGGCGGCCCGGGGGCGATGACGGCGAGAGATGCGCTGTGGATCGGCACGCGCGGAGGCGCCCAGGTGCTCGGCCGGGACGACATCGGCTCGCTCGAGTCGGGGAAGTGCGCCGACTTCGCGGTGTGGCGCACCGACGGCCTCGAGTTCGCAGGCGCCGACGATCCGGTCGCCGCCCTGGTCTTCTCGGCTCCTCACCGCGTCGACCGCCTCTACGTCGGCGGCCAGGCCGCGGTTCGCGACGGCCACCTCACGCACGCCGAGGAGCACGAGATCGCCGCCGAACACCGGCTGCAGGCGCAAAGATTCCTCGCGTGAGCACCTCCGTCTCGACCCACGTGCTCGACACCGGCCGCGGCGAACCGGCCCGCGGGGTGCTCGTCGAGCTCTTCCAGGGCGACGAGCTCGTCGCCACGGGCGTGACCGACGCGGACGGACGGCTCCGCCTTGCCGAGGACCTCGAGCCGGCGACGTACCGCCTGGTCTTCCACCCCGCCTCGCCGGCCTTCTTCAGCCGGGTCGAGCTCGAAATCTCGCTGGACGAGGCTGGAAAGAACTTCCACGTTCCCCTCCTCGTCTCCCCCTTCTCGTGCACGAGCTACCGCGGCAGCTGAGCGAGGACGAGCTCGCCGAGCTCTTCGAGGGCCGCACGCGGCTCGTCGCGGAGCTGGCGACGCTCGAGGATCCACTCGGCCAGGCGCGCAAGGTCCTCGCCGACGCGCCGGAGGACGAGCAGATCGAGGCGCTCGCGGCGCACCCGCGCATCGGCCAGCGGGTCAACATGTCCGAGCAGTCGGCCAGAGAGCAGGGGTCGGACGAGGACCCGGCCCTCCTCGCCGCGCTCGCCCGCCTGAACAAGGCCTACGAGAAGAAGTTCGGCTTTCGCTTCGTCGTCTTCGTGGACGGGCGGCCCCGGGCGGAGATACTGTCGGTCATGAGACAGCGGCTGCAGCGCTCGCGCGAAGAGGAGCTCCCGGCCGCGCTCGACGACCTCGTGGCGATCGCCCTCGACCGGTGGCGAGGCCGGTAGCCCACACCTACGGGAAGGACGCGGTCTCCGTCTATCGGATCGCTGGCGACAGCCTGTTCGCCTGCGAGGTGCGCGTGATCGTGCGCGGCGAGGCCTTCGAGACCTCCTACACGGAGGGCGACAACTCGATGATCGTCGCCACCGACTCGATGAAGAACTTCGTCCACCGCATGGGTCTCGAGTACGAGAGCGACACGCTGGAGGACTTCGCCGCGCTTGTTGGAAACCGCCTGCTCGAGCGCTACGACCACATGGAAGGCGTCCACGTGTCGGTGCAGCAGGTGCCGTTCGAGCGAGTCCGCGGCAACGTGATGCGGAGACGCTACGACGACTACGCGGTCGCAGAGCTCGACCTCGACCGGAACGGCGTCGTCTCCGCCCGGTCCGGGTGGAACGGCCTGCACCTGATCAAGCTCGCCGGAAGCTCCTTCGCGGGCTTCGTCCGCGACGAGTACACGACGCTCCCGGAGGCGGAGGACCGCCCGCTCTTCGTGCACATGAACGTCGGCTGGACGAATACCGACCTCAGCCGGTGCGCGCCCTCCGAGGACGTGCGCGACGTCGCCGTCTCCACCTTCTGCGACATCCGCTCGGCCTCGATCCAGGAGCTCGTGTACCAGATCGGCGTCGAGGTCCTGGAGCGGTTCTCCGAGATCGCAACGGTCGACTTCTACGCCGAGAACCGCCTCTGGGACTCCGCCGCGCCCGGCGATGGGGCCACGGTCTACACGGACGCGCGGCCGCCGTTCGGCGTCATCACACTGACGCTCGAACGGTGATCATCCCGGCCCGCTTCAACGGCCCGCCCGGGTCTGCGAACGGCGGCTACGCGGCGGGTCTCTTCTCCGAAGCGCTCGGCGGCGGATTCGAGGTCACGCTCCTGCGCCCGCCGCCGCTCGACACCCAGCTGGAGATCGTCGGCGACGAGCTTCGCGACGGCGACAACGTGGTCGCGAAGGCGCGGCGTGGGACCGTTCCGGAGGACACTCCCGAGCCGGTGTCCCTGGTGGACGCCGAGACAGCCTCGACGCGCTACGCGGGTTTCGAGCACCACGCATACCCCACGTGCTTCACCTGCGGGCCGGCACGGGACGACGGCCTCGGGATCTATGCCGGCGCAGTCGCCGGCCGAGACGGGGTCGTGGCCGCTCCGTGGTCTCCCGAGGAGGATCTGCGCCCGGAGATCGTCTGGGCGGCGCTCGACTGCCCGGCCGGCTGGGCGGTGGACGACTTCCAGCGCGAGGGCGTTCTTCTCGGCCGCATGGCGGCCTCGATCCACGGACGTCCGGAACCGGGCGACGCCCACGTCGTCATCGGCTGGCGCGTCGGCGAGGAAGGCCGCAAGCGCTTCGCAGGCTCCGCCCTCTACACCGCTGACGGCGAGCTCGTCGCCCACGCCCGCTCGACCTGGGTCGTGCCCGCTACGGAAACAGGTCCCGCTCCGACGGCATGACGAGCTCTCCGGCGGAGCCGTCGCCCGGCGGCACGGAGTAGCCGCGCACGATCACCGCAGGAACGCCGTTCGCCTTTCCCATGACGAGCTCGGCAGCACCGGCAAGCTCGTCCGCGACCGCGATCACCGTCGACGAGAGCTCGTAGCCGCGGGCGTCGGGCTTCCCGCGCAGGTCGAGGAGCGGCCGCATTCCGGCGACACCGATCGCGACGTCCGTCGTCCCCTGCCGCCACGCACGCCCGAAGGAGTCGCTGACGATGACCGCTGGCTCGTACCCGAAGCGCTCGCCCAGCGCCGAACGAATCCGGGACGCCGAGGCGTCGGGATCCTCGGGAAGGAGCACGATCCAACCTTCGCCCGGGGCGTTCGACTTGTCCACGCCCGCACTGGCGCAGACGAACCCGTGCTTCGTCTCGGCGATGACGAGGTCCCCTCGCCGCCGACGCACGGCGCGCGCCTCGCGGAGGATCGTCGCGACCACGTCGTCGGTCTGCTCGACGCGCCCTTCCGCCTTCGACACCGCCTTCTGCGCCACCACGAGCACGTCACCCTCCTCGAGCCCGCCGGCCCGCTCGACCGCATCGCCGAGGAGCGCAGCGAGGTCGTCCCCGGGCTGCACGTCCGGGAGCCCGGCGAGCGGAATGATGCTGACCATCAGAGGAGCCGCTGCCGGCGCAGGTAGTAGACGAGCGAAGCGGCGCAGACCAGGGGAAGCGCCAGCCCGAGCAGGAGAAACGCGCCCAGGCTCCCCACGTGGCGGACGAGCCACCCGAAGTTCTGCCCGAAAAACCCCGTGAGGACGATGAGCGGAAGCAGGATCGTGGAGAGCACGGTGAGCCGCTCGACCACGAGGTTGAGGCGGTTCGAGACCGTCGAGAGGTAGACGTCCATCGCGCCGGTGAGGAGATCCTTGTAGCTGTCGATCAGGTCGGCGACGCGGATCAGGTGGTCGAAGATGTCCCGGAAGTAGCGCTCCGCCTCGGGGTCGCTTCCGGGCAGGGTGGGGATGCCGCCGTAGAGCTGGTTGGCCAGGTCCCGCTGTGGGCCGACGACGCGGCGCAGGCGGTTCAACTGCCGCTTCATGCGCACGTTCTCCTGCAGGTGCTCGTCCTTGGGGTCGCGGAAGATCTCGTCCTCGACGTTGTC
>DATAOL010000295.1:0-3623 GCA_036265755.1 Gaiellaceae bacterium | reverse complement strand
ACGACGAGTACCCGAATCTTCGATCCCTCGGCCGTGAGCTCGCAGTCGGGCGCTGCGCCTGTATTGGCCTCGGGATCGATTTCGATTCCGAGAAGGCGAAGCCGTTCGCAGGTCATGCCCCGAATGGGCGCCGACTTCTCGCCGATGCCCGCCGTGAACACGAGAGCATCGAGCCCGCCGGCCGCGGCAGCCATCGCTGCAATGGCTCCGACGAGTCGGTGGACGTAGACGTCGACGGCGAGGCGCGCATCTGCGTCCCCACCAGCCGCCGTGGCCTCGATCTCACGTAGTCCTGCCCCGCCCCCGGCGAGCGCCACGACTCCCGACTCGTGGTTGAGGACGCTGTCCAGTTCATCCGGCGTCAGGCCGTGCTCGCGAAGGACGTAGACGAGGACACCGGGATCGACCGAACCGGAGCGCGTGTTCATCGGAATCCCCTCGAGCGGCGAGAACCCCATCGTCGTGTCGACCGATCGTCCATGCCGCACAGCGGTGACGGAGGAGCCGCCACCCAGGTGGCAGACAACGATGCGAAGATCTCCGGGCGGCCGCCCGACCAAGTGGCCCGTTCGTTCAACGCTCCACTCGACCGAGATTCCATGGAACCCGAAGCGCCGCACTCCCCACCCCTCGCGCCACTGTTTCGGCACTGCGTAAGTGACCGCCTCCACAGGCATTGAGGCATGGAACGCGGTGTCGAACACGGCCACGTGTGGGAGGTCGGGAAAGGCCGCCCGCGCCCCCTCGATACCCGCGAGCGCGGGCGCATTGTGGAGTGGAGCGAGCGTCTCGAGAGCACGGATCTCGTCCACGACCGACTCATCGATCAGGACGGGCTCGACGAAACGGGGGCCGCCGTGGACGACCCGGTGCGCCACGGCCACGAGGGACGAGCCCTCCACCGCATCCAACGATCCGACGCGGACCGACGTCTCGTCCGGCGCGACGACGTCGAGCTTGAAGCTCGTCGAGCCCGCGTTGACGAAGAGGATGGAGCCCGCAGCGCTCAGAAGGGCCAGGCCCAGCCGCTCACGTCGGGGTGATCCTCGCCGTGCTCGCGCGTCCAGGCGCGGCACCGGAGGCGCTCGTCCAGCATGTGCTGCCGGAGGTGCGCGGCCTCGTCCGCGAGATGCGACACGCGATCGATGACGTCGACGACGAGGTGGAAGCGGTCGAGGTCGTTCAGCATGACCATGTCGAACGGCGTCGTCGTCGTGCCCTCTTCCTTGTAGCCGCGAACGTGCAGGTTGACGTGGTTCGTCCGCCGGTAGGTGAGCCGGTGGATGAGCCACGGATAACCGTGATAGGCGAAGACAACGGGGCGGTCGCTGGTGAAGAGAGCGTCGAACTCCGCGTCGGAGAGCCCGTGGGGGTGCTCGGTCTCCGGCTGGAGCCGCATCAGGTCGACGACGTTCACGACGCGCACCTTCAGGTCGGGTAGGTGCTCGCGGAGGATCGCCACAGCGGCGAGCGTCTCGAGAGTGGGAATGTCGCCGCAGCAGGCCATGACGACGTCGGGCTCGCCGTCCTCGTCGTTCGAGGCCCAGTCCCAGATCCCGATGCCCCGTGTGCAGTGAACGATCGCCTCCTCCATCGGGAGGTAATTCAGGGCAGGCTGCTTGCCGGCGACGATGACGTTGACGTAGTCGCGGCTGCGCAGACAGTGGTCGGCGACGGATAGAAGCGTGTTCGTATCGGGCGGCAGGTACACCCGGATGATCTCGGCCTTCTTGTTCACGACGTGGTCGATGAAACCCGGGTCCTGGTGCGAAAAGCCGTTGTGATCCTGCCTCCAGACGTGCGAGCTGAGCAGGTAGTTGAGCGAGGCAACGGGCCGTCGCCACGGGATCCCACGGGAGACTTTCAGCCACTTCGCGTGCTGGTTGAACATCGAGTCGACGATGTGGATGAACGCCTCGTAGCAGTTGAAGAGCCCGTGCCTGCCGGTCAGGAGGTAGCCCTCGAGCCAGCCCTCGCATTGGTGCTCGGAGAGCACTTCCATGACGCGTCCATCGGGACTCAGGGATTCGTCGACCGGCAACAGCTCGGCGTCCCACGCCTTCGACGTCGTCTCGAGCACCGCACCGAGGCGGTTGGAGGCGGTCTCGTCCGGACCGAAGAGCCGGAAGTTGTCCGGGTTCGCCGCGATCACGTCACGAAGAAAACTCCCGAGCACCCTGGTCGCCTCGCTGAAGGACGTGCCGGGTTGCTTCACCTCGACCGCGTAATCCCTGAAGCCGGGCAGACGAAGATCGCGAAGGAGGAGGCCGCCGTTCGCGTGCGGGTTCGCCCCCATGCGCAGCTCGCCCTCGGGCGCGAGCGCACCGAGCTCAGCCCGCAGAGCGCCGTCCTCGTCGAAGAGCTCCTCGGGCCAGTAGCTCTGCATCCACTTTTCGAGGAGGCGAAGGTGATCCGGGTTCTCGCGCGCCTCGGTCAGCGGCACCTGGTGTGAGCGCCAGGTGTCCTCCACCTGCACCCCGTCGACTTCATGGGGTCCCGTCCATCCCTTCGGCGTGCGGAGGACGAGCATCGGCCAGGCCGGGCGGCGAGTATCGTCCTGCTCGCGGGCACGCGCCTGGATCCGGTCGATCTCGTCGACGGACGCTGCAAGTGCGGCGGCGAGATCGCGGTGCACCTGCTCCGGGTCGTCGCCGGCGACGACCGTCGGCTCCCAGCCGTAGCCGCGAAAGAGCGAGACGAGCTCGTCCTCCGGGATTCGTGCGAGCACCGTTGGGTTGGCGATCTTGTAGCCGTTCAGGTGCAGGATCGGAAGAACGGCACCGTCGGTGACCGGGTTCAGGAACTTGTTCGAGTGCCAGCTCGTCGCCAGCGGTCCCGTTTCCGCCTCGCCGTCGCCGACGACGCAGGCGACGATCAGATCGGGGTTGTCGAACGCCGCGCCGTAGGCGTGCGACACCGCGTAGCCAAGCTCGCCGCCCTCGTGAATCGAGCCCGGTGTCTCCGGCGCGACGTGGCTCGGGATGCCGCCGGGGAACGAGAATTGCGTGAACAGCCGCTTCATCCCGGCCTCGTCTTGCGGGATGTTGGGGTAAACCTCGCTGTAGGTGCCCTCGAGAGAGGCGTTCGCCACCAGCGCCGGCCCGCCGTGCCCGGGGCCGGTGATGTAGATCATGTCGAGATCGTATTTCTTGATCAGCCGGTTCAGGTGCACATAGATGAAGTTGAGTCCCGGCGTCGTGCCCCAATGACCGAGCAGGCGCGGCTTGATGTGGTCCTCGGAGAGCGGCTCCTTCAGCAGCGGGTTGTCGTAAAGATAGATCTGGCCGACCGACAGATAATTCGCGGCGCGCCAGTACGCGTCGATCAGCGACCGCTCGGCATCCGACAGCACATTGGGCATTCCAGTCTCCCGTAATCGGCAAATACCGCAAGCAGGCGCAGCTTCAGTCAGGCGATTTTCCGACCCGGTGCCGCTTGCGGCGTTTCGGCTTTGCTCGGCTGAGCTTGCGTCGCGCTATGCGGCGGGGCTCTCCATGTCCTCAGTGTAGGATCCGAGGCTGGCGGCGCTGCGGCAGCGAGCGCGCCGCGCAATGGCCCGCGCACCCTCGATCGGATTTTGATCGCTTCCGCGCTCCGCCAGCGAATTGAAACCGCGTGCAGGA
>DATAOL010000294.1:0-10671 GCA_036265755.1 Gaiellaceae bacterium | reverse complement strand
GTCGACGCCCGACACCCACAGGTGGCAGGAGTCGAGGCAGATACCGAGCCTCGGATGCCGGCCGAGCCGGTCGACGAGGACTGCGAGCTCGTCCACGGAGCGGCCGATCGTCCCGCCCGCCCCGGCCGAGTTCTCGATCAGAAGCCAGGTGGTGTCGGAGCACCGTTCGAGGGCGCGCTCGAGCGCGGGGGCGACATGCTCGAGGCCGGCCTCGAAGCCCGCGCCGAGGTGGGAGCCGACGTGGAAGACCACGCCATCGGCCTCGATGGCGCACGCAACGTCGACCGTGTTCATCAGCGTCGTGACCGATTTCTCGTAGATCTCCTCGTCCGGGGTGGCGAGGTTGACGAGGTAGAGCGCGTGGCAGACGACGCCGCCGATTCCGACTTCGGCTCGGCGATCCTTGAAGCGCTCGAAGTTGGCCGGGTCGTGGTTGGTCGGCCGCCAGGTGCGCGGGCTCTGCGTGAAGATCTGCACCGCGTCGGCGCCGATCGCCTCCGCCCGGTCGATCGCCGTGTGGATGCCGCCAGTGGTCGAGACGTGGGCTCCCGCGAGCACCGGACTACGATAGCCGGGTGCCACCTGTCGTCCGCTTCGCGCCCAGCCCGACCGGCTTTCTCCACATCGGCGGCGTCCACACCGCGCTCTTCAACTGGCTCTATGCACGCCACGAGGCCGGCGAGTTCCGCCTCCGAATCGAGAACACTGACACGAGCCGCGAGGTCGCCGAGGCCTCCGAGCAGATCATGGAGTCGCTGCGTTGGCTCGGGCTCGACTGGGACGGCGAGGTCACGTATCAGCTCGACCGCATGGAGCGCTGCCGCGACGAGGCCCAGCGACTCGTCGGCGAGGAAAAGGCCTATGAGGACGACGGTGCCGTCCGGATCCGCATGCCGGACGCGGGCTCGACCTCGTGGGACGACCTCGTCCGCGGCAGCATCGAGGTCCCGAACGAAAAGCTCGAGGACCTCGTCGCCGTACGCGCCGACGGTCGGCCGACCTACAACTTCGCCTCGCCGGTCGAGGACTGGCTCGACGGGATCACGCACGTCATCCGCGGCGAGGATCACATCTCGAACACGCCTAAGCAGATCCGCGTGCTCGAGGCGCTCGGCGCGCCGATCCCCGCCTACGCGCACCTGGGCAACATCTACGGCCCGGACGGCAAGAAGCTGTCGAAGCGTCATGGTGCCGTCTCGGTCGAGGAGTTCCGGCGGGACGGTTACTACGCGCCAGCGCTGCTCAACTACCTGGCGCTGCTCGGCTGGAGCTACGACGACCGCACGGAGATCTTCAGCCGCGAGGACCTCGTCCGCCTCTTCACGCTCGAGCGTGTGGGAGCGAGCCCTGCGGTCTTCGACTACGACAAGCTGAAGCACCTGAACGGCCTTTACCTCCGGGCGCTCGGCCCCGAGGGGTACGCGGACGCGCTGCTCGGCTGGCTCCGTGAGCAGGGCTTCGACTGGGAGGAGGAGGTCGTTCGGGCCGCGGCTCCGCTCGTGCAGGAGAAGATCTCGACCTTCGGCGAGTTTCCGACTTTCGCGGGCTTCTTCTTCAACCGGGTCGCGCCGGACCGGTCTCTACTGGACGGGTCGGGGCCGTTGCTCGCCCAGGCCCGCGCCACTCTTGCCGAGGTCGAGCCCTTCGACTCGGAGCAAATCGAGGCGGCGCTCCGCGAGCTGGCGGAGCGCCAAGGCTTGAAGCCACGGCAGGCGTTCCAGCCCATTCGCGCTGCGGTCACCGGCTCGAACGTCTCTCCGGGGCTCTTCGAGTCGATCGAGCTCCTCGGCCGCGACGAGACTCTCGCCCGTCTCGATGCGTCCGCCGGCTAGGGCCTGTACAGGACGAAGCCGCCGGCGAAGAGAGCGAGCCCCGCGGCCCAGACCGGCCACGCCACGAGCACGGCGCCCGCGGTGAAGAGGAACGCACCGCCGAGAATGAGGACTGTGGCCACGATCGCCGTCACCGAGGTTCCCTCGGGCTCGTCGGCCTTCCTCCGCCGCGGGGGCGGGGCAGGTGTCTCGGCGGCGAGCGCGTTCGTCCGCTCCAGGGCCCGGAGCCGCGCGAGCCGGACGCGGAAGAGCGACCCCCGCCACTCGGGGAGGAGCGGCTCCACTCCATCTGCATCGTCGATCTCCACGGCGTAGGCGACCTCGGCGGTGGCGTCGCGAGCCTCGGTCAGAGCAGCGACGAGCTCCTCGTGCAGATCCTCCGCGGCCGGAGGGGGCTCGATGCCGACGGCCAGCTCCGCGCCTGCATGCAGGGAGTACTGCAGCCCGGGAAGCTCGTCGGAATGCTCTTCCGCGAGCACGTCGGCAGGGCTCTCCGCAATGCGCTCGAGGCGGGTCAACGCCGTCCCGACGCGCTCCCAGAGATCCGTGACGGCTGCCGAATACGTCTGCCGTCCGCCGGTCCGAACGGATGGTTCCATGCGCCTCGCCATCATACGCCGTTACCTTTCCCGATATCGCCGAGGTGAATTCACCCCTGATCGTCGTTGCGGACGACGACGCCGCGGTGCGCATGCTCTGCCGGGTCAACCTCGAGCTCGACGGCTACCAGGTGGCCGAGGCCGGCAATGCGGCCGAGCTCGCGGAGGCCATCAGCGGCCAGGACGTGGCGGTCATCCTCCTGGACGTCCAGCTCGGTGAAGACGATGGGATCGCCATCGCCAAGGCGCTGCGGATCGACCGCCCGGAGGTTGGCATCGCCTTCCTCACGGGCAGCGTTCAGGGCCGCGCCGACGAGTCTGCGAAGGAGCTCGCCGTCGAGATGATCGGCAAGCCGTTCAACCTGGAAGAACTGAGCGAGACGGTGGCGCGGCTGGCTCGGCGGGGCTAGTCGCCGCCGCAGCGAGCGCTTCCTCGGCGGCCAGGTGTTCCTTCCAGCGGAGCGTCCGCAGCATGAGCGCGATCGCCCCGAAGCCGAGCACGACGTTCACGGCCGTCGTGACGAGCTGCATGCCGACGCTGAAGCCGAGCACGGTGCTCGCGGCGGCCGTGCCGCTGAAGGCGAAGACGAGCACGGCCTGCTGCGTTCCCACGCCGCCGGGAGTGAAGGGGAGGAGCGTGGACAGTCCCTGGACGACGAGGACCGTCACCGTGGCCTGGACACTCGCCGGGATGTGGAATGCCTCGAGGAAGAAGTAGACGCCTGCTCCACGCGCCAGCCAGCTGGCCGCCTGCCACGTGACCACACCGATGAGGAAGGCGCGGCGGTTGCGGAGGATGGCGAAGCCCAGCGCGAGCTTCTCCTTGAACTCGGACACGCGGCGCGATGCCCACGCGGCGCCGATGATCGCAAGCCCGATCAGGACGCAGCCGATGAACGCCGCGATGACCGGGTGGCGGATCACGAAAGACCAGTCGAAGGCGGGCAGCGCGGGCAGGTCGGGCACGCCGGGGAGGAGGCCCAGCTTGATCGCCCAGAGGAAGAGGACCGACGCGACGACGAAGTCGAAGAGCGTCTCGACCACCAGGCTCGAGGCGAGCGTGGGGTAGGAGGAGCCCTCAACCCGGCGCTTGACCAGGGCGAGCTTCACCACGTCGCCGCCGCGCGCGGGGGCGAGCGAGTTGACGCCGACCCCCGCCATGTAAGAGCCGAAGACGCCCCAGTAGGGGACACGCGAATCGGGGTAGGAAGCCTTGAGGATGTTCTGCCACGCTCGGCCTCGCAGGAGGAGCTTCAGGACGTGCAGGCCGACGGCGAGGACAAGCGGCCAGAGGGCGACCGACGCGATCGTGTCGAAGAACGCCTGGCAGGCGTCGAGAAAACCCCGTACGTCGTCCACGAACTGACGATAGCGGAGCCCGTGCCAGGCCTGGTCAGGCCGGCCGGCCCGCCCCGTCCCGGCTCTCGAGCTGCTCGCTGAGCCGTTGGTAGAAGAAGCCGGCGAAGAGGAGCACCGCTCCGACGGCGATGAAGGACAAGGCCCTCGTGAGGGAGCTCAGGAACGTGAGGTCGTAGAGGAAGAGCTTGGCGAGGCTGATCCCGAAGAGGCCGAAGCCGGCGATGCGAAGCTCGCGTTGACGGCGCGTGAGCCCGAGGTAAAGGAAGCCGAGGCTCACGAGGCCCCAGAAGGCGCTCACGGCTGTATGCCCCCGCTGGAACTTCGTGCCGACGTCGGCGTCCGAGGCGAGCTCGGCGATCTCGAGAATGGCGAGCGAGAGGGCATAGAACAGAATCGCCCCTGCCACGGCCAGAGCGCCCATCTGCGCGTGGCGGTGGAAGGCCGGCCTCCAGACGACGACGCCGACCGCCGCGGCCAGAACGAGGAGCGCCGGGACTCCTGACCCCGGGTGCACCGACTCGACGAGGAATTCCCGCGGCGGCGCCTCGACGGCGAGGGCGTACAGCAGCGCTGCCACGTAGATTGCGAGACCGGCGAGCGCGAGGCGGCGCTCGGCGAAGAGCTTCGCGAGCAGGTGCAGACCGACGGCCGCGAGTGCGCCGGTCACGACGAGCCAGAAGCCGCTCAACAGCGTCGCTGTGCCCGCGGCGGTGAACGCGAGCCCGACGGCCCACAGGCAGGTGGCGAGATCGCGGGACCGGTCGAACACCTTCGCGGCGAGCGCGCCGTACGCGAGTCCGGCGAGCACGAGCGCGCCACCCTGGACATCGATCCCGTGCCAGCTGCCATCGGCGAGTGACGTGGTCCCGACTGCGGTCAGGACGGCCCCCACCAGAACCGACCCTGCGGCCGGCAGGAGCCTCAGCTCCAGCGCCGAGAGGCGGTCGACCCGTATTCCGGCTGCGACGAAGGCCCCGGCCAGGACGAGCGACCCCACGGCGGCCTGGACGGACGGGAGCTCGACCCAGTCGAACGCCGCCAGCTCGGCCAGCGCGACGACGAGGAGCCCGAACGCCGCCGCCTGGAGCTCGAGGCGGGCACGTCGCAGGCCCACTTCGAGCACAGCCAGCGCAGCGGCCGCCCAGAGACCCGTGAGCGCGACGTGTCCCCAGTCGAAGTCGGCGATGCGAACGAAGAGGTCGAGGACGCCGAGCGATGCTGCGTAGAGGAGAAGCATCCCGCCTGTCCAGGCCGCGCCGATCCGGAGCTCGTGAAGTGTGCAGACGAAGACGCCGAGGAGCGCCGCGCCGAGAATGGGAAGGACGTGCAGGGCCCCGGCGCCGGGGTGTGCGGTTGCGACGAAGAGATCGGAGGGCGGCGCCTGCGTCCCCAGCGCGTAGGCGCTCGTGAGGGTGAAGGCGGCCGCTGCGGCCAGCTCGAGCCTGCTCTCCCGCAGCAATCGGCCCGCGAGAGCGAGCAACGAGGCACCCACGGCTCCAGCGAGCACGAGCCAGAAGTCCGCCAGGAGCTCGGCCAGGGAGACGGTCGCGAGAGCGAGTGCGAGCGACCAGTAGACGGTCGAGAGGCGTGGGTCGCGGTGCGAGCGAAAGACTGTGGCGGCGAGGGTCCCGTAGGCGAGCGCGGCCAGGGCGAATGCGCCGCCGGACTTGGAGATGCCGTGCCACTCACCGGTGGCGAGAACGTCGATCGCGGCGGCGGCGAGCCACGCCCCGCCGAGCGCGCAGGCCGCGGCTGGAATCAGCCGCCAGGCGAAGGCGGCGCGTCGCCCGTACTCGAAGCCCGCGAGGGCCGCACACCCCGCGACGACGAGGAACGAGGTTCCCCAGATGCCCTCTCCGAGCTCGGCGGAGTCGAACGCCACGACCTCGAAGCCCGTGACCACCAGCAGGGCGAGTCCCGCGATCTCGAGATCGCGCCCGACCCATACGCCGGCCACGATCAGCGCGAGCGCCACGCTTCCCCAGAGCGCGGCGAGCGCCACGTGACCGCGGTCGAAGTCGGCGACGCGAACGAAGAGCTCGAGGACGCCGAGCGAGGCGGCGTAGAGGAAGAGCGCGCCGGCGGGCCAGGCATACACACGGAAGTCACGACGCAGAGCGGCGACAGCGGCATCGAGCCACTGTCCCACCTTCCCTTGCGCGCGGCGCGCGCTCGCGAAGCCCCGGGCGAAGTAGGGGAAGAGCGCGAGGGCGATGCCCGAGGCGACGACCGCGAGAGCCCCCGAGCCTGGATGCGGCGTCTCGTCGAAGAGCGCGCGAGGCGGCGCATCGACGAGCGCGTTAACCACTCCCAGCAGCGTGTACGCAAGGGAGGGGAAGAGAAGCCTGTCTTCGCCCGTCTTCCGCGCGAGCCACGCGAGGAGAACCGCGACAGCGGCCCAGACCGCCGTCAGCGAGATTCCGGTCACGAGCGCGGCGCTTGCCAGGGCCCCGACGGCCGCGGCGACTGCACCGAGGACGCTCGAGACGTCGCGGTAGCCGTCGAGGCGGTAGAAGCCGACGGCGAGAAACGCATACACGGCCGCAGCCGCGAGGAGCCCGAGCCCCGGATCGTCGAGCAGGAAGAGGCAGGCATAGCTCGCGAGCGCACCGCCCGTGATCACGAAGACGCCCGCGAGCGGCTCGAGCGCCTCACGTCCGCGCAGAAGCTGCCAGGCGAGCCCGATCCCGAGGAAGAGGAGCCAGAAAGCGGTGCCGAGCCAGAGGACGCGCTTTGTGTCCTCGGTCTGGGCAGCGAGAACGGCGATCTGCACGAGACTTGCTCCGCCGGCGAGGAGCAAGAGGTCGCGCCAGCCCGCGCGCAGGCAGACGGCTGCCGTGGCCGCGAGCATGAGCGCGACAAAGGCTGTGCCGACGAAGCTGAGCTCTCCGTCCTCGAAGACGACCATGACGGGAACGAGGATCGCTCCGAGCAGGCCGAGCCCGGCCAGCGTCTGCGACCTCCACGCGAGCGCCGCGGACGCGCCCGCCGCTGCGATGGCGGCCGCCGCGACCAGCGCCCATCCCTGGGGAACGAAGTCGTACAGCGCCGTCGCGGCCAGGAGGGTTGCGTAGGCGCCCGCGATCCCCGCGCCGGCAGCTGCGACTGCTGCGTAGAGCGACCCGAAGCGGCGCCGCACCCAGAAGCCGGCGGCGAAGAGAGTGACGGAGGTCAGCGCGCCGAGCGCCACGCGGATCTCCGGGCTAAGCCAGCCCCTGTTCGCGGCAAGGACGAAGAAGAAGACGATGCCGAGCACGGTCACGAGCCCGCCCGCCCAGGCGAGGGCGCGCGCTCCGAGGAGGTCGGCCCACTCGACATCGCGGTCGAGGGCCGCCCGGAGCGCGGATCGCTGCGCCGGCTGCGGAGGAGGCGGAGCCGGCGTCGCGGATGCGGCCGCAAGAGCTGGGGCCGCCGGGAGTGGATGCGGGGCCTCGAGGAGCTCCCGCAGTTGGGCTTCCAGCCTCAACACCGTCGCTTCGACGGCGCGAAGCTTCGCTTCCCTCGGATCGATGGCTACGGGCGAAGGCGGGGGAGCCGTCGGCGCGCGACTTTGCGTCGCCAGCCAGATCAACCCACCGACGAGAGCGAGCAGGCCGAGCTCCGTGTACCAGGCGGCGAACGGGAACAGGATCGGGACGAGCCAGATTCCTCCAGGCGATTTCTCGCGCCAGTCGAGCTGGAGGAAGAGACCCCCGAACCAGAGGAGCGCGGCGACCGCTGCTCGCCCGCCGCTGAACTCGTCGAACTGCGACGCGAGGAGGAATGCGAGCCCCACGAGCACGTGGAAGCCGATCGCCAGGGCGACGTTGAGGTGCTTCATGTAGCCCTCGTGCATCGCATAAGTGCTATATAGCGAAGATGAGATACAAGGTCAAGTCGACCCTGGAAAGGGAATCGACGCCTCGCTCTCCATGCTTGAGCCGCCCTCAGGCCGACGCCGCACCGCGTAGCGCGAGGTGACGACGCGGAAGCCGTCCTCGAACTCGACGAGGACCGAGCCGAGGCGGCGAGACCGCACGAGAACGCGGCACGCCGCGCCCTGACGCTCTGGGAGCCTCGATCGCCAGTGCCATGAGTGGTCGTAGGTCATGCCCGCGATTAGGATCGCCGCGACCGACCACGAAGATCACGCCGCGGGCTGGGACGAGACGAGGGACCGCGAGGGGTTGGCGCATCAAGGAGGCATTCGTCGGCCACCACATCGCCGCTTGAGGTCGTTGTTCGCGCTCCTCAGTCTGCGAGGGCGAGTTCCGTGCGGTCGCGGACGATGATCCGGTCCCCTTCGAGGCGGACGATCTGCTCCCATGGGATCAGGTCGCTGTCGCGTACGCGTAGGGAAGACGCGCTCGCCTGCGCGCCGATCCCGAAGTGCTCAAGGCGACCCCGGCCGCCGAGCACGAGCCCGGTGATCCGCAGGCTGGAGCCGGTGAGCTCTGCGCGCAGATCGTGGCAACGGCCCAGGGTCTCCCCGCTTTCGGTGACGATCTTGCGCCGGCGCAGCGAGGTCAGCGTCCTCACCGGTTGGCCCCCGGTATGCGGGCGATCCAGGGGCGCAGGCGGTCGTCGCCGCGACCCAGTCCGTAGTCGGTCGCCTTCTTCTTGAGCCGCACGTCGGACCCGACCTCGGCCACCTCTTCCCACGGAACCCGCACGCGGCCGCCACCCCCGATCCACCCCGCAAGGCGTCCGAGCCAGCCCGCACGCGCCGGCCAGACTCCCGGACCGCTGAGGATGGCCACCACCTCGACGCGCTGGCCAGGCCCGCCTTCGATCGCCAGGTCGTCGACGTTGCCGCAGCGCCGGCCGTCGCAGTCGAGCAGTTGGTGGTCGAGGATGGCGAGGGCGAGATCAAGCTCTTCGCTCATGACTGCCCCACGTTGGTCAGGATCATCAACGGGATCGCGGTGAACGACACCGTCAGGATGATCAAGAGGTAGACGATTCCGAGGGTGTTCGAAAGGCGCCCGTTCACGTATTTGCCCATGTAGGCGCGGTCGTTGGCCACGAGCAGGATCGGAAGATACGTGAGGGGCAGCGCGACGACAGAGAAGATGACCGCGTACTCGGTCAGCATCACCGGATCCACCCCGGTCATGACGATTCCGAGGGCGAGCAGAAGCATCACGATCCAGGCGAGCGTGAAGCGGGGGGCGCCGGCTGGGGTCCGGTAGCGCCCCCATTCCCAACCCAGGAACTGCGCGAGGTTGTAGGCACCGGAGAACAGAGTGTCGATTGAGGCGCCGCCGACAGCGAACAGGATCCCGACGAGCGCGAGCAGGAGGCCGATCTTTCCGAGTGGCACTCCCGCGCCGAGCGCGATCGTGCCGAGGAAGCTCGGCTCGATGCCCTGTCCCAAGAAGAGGGCGCCGCCGGTGATCATCAAGGCGAAGGAGAGGAAGCCGCCCAGGCCGTAGCCGATGAGCGCGTTCGCCCGGTTGATTCCGAGATCCTTCGCCGTCCAGCCGCCCTCGATCCCGCCCGAGGAATAGAAGTAGACCTCGTAGGGCGTCATCGCCGCTCCGAGCAGGCCGATGGCGAAGTAGCAGTAGAGGAGCGTGTCGCTCGTGTCGATGTGCGGCACGTAGCCGTGCGCGACCGCTCCCCAATCGGGGTGCAGTTTGACGGCGGCAACCGCGAAGACGAGGAGGCAGAGGCCGCCGTAGCCAAAGATCCGCTCGATCCACTCGAACGCGACCACCCACACGATGACGCCGAGCGCGACGATCGCCAGGAGGATCAGCCAGCGATAGGGCAGGCCCGAGAGCAGCCGCAGGCAGATGGCGATACCGCCGACCTCTGCGGCCAGCGTCATGAGGGTTACGACCTGCGCCGCGACAAGCGTCGTCAGGCCTGCCTTGAAGCCCGCGCGTTCGCGCACGGTGTCGAAGACCGCCTTCCCAGAGACCGCGGCGACGCGGCCGCACATCTCCGAGTAGACGACGATCCCGACGACGCCGACCACGATGACCCAGAGGAGCTGATAGCCGAAGGTTGCGCCGGCCGCGACGTTGAAGACGAGGTCGCCGATGTCGACGAACCCGCCGATCGCAGCGAGGATCCCAAGTGCGACCTGGAAGATCTTCACGGGCAGCCCGCCTGCTCGAGCTGGTTCTTCAAGCCCGCCGCGCGCTCCGTATCGGTCGGGTTCTGCGCGAGCTCGTCGAGAAGCCCGGCGATCCTCCCTGCCTTGTCCGCCTCGCGACGGACGGCCCGCTCGATCCCGGGCGTGGTCGGCCGCGAGGACAGGGCGTCCTCGAAGTTCGACGCCCGCGTCGAGAGCTCACCCGCATGAACACGCGTGAACGGGCTCGTGCTCGCGCCGTGGACCACCTGGTTTGCGAGCAAGGACCCTTCGCAGGCGAGCGAATCGATCGCATCCGAGTCGTTCGAGAGGGCGTGCAGATCGACGGTGCCGCCGTTGCAGGCCGCGACAAGCGGCACGAGCAAGACGAGGACAGCGAGGCGACGCATGGTCGGAATCTGCCGCCCTGACGCGATTTCCAAGCCTCCCCTTCCGCAGGCATTTCGAAGTGTCATGGCGGACGGCCGCTGAGACCCCTTACCTGCAACCCGAGTGACCCACAGCGGGCGGTCTTGCCGCGCGTGGAAGGGCCACCTCCCCTAGCCGGCCGCCCTTCTGCAAGCGGTCCGTCCTCTCCGAGCTAGCCGCCGGGACGCACCGGGAATGAGCGCGCTGGACTCAGCGCGCGCTCGCCACTCCCAGCGGATTGCACGGGATTTCGAACTGTTCGTCAGAGATGCCCGTGTCGCGCGTGAGGAGTCCGATCGTCCTCTCCATCGCGGCCGGTCGCAGACCGCCTACGCCGTGGTGGTACGGATTGTCGAGGAACCAGAGTAGGAGCAGTGTGGAGGTGATCACG
>DATAOL010000293.1:0-6234 GCA_036265755.1 Gaiellaceae bacterium | reverse complement strand
GTCCTCGAGCCGGCCTGCGAGGTAGTCGTCGTAGGCGGCCATGTCGAAATGGCCGTGGCCCGACAGATTGAAGAGAATCGTTCGCTCGCGTCCTTCCTCGTCGGCCGCGAGCGCGCTGAGGACAGCGCCGTGGATTGCGTGCGCCGACTCCGGCGCCGGGATGATGCCCTCGCTCCCGGCAAAGGTGACTGCCGAGGCGAAGACGTCGTTTTGCGTGTAGGCATCGGCGCGCACGAGCCCATCGAGCACGAGCTGGGATACGAGCGGGGCGACGCCGTGGTAGCGCAGGCCGCCCGCATGAATCCCTGCCGGCACGAAGTCGTGTCCCAGCGTGTGCATGGGGACGAGCGGAGTCAGTTGGCCCGTGTCGCCGAAGTCGTAGGCAAAGGGACCGCGCGTCAGGGTCGGGCACGCAGCCGGCTCGCAGGCCAGGACGTCGATCTCCTTGCCGGCGATCTTCTCCCGGATGAACGGGAACGCGAGGCCGGCGAAGTTGGAGCCGCCGCCCACGCAGCCGATCAAGACGTCCGGGAAGGCGCCAGCGAGCTCCATCTGGGCGAGGGCCTCTTGCCCGATGACGGTCTGGTGGAGAAGCACGTGGTTCAGAACGGACCCGAGCGAGTACGCCGTGTCCTCGCCACCCGCGGCGTCCTCGACCGCTTCGGAGATGGCGATGCCGAGGCTCCCGGGGGAATCCGGGTCGGCCTCGAGGACCGCCCGGCCCGACCGGGTCTCCTCCGAGGGGCTTGCGGCCACGGTCGCGCCCCAGGTCTCCATCATCGAGCGCCGGTACGGCTTCTGCTGGTACGAGACCTTGACCATGTAGACCTTGCACTCGAGGCCCAGGAGCCGGCACGCAAGCGCGAGCGCGCTTCCCCATTGCCCGGCACCGGTCTCCGTAGCGAGGCGCTCGCGTCCCTCCTGCTTCGAGTAGTAGGCCTGTGCGACGGCTGTGTTGGGCTTGTGGCTCCCTGCGGGTGAGACGCCTTCGTACTTGTAGAAGATGCGCGAGCTCGTCCCGAGCGCCTGTTCGAGGCGGTGGGCGCGGAAGAGCGGAGTAGGGCGCCAGAGCCGCAGGATCTCCCGCACGGGCTCGGGGATGGGGATCTCCGGAGCGTCCGAGACCTCCTGGCCGATGAGCTCCATCGGGAAGAGCGGCGCGAGGTCCTCAGGCCCGACCGGCTCGCCCGTGCCCGGATGGAGCACGGGCTGCGCCCGGTTCGGCATGTCCGCCTGGACGTTGTACCACCGCTCCGGAAGCGCCGATTCGGGCAGGAGGATCTTCGTCTCGCTCATCGCGCGCGAGGATAGTCCCGTTCCGAGGCGAAAGAAAGCAGCTCATGGGTCTCCGGACCTGCATCGCGCTGCTCGCGCTCGTCGGAGTGCTCGCCCTGGCTTCCACGGCTGACGCCGGCCGGAAGGCCAACGTCGCCGCCCTGCAGGTAGGGCTGCAGGCGCGCGGTCTCTACACCGGCACAATCGACGGCATCCTCGGGCTCGGCACGCGCCGCGCCGTACGCGCGCTCCAGCGTCGCTCCGGCATCTCCGTCGACGGCGTTCCGGGGCCGCAGACGCGCCGGGCGCTCGGTCGCTACGGACGGCCCCGCTACCGCTCGCGCATGCTCCACAACGGAAGCCGGGGCTGGGACGTCGCCGTCCTTCAGTTCAAGCTGGCCTGGCACGGGTTCCCCTCCGGCACGCTGGATGGTGACTTCGGCGCGCACACCGGCGCGGCCCTCCATCGATTCCAGCGCTGGGCGCGGATCGGCGCCGACGGCATCGCAGGGCCGACGACCTTCAGAAGGCTTCGCCACAGGCGCCCCCACGTGCCCTTCACACTCCTGCGGCCCGTGAACGCGTCCGTGGGAGACGGCTTCGGGCCCCGCGGGAACCGGTTCCACGCGGGGATCGACCTTCCCGCGCCGTACGGGGCGCGCGTGCGTGCCGCGCGCTACGGCCGCGTCGTCAGGGCCGGGTGGGACAGCGGTGGCTTCGGCTATCTCGTCGTCGTGCGCCACCGCCGGCACGTGACGACCTTCTACGCGCACCTCTCGGCGATCGCCGTCCGCCGTGGCGAGCGTGTCCGCGCGGGTGAGCGCATCGGGCGCGTGGGTGCGTCAGGAGAGGCGACTGGCCCCCACCTCCACTTCGAGGTGCGCCGCCGCGGCGCGGCCGTCGATCCCCTACCCGCCCTCCGCTAGCTCCTTCGAGCGTTTCATCGCCGCCTGGATGGCGTTCAGGAAGGCGGCGCGCACGCCGGCCTGCTCGAGCTCCCGGATGGCGGCGATGGTCGTCCCGCCGGGCGAGGTGACCGTCTCGCGAAGCTCCACGGGGTGCATCTTCTCGTCGCGCAGGAGCTTCGCCGTGCCGAGCATCGTCTGTACGACGAGCTCCGTCGAGACCTCGCGCGAAAGCCCGAGGAGGATGCCGGCTTCGATCATCGACTCCGCCAGCAGGGCGAAGTACGCCGGCCCGGAACCCGAGACGGCCGTGATGGCGTCCATGTAGCTCTCGTCGACGCGCACCGAGCGGCCGATCGACCCGAGCACCTCCTCGGCGGCGACTAGATGCTCCTCCTCGGCGTGAGCGCCGGCGGAGATCCCCGCCATGCCCTCGTGGACGGTCATGGGAGTGTTCGGCATGGCGCGGACGACGGGCACGCCGTCTCCGACGTGGGTCTCGATCAGGGTCGTCGGGATCGCCGCGGCGATCGAGATCACCGTCTGCTCTCCGGTCAACGACCCCCCGACCTCGGCGAGGAGCTCCTCGATGTCCTGCGGCTTGACGGCGATGACGACGATGCCCGCTCCTGCCGCGGCCTCGACGTTGTCAGACGTCGTCACGATCCCATGGCGCTCGGCGAGCTCGGCGAGATGCTCCTCGTGGCGGGCGGTGGCGACGATCTCCTCCGGCCTGCGCCACCCGGAGGAGAGCACTCCGGCGATCAGCGCCTCGCCCGCCTTGCCGGCGCCGAGCACAGCGAGCTTGCGACCGGCCATGGGCGAACGCTATCCCAGCTGGTGGTCGAGGTTCACCGCGGCGCTGATTAGCGCGAGGTGCGTGAAGGCCTGCGGGAAGTTGCCGAGCTGCTCTCCGGTCGGTCCGATCTCCTCCGAGTAGAGGCCGAGATGGTTCGCGTAGGTGAGCATCTTCTCGAAGGCGAGCCGCGCCTCCTCGAGCCTGCCCGCCCGCGCGAGCGCTTCCACGTACCAGAAGGAGCAGATCGAGAACGTGCCCTCCTCGCCCACGAGCCCGTCGGGAGACGCTCTCGCGTTGTAGCGGTAGACCAGGCTGTCGGAGACGAGCTCCCGCGTGATCGCGTCCAGGGTCGAGAGCCAGCGGGGATCCGTAGGCGCAATGAACTTCACGAGGGGCATGAGCAGGAGCGACGCGTCGAGGACGTCCGTGTCGAAGTGCTGGACGAAGGCCTGCCGCTTCTCGTTCCAGCCCCGGCTCATGATCTGCTTGTAGATCGCGTCACGCGCCGCGTGCCACGTCTCGAGATCGGCCGGGAGGCCTCGAAACCGGGCGATGCGGATCGCACGCTCGATCGCCACCCAGCACATGAGCCGGGAGTACGTGAAGTTCTGCCGCCCGCCACGCACCTCCCAGATGCCTTCGTCGGGCTGGTCCCAGCTCTGGCAGAGCCAGTCGACGATCGCAGAGAGCTCCACCCACCCCTCGTGCGCGATCGGCCGCCCGTACTTGTTGAAGAGGTAGACGGAGTCCATCAGCTCGCCGTAGATGTCGAGCTGGAGCTGGTCGTACGCGCCGTTCCCGACCCGGACCGGCTTCGAGCCCCGGTAGCCCTCGAAATGGCCGAGTTCCTCCTCCGTCAGCTCGCTGCGCCCGTCGATCCCGTACATGATCTGAAGTGGGCCCGACCGCGTGTCCGTGCGCCCGACCACACGGTTTCGCAGCCAGTCGGTGAACGCCTCCGCCTCGTCCGTGAAGCCCAGGCGCAGGAGCGCGTAGAGCGAGAAGGCCGCGTCGCGGATCCACGTGTAGCGGTAGTCCCAGTTCCGCTCCCCGCCGATCTGCTCCGGAAGGCTCGTCGTCGGCGCGGCCACGATCGCCCCCGAAGGCCGGTACGTGAGGAGCTTGAGGGTCAGCGCCGAGCGGTTCACCATCTCGCGCCAGCGCCCGCGGTAATGCGACTTGGCCACCCAGCTCCGCCAGAAGGCAATCGTGTCCTCGTAGGCCGCGCGAGTCTCCTCCTCGGAGTAGGCCCTGGGGACATAGTCGGGCTCGACCCGCTCGAGGACGAACGTGACCGACGAGCCGGCCCGTACGGTGAACTCGCAGTGGATCCCGCGCGCGTCACACGCGACCGGAGTCGTCGCCTGAAGCGCGAGGCAGAGGTTCGGCGAGCGGAATACGACGCCGTGCCCGTACTGCTCGATCTCGTGCTCGTCCCGTCCATAGTTGAAGGCGGGAATCAGCTCGACCCGAAACCGCATCTCACCGCGCACGCCTTCGACACGGCGAATGAGGCGGTGGCGGTGAACCTCGGCCTCCGACTCCTCGATGGGCATGAACCCCTGGATCTCCCCCACGCCGTCGGCCGTGAGAAACCGTGTGATGAGGACGTTCGTGTCCGGGAAGTACAGCTGCTTCGGGGTCCAGCCGTTCCCCACCGGCGAGATCCGGTAATAGCCGCCTTTCTCGCGGTCGAGGATGGACGCGAACACGCTCGGCGAGTCGAACGACGGGCAGCAGTACCAGTCGATCGTCCCGTCCGTGCCCGTCAGGGCGATCGTGTGCAGGTCGCCCATGATCCCGTGCTCGGCGATCGGCAGATACGCAGGCATGCGCTATTCAGCGCAACCAACGCTCGATCCGTCAAGGGCTATCCGCCGTGCGTCAGCAACGGAAGCGCGGCCAGCGCGATGGCTGTGGCGAAGGCGGCGAGACCCGCCGCAAGGAAGCGAACGCTCATGCCAAGTCGAAGGAAAGGCCGAACAGGCCGCTGCGCCTCCCCCCCAAAAGGGGGCTTCTTCTGGCTTTCGTCGGTTCGATACTGACTCTATGGGGCTTAGTGAGGGGCTTCGACACTCGCTCGAGTCGTACCTGCAGAAGAGCGCCGCAGAGCTCGACGAGCGCGGCGCCGAGATCACGTTCCGTGAAAACGAGGTCGAGTACGAGCTCAAGCGTCTCGAGACGCTCGAGAACGAGCTCAAGGAGCGTGCTGCCCGCGTCGAGGAGCTCGGCCCCGCTCAGGCAAAGGCTGACGAGGGCCTACGGCGCGCCCTCGTAACCGTCGAAGAGCGCGCGCTGGCGCTCGCCGAGAAGGCAGGCCAACTCCGCGAGCGGACGACGAAGCTCGTGGAGTCGGAGGCCGAGCTGACGGAGCGCGAGCGGCTCGCCGCCTACCGGCGCGACCGCCTTCGCTCGGAGCAGAAGCTGCTCGTCGAGCGCGAGCGCGAGCTTGTCGAGGCCGAAGGCGACCTCCTGAGCGCCGAGACGGCGACGCAGGCGACTCGCTGGATTGAGCATCGCGAGAAGCGCCTCAACGACAACGAGACGCTCATCCAGGAGCGGGTCGACGATCTTTCCCGGCGCGAGCAGGAGCTCGAGGCCCGCGAGGTGCGGACGAATGTCGACCTCCAGGTGCGCCAGGACGAGCTCGACCGCCGCGAGCGCGAGCTCGATGAGCTCGAGGAAAAGCTGGCCCGCAAGGAACGAGAGCTTCGGATCTACGTCGCTCAGATCCAGGGCGGCCTGCCCGTGCCGACCCTCGTCCAGCCCCAGTCCTAGCCCGCAGACCGTTCGTCGCGCCGGCAAATAGAAGGAGGCCAGTGCCCAGGTGCGAGACCTTGGTGAGCACCGGCCTCCGACCTAGGGAGAGGTGGGCTGCGGACCCACGACCGGGAGAGGCGGCTCGTTGACCGCCGCGCCCGAACCTAGAACATCGTTTCGCGCGAAGCGAATGAAGGTTGCCGGAAATTGCACAAAATGGGTGCCCACTTTCCCCAGGATTCACAGGCGCTCACAAGGGTGTTGAAACTTCGGAGGGAAGATTTGCGCCGGCGAGCGCGTCTGGACAGCATGCTCAGACTCGCCGTCACCCTGGTTTTCGTCGTCGCAATGGCCGGCGCGCTCGCAGACCTCGCACGCGGCCGGCGTCCTCTTCTCTTTGGCTGACGCCTAGAGACCGCCGCCGAGGCCGCTGTTCCGCATGGGCCCGGGCACCTTGCTCTGCTCGCGGGAGCGCTCGGAATCCATCTCGGCTCG
>DATAOL010000292.1:0-1811 GCA_036265755.1 Gaiellaceae bacterium | reverse complement strand
GAAAACCCCCCGTACCACCACCCGGTCTTCGTACTCACCCATCACCCCCGCGAGCCACTGGAGATGCAGGGCGGCACGACTTTTCACTTCGTCACCGATGGGATCGAGCCAGCGCTCGAGTTGGCGAAGGAAGCCGCCGCCAGCAGGGACGTGTCCCTCGGCGGAGGTGCCCGGGTCGTGCAGCAGTACCTGGCGGCGGGGCTGCTCGACGAGATGCTGCTCTCCGTCGTCCCCGTCCTCCTCGGAGACGGG
The DNA here is from genome assembly GCA_036265755.1 of Gaiellaceae bacterium. Classification (GTDB taxonomy): domain Bacteria; phylum Actinomycetota; class Thermoleophilia; order Gaiellales; family Gaiellaceae; genus DATEOR01. Next base: position 1,559 of record DATAOL010000292.1, on the reverse strand, counting down.
ACCCGACTCTTCGACAATCTCGGCGACACGAGACCGCGGCTCGAGCAGGTTCAGGTGGTCGAGGCGCCCGGCGTGACGCACGTCAGATACCGGGTCGGGTGATCGGCCGGTTGCGGCGAGAGGAAGCCTAGATTCCGAGCGCCTCGATCACGAGCTTCGCCACCTCGTCGCCCGAGTACTGCTGCTGTCCGGTGATCAGTTGTCCATCGCGGATTGCAAACGGCTTGAAGCGGCCGCCCTGGATGTAGTTGGCACCGCGCTCCTTGGCGGCGTCCTCGATGTGCCAGGGCATCACCTGCGTACCGACGTACTGGTCTGCGTACTCCTCCTCCACGTCGGCGAAGCCGGTCATGGTCTTCCCGGCGATGAGAGGCGTGCCGTCCGAGAGCGTGACGTCGATCAAGGCGGCGGTGCCATGGCAGAGCGCACTCGTCACCTTGCCGCCCTCGTAGAAAGTGCGAAGCGCGTCTTTCAGCTCGTCGTGCTCGCGGAACGTGAACATCGGCGACTGGCCGCCCACGACGACGAGCGCGTCGTAGTCGTCATAGTCGAGCTCGTTGAGCGCCGGAGTGTCCTCGATGAGCTGCATGTACTCGGGTGTATTGAGGAAGCCCATCGTGATCAGGTCGCCGAACGAGTACCTGCTCTCGTCGCGCGGGTCGCTCCAGGCGTCGAGCTCGCACTTGCCGCCGTCGGGGCTGGCGACCGTCACCTCGTAGCCGGCTTCCTTGAACGCGTACCAGGCATGCGTCAGCTCCGCACCCCAGAAGCCGACCGGGATCCCGAGCGTCGTCGACGTCGCCGAGTTCGCGATCACCATCAGGACCTTCTTCTGCTTGTCGGGGTTGCCGGCATCGGTCCCGCCGCTCGTTCCGCTGCTGGACAGACTCCGCATCAACCTGCGCTCGAGAGCGTCACGTTGTAATGGCGCATCTCCTCGATGTCGTTCACGAACGGCCCGACCGCGTCGAAGAAGCTGCGGAACTCCGGGCTCTGGCGAAAGCCCGACAGATGCCCCTCCTCGGAATCCCACTCGATCCGGACGACGTGCTGGGTGGGATCCTCGCTGCACCGCGAGACTTCGTAGCGCTGGCAGTGCTCGGAGGCCGCGAGCGAGCCGCCGGCTTCTCGATAGGCCTGCTCGAACGCCTCGGCACGGGGATCGTCGACGCTGTAGCGGATGTACTCGACAACCATCTCTCTCCCTCCTGAGGATGTCGGCCTCTGGCCTGAGGCTACGGATATCGGAGCGGGCTACAGGCGACTGAATCGGTCTAGATCAAGACCGATTCGGTATCGAAGACGCCTTGAGCAACCTCGATGAACGCCGCCAGCGTTGGCGAGGGATCGTCGAGACGCGTGATGAGGCTCGTATCGAGTCCTGCTCGGGGTTGAGCGAGCGGGAGGGCGCAGACCCCTTCCGGAAGCGCGTGCGCGACCGATTCGGGGACCAGCGACACGACCTGGACGTCCGAGAGCACCCCCAGCTCCCACCCCGTGTGAAAGGACTCCTTGCTAACGGTCGGCTCGAAGCCTGCCTGGCGGCAGAAACCGACGAA
>DATAOL010000291.1:0-6340 GCA_036265755.1 Gaiellaceae bacterium | reverse complement strand
CGCTCTTCTCGTAGGCAGCCCGGTTCTTGATCTTCGGCACCTCGTCCGGCGCGCCGAACTGGCACCAACCCACACAGTCGTCGCCATCGAACACAAGGGCCGCGTGCGCCCTGCCTTCGTGCACCCGTGCGAGCTTGCGTTCCCGGTTCAACGCCGGCTCGCGGCTGTCATCCGGATGAAAGCCCATGCACCAACAACCCCCGAAGACGCCGTTATTCGCCTCAACCAGCCTGGCGAACGCATCCCAGCTCGACTCATCGAGAGCCTTAATCGTGTACCCCGACCCCACTACCAACTCAGCCTAGCCCGCCAGCACTCAATGCACTGGGCTGGGCCAGTGGGCGGGAATGTCACCCGATCGCGTCCGGTTCGGGCTGAGAGCCACCGAGCTGGGCCAGTCGGAGGATCAGAGCAAGAGACTGTTCAGGGCCCGGCCAGAGTTCGCGCATCATCGGTTCGCCGCCCACCCTGATGAAGTGACGGAAGACGAGCGCGACGATGATCGCATCGTCGAGTTGCCCGGCCACCGGGATGAAGTCGGGGACGAGGTCGAAGGGCAGGGCGAGGTAGCCGGCGAGTGCGATCAGCAGCAGCTTGCGACGCCGTGGCACGCGGGGATCGCGTGCGAGGCGCGTCACGAGCACGATGCAGTCGGGGATGAAGGTGGCAAGTGCACGTGCGTCCTCGCGGCGGCCGCGGATCACCAGCCAGACGATGAACGAGGCGTACATCACGAGCACGACGCCGACCGAGATCAGGAACCAGGCCCACCACTGCACACGCCGAGCCTAGCCGCCTGACGAAGACCGCATCGTAGGTCGGGCGCGTCGAGCTGCGTCCAGATGTCGGTCAGGCGGCCATCCTTCAGGCGGTAGAAGTTCATGCCCTCGGCCTCCGCGCTGAAGTGCCGGAGCGAAAAGCTCGACGGCCTGGGCCAGTGTCCGGGAATGGCCCCCGACGCAGCCTTGGGCAGAGACCGATGAGTTACGGGTCGCCGAGCGGTCTAACCCCCAGATCAGAGCTGCGTGCGGCCGGAGGAGGCCGCCGAGAAAGGAGTCAAGGCCGTGCTCAGCCGTGACGATATCGGTCGGCACCTGACGAGCGAAATGGTCTTCGACGGTGACCGCTTGCCCGGGTTCTCCGACACGATCGAGCATCCCGACGGGCTCGTCCTCGTCGACACGGGGATGATCGACACGACGCCGGCGATCGAGGAGGACGGCGAGGAGTGGCACCCGCACCCGCTCCCGGACGAGCTCGTGAGTCGCGTCGCGGTTGTCGTCAACACGCACCTCCATTTCGACCACTGCGGCGGCAACCGGCTCTTCCCGGGCATCCCGATCCACGTGCAGCGACGCGAGCTCGCCGACGCGCGGACGGAGGACGACTACACGGTGCGGGAGTGGGTCGACTTTCCGGGTGCGACCTACGTCGAGCACGACGGCGAGGCGGAGATCCTGCCGGGCGTCAAGCTCCTGCCGGCGCCGGGACACACGGCCGGACATCAGATCGTCGTCGTGGAGACCGACGAGGGCCCGGTCGTGCTGGGCGGCGACGTCGGCCACTGGTTCGAGGAGCTCGAACGCGGGGATACGCCGGGCCAGCAGCTCGTCCTCGAACTCGCGGCGCCGACCTACCTCGCGCACGTCGCGGAGGTGCGTGTCCCGCACCCGCGGCCGTAGCGTCTAGTCGTCTGAAAGCCGTGCTGAGCGCGGCGAGCACCTTGACCTGGATCGACGGGACGTCGCGCATCAGCGTGCGCACCCCGGACGCCGAGGGCACGAGGACACGCGCCGGCCCGCGCGTCCGTAACGCCCGTGGCGTCAAGGCGTCAGCGCTCGCCTGGGCCAGTGTGCGGGAATGTCACCCGAGGTGCGTCAACGCCATCTTTCATCGAAGCTCGGGCTGTCCTCGATCCGGGAGACCTCGGCGTACCGCTCTTCCGGCGTCTGCTCAAAACGGAGGCGGTTAGCTTGCGGCCGGCGCCGTTTGCGAGCGAGGGGCCGCTGATTGCCCTCAATCACCGCAACCGCCGCCAGCGCAATCGACTCGCCACTGGAACCGGCTCTTTCCTTCAAGAGGAGTCCGCCTGCAAGAAGCCACAGGCGCACCATGTCCTCGTCGGACAACTGGAGGGCGACCGGGTAGAGCAAATCCTCACCGAACGACCACAGTTCTTCGGCAAGCGTCCATCTGTCGGTCTCGATGAGGGTCACGCCCGGATCGCGTCCCAACGCCAGCATTAGAGCGCCAAGAGCTCTCGTCGCACTCCGTTCCTCTACCCGGTGGGGGCTCTTGTAACGACGACCCCAGCCTGGGCCAGCGTGCGGGAATGTCACCCGAGGGCATTCAAGGCGGCTTGCCAGTCCGGTGTATGGCCGACAACGTGTGCTTCTGCGGCGCGCCAGATTGCGGAGTGGCCTTCTCTTAGCAGGCGGTCGTATGGGGGTTCGCCTGCCGCTCCGAGTCGGTCGATGAGATCTGCCTCACGTGCACACCGCTCAGCCGCGACGGCGAGGACGTCGTCTGGAAACTGGTTGTTTCCGTAGGCCTTACGGAACAGCGTTAGGCGTTCCGCGGTTCTTTGCCTTGTGAGATCGCTTCGGGGCATCAGCGGAACCATGCTCAGAAGTGCGAAGGCAAGATCCCATGAGCGACGGCCCGGTGCCGCAAAGTCCCAGTCGATGAAGACCCAGCGACCATCGGGAGTTTGGACAAGGTTCCAGGGGGCCAGGTCGTTGTGGCACACGATTTCGTGTGGCCCACGGGGATCGCCGCCGCGGTCTGACCATTCGAACCGCTCCGGGTCGGCGAAGCTCTCTACCGCATCGTGGAAGCGGCGAATCAAGGCGACGACCTCAGCGAGCGCGGCGTCCGGGACAAGTAATCGGTCATGGTTGGGGTGGATAACTTCGCCCTCGACGTAGTCGAGAACCTCACGCCCTTGGTCGTCGATCCCACGCACACGAGGCGCACCGTCAAAACCCAGCTCCTCGAGATGGCCGAGAAGAGAGTGAACCCCGGGGGTCCAAGGGCCAGTCGGCCGATGAACCGCGTCATCGACTCGCACGATCGCCTCGTGGGTGTTGCCACCGGAGAGCGCCTCCTCCATGCGGCGAGGATACGGCGGATCGTGACAGCGTCAGCTGATGCTCGCCTGGCCCACGTTCCGGACTGTCACCCGAGGGTCGCCGCAGCGACGGGTCGAGCCCGGCGCCGCTCACGCGTGATCTGATGTCGACGGTCGCGCGTTCCCTTCAGGGGCTGAGGAGCGTGCTTGCTCCGGCCCGGACGATCCCGCGCATGCCGTGGAGCGCGCGAGGCTCCGCCTGGTCCGCACGCCCAATTACGCTCGCCATCCTGCTTTTCGGTCTCTGGTTATTCGGAGTCGGAGAGGCGGCACTGGTCAACTCGAATCTTGGAAACACTCCTTGGACCGTGCTCGCCGAAGGAATTGCCGACCACAGTCGCCTCGACATCGGCGGCGCGACGATCCTCCTGAGCGTGCTCGTGCTCGTCGGATGGATTCCACTCCGTCAGCCGCCGGGCCTAGGGACGCTCGCGAACGTGGTCGTAATCGGCGTCTCTCTTGACGCGATGCGACTCCTTTTGCCCCATCCCGGTTCTGTTCCCGGCCGCGCGCTAGAAGCGGCAGCTGGGATCGTCACGATCGGCGTCGCAAGCGCCTTCTATCTGACCGCGAACCTCGGACCAGGGCCGCGCGACGGCTGGATGGCGGGCATCCATCGCCGACTTGGGTATCCGATCGCATCAGTCCGCCTGGCGATCGAGCTGACCGTCCTGGCCGTAGGCGTCGTCCTCGGCGGGACGGTCGGAGTGGCCACCTTCGCGTTCGCGCTTTTCGTCGGCTACTGCCTAGCATGGACGCTGCAAGTCTTCGCACGGAACGGCGGCTTCCAGCCGTCGACCTATCACTTGCATCCTGAGGACGACGAGGGTTCGGAGTTGACGATCGGCGTCGTCGATCCTGATTAGGACACGGCCGCCTGGGCCAGTGCTCCGAAATGACCCCTGAGCAGGACGGCGACGTTCCTCCGCCGCCGAGCGGCGAGCACCTGGCGCTGAACCGCCGGCCGGAGCGAGGTCAGGATGAAGAAGATCCAGAAGAGGCTGAGCGCGTCTATCGGTCCTCCTCCCGAGAGAGGCCCGCCCCCGTGCCGGCGTCCGCAAGCGCCGTCTCGTCGCCGACGGAGCTCGTGTAAGCCGCCTCGCGGACGACCTCGCGCGACTCGAGCCCCGCGCCCAGCCCTCCGGCGACGGTCGCGAACGACGAGGAGAACCACGCCAGCGCCAGATAGTCGGTGGTCACCGCCGGATGGCCGAGCGCCGACGCAAACATGTCCGGCCCGATCAGGAGTTCGGCAACGCCTAGGATCAGCGCGAACAGCACCAGATAGAGGCAGAGAATCCCGGTCGCGACGGTCAGAGTCGTCGTCACGTTGAAGAGGGCGACTTGGCCTCGGACGCGCGGGTCGGGCGCGCGCTCCCAGAGCCCGTGTGCTCCGATAATCGCGGCCACCGTGCCCGTGATCGAGACGACGCAGATGATCAGGAGCCGCCACCAACCGGTGGAGCCGGCGAGCCGCCAGACGTCGGAGGTGACGACACTGTAGGCCCCTACGGCAAGCGCCGCTACGAGCGCTCCGTAGAGGCGTGCGGCGAGGCGCCACGGCCGGTTCGCACGAACCATCCCGAGCAGCAGACGAAAGTGGCTCGCGACGAGTGCCGGCGCGTAGAGGAGGCCGAGGCCGCCGGGACGGCGGGCCGTGTCCGTCGTGAGCTCGCGAAGGACGCTGTCCTCCCACGCATCGCTCGATCGACCACCCGTCAGCTCACCGATCAACTCCACGAGCGCGCGCCGCAGCCGCTGCCGCAGGTGAAGCGCGCCGAGGGCCGGAAGTGAGAGCACGGCGAGGCCGTGAGTCGGGCTGACGTGCCGCGAGACCGGTCGCCCGCCGACCTTCAGCGGAAGGTCGGTGACGATGACGCCGAGATCCCAGTCGCCTTCGAGCAACTTGCGCCGGCCGGCGTCCAGAACTTCTGTCAGCGGCGCAGGCGGAACGACGAGGCGGTCGACCTGAAGCTCGGTCCTCCAGTCGACCGAGTCGTAGCGTTCACGGACGTCGTCCAGCAGCTCGGAGGCGATCCTCGAGGTCACGTCGTGGGCTAGCCCGGGGGCGACGATCACCCCGAGGGCAGCGCAGGGGCGCTCCTCACGCCCTCCCTCGCGGTCCTCGATCGTGTTCGGCTCGATCACATTGGCGAGCCCGCCGGCTCAGGCGTCTTCTCCTCCGCCTCGCGCAAGAGCTCGGGCGCCGCGCCCTTCTCGACCTCGAAGCGCAGCTGATCGTCGACCACGTCCACCGCGGCCTTGTCGCCCGGCTCGACGCGCCCATCGAGCACCATCCGGGAGAGCTCGTTCTCGACGAGCCGCTGGATCGTGCGCCGTAGAGGTCGTGCCCCGAACTCCGGGTCATACCCCTCTCGGGCGAGCAGCCGCACCGCCTCCTCGGAGAACTCGACCTCGATCCGCTGGGCTCGCAGCCGGCGGTTGAGCCGGTCGAGCAGGAGCCTCGTGATGTCGAGGAGCTGCTCTTCCGAGAGGGCGCGGAAGACGATGATCTCGTCGATCCGGTTGATGAACTCGGGCCTGAAGCTGCCGCGAAGGAGCTCCATCAGCTCCTCCTTCAGCTCGTCGAAGTCCCCGCCCTGGCGAGCGAACTGCTGAATCCGGTCGGCGCCGATGTTCGAGGTCATGATCACGACGGCGTTCTTGAAGTCCACCGTCCGGCCCTGCGCGTCGGTGAGCCGGCCGTCGTCGAGGATCTGCAGCAGGATGTTGAAGATGTCCGGGTGCGCCTTCTCGATCTCGTCGAACAGGAGCACCGAGTACGGACGCCGCCGCATCTGCTCGGTCAACTGGCCGGACTCCTCGTAGCCGACGTAGCCCGGCGGCGCGCCCACGAGTCGGGAGACGGTGTGTCGCTCCTGGAACTCGCTCATGTCGAAGCGGACCATCAGGTCGTCCTCGCCGAAGAGCGCCTCGGCGAGCGCTCGCGCGAGCTCGGTCTTGCCCACGCCGGTGGGGCCGAGGAAGAGGAAGCTTCCGACCGGCCGATTCGGGTCGCCGAGCCCGGCGCGTGAGCGGCGCACCGCCTCTGCGACGGCCTGGACCGCCTCGTCTTGGCCCACGATTCGTGCGTGCAGCTCTTCCTCGAGCCGCATCAACCGCTCCCGCTCCTCGCTCGTCAGCTGGGAGACCGGTATGCCGGTGGCGCGCGAGACGACCTCGGCGATGTCCTCGGGCGTCACCTCCGGC
>DATAOL010000290.1:0-3511 GCA_036265755.1 Gaiellaceae bacterium | reverse complement strand
CGCCTCCGGTCTTCGATTCCTACGAGAACTGGGAGGCGTTCGTGGAGCGCCTCGTGGCGCTCGGGCTCGCGGACGAGATCACCCGCGTCTGGTGGGACGTGCGGCCGCATCCCCGCTTCGGCACGCTCGAGATCCGGATCGCGGACCAACCGACCCGGCTCGAGGTCACGTCTGCGCTTGCGACCCTTCTGCAAGCGATGGCGTCTCGTCTCGAAGCCGCGGGGCCCGCGGACCGCGGCCTCTATGCACAAAACCGCTGGGCCGCGCTTCGCTTCGGCTCGGAGGCGGAGCTCGTCCACCGGGACGGCTTCCGCCTCGCTTCCGTCCCCGATCTTCTGGGCGAGCTCGGCGCGCTGGTCGGCGTGGACGGGAGCGAGGCGTTCGACCAGGCGGGCGAACAGCGCGAGCTCGGCCGCAGCGAAGGGCTGGAGTCGCTGAGCCGCAGGCTGATTGCGCTCACGTAGGATCGAGGCATGGCCGTGCAGACCGACACGATCCAGGTGACCGGCGTGCGCTGCGAGCGCTGCGTCATGCGCCTGGGCTCCTCGCTGCAGGGCCTCGACGGTCTCGAGGCCGCGAACGCGAACCTGATGGGTCAGGTGACGCTTTCCTGGGACGACGAGAAGCTCGCCAGGAACGAGATTCTCGAAGCCCTCGCCCGAGGCGGCTTCACGCCCGTCGTAGCCCCGGAATAGCGGGGATTTCGCTTTCGTTCGAACTGTTACTGTCCGGGCCGATGAGCGAAGTCCAGCCCGAGACGGATGCACGTGGCATCGCGGAGGACGCGCGTGCGCGCGTGCGGTTCGAAGAGGAGGTTCTGGATTTGGCGGATCAGGTCTATCGCGTCGCTCGGCGACTCGTGTCGACGCGCGAGGAGGCCGAGGATCTCGTCCAGGAGACGTACGCTCGCGCGTTTCGCAGCTGGCGCTCCTATACGCCGGGCACGAATCTGCGCGCGTGGCTCTTCCGGATCCTCACCAATCTGAACATCGACCGCGGCCGGCGCGAGCAGCGTTCGCCGTCCACGCAGCCGCTCGAGGAAGGGGACTACTTCCTCTACAACCGCCTGGAGGCGGATTCCGGCTCTGAGGACGAGGCGCGCATCGTCGAGCGCCTGTCACAGGACGAGATCGTGCAGGCGCTCTCCGAGGTTCCGCACGACTTCCGTGACGTGATCGTGCTCGTCGACATCGGCGACTTCACCTACCAAGACGCCGCGCAGATCCTCGACATCCCGATCGGCACGGTCATGTCGCGCCTCCACCGCGGGAGAAGGATTCTCAAGAAAGAGCTCGCAGAAGCTAGTGTGGGAGACAGCGGTTGATGGTCTACATGGGCCCCGATCCATGCGCGAAGTGCGAGGAGATGCTCCAGCCGTTCCTCGACCGCGAGCTCTCCGAGGACGAATACGCGATCGCGGAGGCGCACCTGGACGAGTGCGGATACTGCCGCAAGCGGTACAAGTTCGAGGAGACGCTCAGGCGCTATGTGCGCCAGGCCGTCGTCGAGGAGATGCCGCCCGAGCTCAAGCAGAAGCTCGCGGCGCTGCGCACGCCCCTCTAACTCCCCACGATCACGACGAGCCGTTTCGGGTCGCCTCCGCCCGGAAGCGCGGCCGTGCCAACGCCGAGCTGCTTCGAGAGTCGCTCTGCGATCGCGGCGGCGCCGGGCGGGTAGTAGACGAGCGTCTTCGTGTAGTCGGAGCGCTTCGCGTCGCCGACCTTGCCGATCCGGTATGCGAGCCCGGCTACGCGGTTCGCCATGCTCGCGGCCGCGTTGCCACGCCCGACGCCGTTGTAGACGTCGACCTGGATCTCCCACGGCTGGGGCAGGGCGGGTGAGAGAGCTGCGGGAGTCTGAGCGGCGGGGGCGTCGGCCGCCGGTCGGGCAGAGCCGCCGAACTCGGGACGGACGCTGAACCAGAACAGCATCCCCATGGCGGCGAGGAACGCGAGGATCGCCATCGTCCTGCGCAGCGACCAGGGATCGACGAGGCGGCTCGACACTGGCAGCCCTGCGATCTGCCTCGCCTCGCGCTGGTCGATGCCGAGCGAGGTCGCGTAGACGAGCGCCGCGGCGAGCGCATCGGCGTTCGAGCCGAAGCGGTACATGCAGTTCTCCTCGAGGGACTTCACCTGGTCGACTTCCATGTGCGCCCGCGCTGCCGCCTCCTCGACGGTGAGGCGACGGCGGAGGCGGGCGGCCCCAAGAGGAGAGACGGCCATCGAAAGCTCAGTGTTCGCCAGATTGCGGTTGCAACCCTCTTTCCATCGGCAATCGCAGCGCGCGCTTGAGGCCTAGCAGCTATCCCCTTCGCGCTCGTAGGCGGAGAGCGTGTAGACGGGCTTTGCCAGGTCGGCGGCCATCCCGGCGGTGCCGAGGACGAGGCAGTCCCCGCCCTTCGAGAACGTGACGCGGTACGAGCGCTCCGAGGTCGTGCCGGCGGCACCGGCGAGCGAGCGCTCGAGCTGCGGCGACCACGCCGAGCGCAGTCGGCCGACGTAGTAGTTCACGATCTCGAGCTGGTCCGTGCTCGGAGGAGGCGAGTAGGCGATCGTGGTCACGACCCCCTTCGGGAGCGGGATCGACTCCGCGCCGGAGAAGGTCTCGCTGTTCCTCCCCACCTCGCTGGATCCGGGGTAGGCGCCGGCCCCTTCCAGCGTGCGTTCGTTCTCGTCCACCGCGGAGCTGTCGAGACCCGTCGTCACCGCGTACACGACTCCGCCGGCGAAGAGGAGGATGGCGGTGACCGGAATGACGATCGCGGGCCGCAGGAGGCGCCTCACGGCAAGTCCCCGCGCGTGTCGACGTCTCCCGGACGGCCCAGGTCGTCGCAGGGGACGAGGGCTGCAGAAAGCCCCCGCATGCCCTGTTCGGGCACCGAGCCCCACGCCGCGCGACCGAGGACGACGGGATGCCCTCGCGAGCCGTCATAGCTCGCCGCCACGACGTCTCCCCGCCCGTCCCGCCACGCCGCCAGCACCCGTTCGACGGCGGCGGGCGCGAGGTTCGGCCCGTCCGCGAGGCAGACGACGGCCGCCTCGGTGTCCTCCGGGAGGGCGGCCAGACCGCAGCGAAGCGAGGCGCCCGGTCCGCGCTCCCAATCAGGGCACTCGACCACCCGGGTCGCGCCTGCATCGAGCTCGTGGGCTCCCGCGACGACCACGACGTCGTCGACCGAGGTGCGCGCGAGTCTGGCGAGGACCGCCGGAAGAAGAAGGCGCTGCTTCGGTGCGCCGAAGCGGCTCGCCGCTCCGGCCGCGAGGATCACTGCCGCGATCACTCCGAGGTCGTCGTGACCGCGAGGATGTCCGCGAGATGCACGAGCCTGAACGTGAGCCGGCTCGCGTCCCTGACGTCCCGCTCGTCATCGAGGTCGGGCAGCGCTCCCCAGAGCTCCTGCGCGCAGGAGATGAGATCGGCGATCCGCTCCCGCTCCTCCACGAAGCCGTCTCGCTCCGCGCACGTGTTCAGGGCAAGCCCGAGCACGCCGATCGTGTCGCGCTGTCGC
>DATAOL010000289.1:0-9078 GCA_036265755.1 Gaiellaceae bacterium | reverse complement strand
AACTCGCGGGGCGTCGGCAGCCGCAGCTCGCGGCCGCGCTTGTAGGAGTGCCCGAAGGAGAGGAGCACGCGGGCGCCGTGGTCGCGCGCCCAGGTGAGGTACCAGTCGAGGGAGGCGCGCTGAGCCTTGTAGCGGAGCCCGTCCCAGGCCATGACGTAGCGGACGTCCGGCTTGTCGAGGGCCTGCCATCGCGCGTCGAGGAACATGTTCGGGTTCTGCTCGCCGATGCCCACGATGGGCTTGGACGTGGCGTGGGCGGAACCGGCCAGGCCCAGGAGCAGGAGAGCGGTGGAGATTGTCAAGACGACTCGGGTCACGATGTCCTCAAACGCGGTTGGAGGGGCGGAAGTTGCGGTCAGACGTGGGTCGCCGCAGCGGCCGACAGCTCCGCGGCGTTGGCCTCGGCCTCGCCCGGGCGCCACTGCGTCTTCGGTGCAATGGCGCGCGAGATCACACGGTCGCGATGCCGTTCGATCGTCGTCAGCATCGATCGTACGAGCTCCTCGCCGAGGTAGTGCGGCTTGAGACCGAGCTCGCGGAGCTTCGTGTTGGCCGCGTTGTAGTAGTGCTCCTCCATCTCCACGCGCGGGTTCTCGACGTGCGCGATCTCCACGTCGTAGCCCAGCTCGCTGCCGGCACGCTGCGTGAGCTCGGCCAGCTCGGCGACGGTGAACTGCTCCGTGAACTGGTTGAAGACGCGCATCTCGCCGCGCCGCGCCGGGTTGGTCACGGCCAGCTCGACGCACTGCAACGTGTCGCGGATGTTGAGGTATCCGCGCGTCTGGCCGCCGCGGCCGTAGACGGTGAGCGGGTGTCCGATCACGGCCTGCACGCAGAAGCGGTTCAGCGCGGTGCCGAAGATCTCGTCGTAGTCGAAGCGGGTCACGAGCCGGTCGTCGAGTGCGGTCTCGTCGGTCTCGATCCCGTACACGACGCCCTGATTGAGATCGGTCGCGCGCAGGCCCCAGACGCGGCAGGCGACGTGGATGTTGTGCGAGTCGTGGACCTTCGAGAGGTGGTAGATCGAGCCCGGCAGCTTCGGATACGGGAGCGTGTCCTTGCGGCCCTTGTGCTCGATCTCGATGAAGCCCTCTTCGATGTCGATGTTGGGCGTGCCGTACTCGCCCATCGTCCCGAGCTTCACCAGATGCGCCTCCGGGACGTGCTCGCGCATCGCCCAGAGGAGCTTCAGCGAGCCGATGACGTTGTTCTCCTGCGTCGTCACCGCGTGGTCGACGCTCTTCATCGACCAGGGCGCGCTCGGCTGCTCGCCGTAGTGGATGATCGTCTCGGGCTCGAACTCCTGAACGACTTCCGCGAGGAAGGTTCCCTCGGCGATGTCGCCGACGGAGGAGCTGATCTCTTTGCCGGAAACCTCCTTCCAGGCCTTGATGCGCTCGTCGAGCGATGCGATCGGCGTCAGCGAGTTGGAACCCGCATCTTCGACCCACCGGCGGCGGGCGAAGTTGTCCACGACACACACCTCGTGCCCCTGGCCGGAAAAGCGCATCGCCGTGGGCCAACCCAGGTAGCCGTCGCCGCCGAGAATCAGTACTCGCATCGATTTACTCCAGTCGTCGGTGTCCGTGAAACCGTTCGAAAACGCGGTCTTTGCAGGGCGCGACGATACCAACGACAGATGTCGTCCGCCGCCCTCGCCCGTCACACGGAGCAGCGAGCAGGCTGCCCGCCGTCCGCCGAAGCGTCATTCTGCCCGACCGCGAAGATCGACACACGCGGGTCGCGGTAGACCTGCGTGACGCCCGGAAGCGCAGCGACCTTCTCCGCGTCGTCGGCTTGAGGATCTCTCCCCGTCCCGCCCCAGCCGAACCAGATTCCCGGCGAGACCGTGACGAGGTACTGCACCCGCTCCTTGGCGAGGTAGTCCCGGTTCGCCTGCGGATCCTTGAAGAAGTCGTTCGCGCCGATGAGGATCGGGAGGATCCGCCCCATCACCTCCGGCCGCAGGAACGGCGACATGCCCTCGGTGATGGCGCCGCGCCCGGTCCAGGCCTCCCAGGTCCCGGCCGTGCGAGTGTTCGCGAGCATCCGCGCTCCGCAGGGGACATGGTCTGCGACCCTCGCCATGACCTGCTTCCCGGCTTCCGCGCGCCCGAGCGTCCTGTCGCTCGGCACGCGAACGATCGCCGCAGCGACGGCGAGCACCCCTGCGGCCACGGCGACGGCAGGCAGCAGCGCACGCCAGCGCCCGGCGAGCCGGTACGCGATGGCTTCGACGATCGCCGGCAGGAGAAGGGCCGGCGGGATGATCACGTAGTCGTAGAGCCTGCGGACGCCGAAGTTCGCCGGGATCAGCGTGTCGTAGCGGTAGCTGAAGAAGAACGTGACCGCGAGAATGATCGCGACGAGACCCCACGCCACCGCGCAGATGAGGAAGAGCTCGCGGCGCAGCCAGACGGCGACGACGGTGCCGATGCCGAGCAGCGCGAGGAAGCCCAGTCCGACCGTGCCGTACGTGGGCTTGTCGATCGTCTCCTCCGAGTAGCGGGCGACGATGTCGCGTGGCGAGATGAAGAAGTGGCCGTGCACCGGCTGCTTGTCCACGTAGGCGCCGTGCGCGAACGAGAGCGTGGGGTCGACGTTGGCGGGAAGCCCCGCGAAGCCGGCGTTGCTCGTCGCGCGCTGCAGGCCCAGGTCGCCTCCGCTCAGCCCGAGGATGCCCACGTAGCAGACGACGAAGGCGAGGAGCGCCACCCCACCGCGAGCGAGCGCCGGGCGCAGGCGTGGCCGGTCGACGATGACGAAGGCAATCGCGTAGAGGACGAGGACGGCCCCGGCCACGAGCGTCGGAACGAGGTGCGTCAGGCCCGCCAGAGCCATGAGCGCGCCGGCGACGATCGCGGGCATCCAGCGGTCCGGGCCGCGCAACGCGTAGATGCCGACGAGCACCGCGCAGAAGCAGGCCATGCGGCCCACCCCTTCAGCGGTGAAGAGCTTGAGGTCGGTCGTCACCTCATGGGAGAGAGGGAGCCAGTCCGGGACGAGCACGATCAGCGCCGGCACGAGCGGAGCGGTGATCCCGAGGCCGAGCTCTCGCGCCAGACCGAGCAGGGCCGCGGCGAGCCCGATGGCGGTCAGCGTGAGGATCGCCTTCATCGCGGGCAGCGGCTCGGGACCGAGGAAATACGAGATGCCGCCCTCGAAGTCGTTGAAGACCACCTTGCTGACGGTCGCGGGGATCTCCGTCCCCCACTGGGCAGCTGTCGTGGGCACGTGCCCGCGCGCGGCGACCTCGAGCCCGTCCGCCCAGTAGCGCCAGGAGGAGCGGATCGCGAGGCTGTTCTCGATCGGGTACAGGAGGCGCGTGACCGCGACTGCGAGCAGGAGCGTCAGGCCTGCCCCGAGCACGTACGGCGCAGCGCGCGCCTGCTCGACGAATCGGGCCCCGTGCTCCCGCCAGGGCGTCCTTCGCAGGGCCAGGCTCCAGACAGCTGCCGTCGCGAGCACCAGGCCGACGATGAACGCGGGCCGGGAGAACATGTGCATGAGGGCGAGCAGGGTCGCTACGCCGGCCACGAGGCCGTAGCCGAGACCGAACGCGAGCGCGATCCGGCTCTCGATCGAGAGCCCACCGGGACGGGCGACGGCGAGCGACGCTCCGGCACCGGGCACGAGAACGAGGAGGCCGACGACGACGAGCGCGGCGATCATGAGGGGGTCGTCGGCACGGCGCGCAATCTTGCCACGCGCGCCGAAGCCGCCGCCTCAGTTCGGGGTCTCGACGGCCCGGCGGCCGGCCGCGCGGGCGAGCATGGCGCTCAGGGCGGCGCGCTCTCCCTTCGGAAGGACGACCAGGAGGAGAGCGGCGTAGGCGGCGATCCCGCACACCGCCGTCAGCGCGAGCGACCACCACCACGAGGAGTCGGCGAGCGCGGCGTGCGCCCCCAGCGCGGCGAGCGCGCCTCCGGCCATCGGCACGAGGAGCCCGAGGTAGGCACGGTTGTAGGGCTGGATGCCGACCCTGCCGCGGACCTGGATGAGCCGGATGACGTTCACCGCGGCGATGCTCACCGCCGACGCGACAGCTGTCCCTTCGATCCCGAAGGCTGCGGTCAGCGCCACCGCAAGGCCGACCAGGAGGATGATCCCGACGAGGTTGTCCAGGAGATCGACGCCGGTGAAACCGGTCATGATCAGGATCGCGCCGACGCTCCCGGTCGCGACGTTCGCCGCCTGGCCGAGCAGGAGAATCCTGAGCGCGCCCTCCCCGACGGTGTATCGGTCGGAGAAGGCCTGCAGGACGTCGTCGGCGCCGACGAAGAGCACGATCAGCAGCGGCAGCGTCGCGGCGAGCGCCCAGCGCGTGCTCAGCTGGAAGAGCTCCTGCAGCCGATGGCGCTCGTTGCGCGCGTGGAGGTCGGCGGCGAACGGCGAGAAGACGAGGTTCAGGGACGTGAGGAAGAGGAGTAGCACCTGCGAGATGCGCGCGGCGGCGGAGTAGGCGTCCAGCTCGGTGCCCTGCTCGAAGGCCGAGAGCACCCACAGGTCGGCCCAGAAGACGCCCTGCGCGAGAAGCGCCGAGGGCGCGCGCGGGAGCCCGTAGCGGAGCGCGGCGCGCACCTCCTCCCGCGTCGCGGGCCGCTCGGCAAACGCGCGCGCCTCGCGACGCCAGAGGATCCTGGCCGCGAGAGCCGCAACGGCCCAGGAGAAGCCGTACGCGAGGATGACCCCGTCGGTCTCCCCACCCGCACCGATGACGACCGCGCATGCGGCGAGCCAGAGAAGCGGCTGGCCGATCCAGAAGACCCACAGCGTCTGACGCATCTGGTTCAGGCCCCGGGTCGCCCCGAGGTAGACGCTCGTGACGGCGAGGAACGGGATCGCCGGCGCGGCGAGCGCGACCTCCCGCGAGGAGTCGCCGAAGGCCGGCGAAGCGGCCGCGATCAGCGCGGCGAGCAGGAGGCTGACCCCGAAGGCGACACCCGCGCAGCGCTCGACGAGGCTGCGGAGGTTCCCGGGCGTGCCCGCGCCGCGACCGATCGCCACGAGCCGGACGGAGGCCATGTCCATCCCGAAGCGACTCCCGGCGGAGGCAACGAAGGCGACCTGGACGGCGACCGTGACGAGGCCGAAGGCGCCGGGCGCGAGGGTGCGGCCGAGCAGTACCTGCACCGCGACCGCGGCCACCACGCCGACGCACAGGCCGACGACGTTCGCCGCCGTCGAGGTGAGGACGGTGCGTTCTTCGCTCACCGTCTGCGTTCCGCCCGGCTGCCCGCTACTCGAGGTACCCGAGGCCGCGCAGCCGTTCCTCGATCTGGCGCTCCTCGTCTTCGCTGAAGGAGCCGACCGGCTCGGCGGTCAGCGCCTGACCCCAGTCGGGATCGGGCTCGAGCCCGACCGCGTCCATGATCTGGTTCGCAAAGTCGCCGAGGGAGATCTCGGAGCCCTCGCCTGGCTCGATCCCGGGCCCCGCCATCACATAGATGCCCTCGGGCCTGTGGTCGCCCGAGAGCCAGTCGGCGGCCTCGACCATGCTGCGGGCGTGCGACAGGCTGTAGAGCGGCGCCGGTTCGAGCAGGAGGTCGGGAGCACGATCGAGGTAGGCGCCGGAAAGGACCTCCTCCTTCCGGAGCACCGCCCCGATGGGATGGCCACCGGTGTCCGGGTCCGTGAAGTCGAGCAGGGCCTGCGCGACCTCGTCCCGGACGCGCTCGTAGTCCTCGCGTTTGACCGTGCCGTGCGGCTCGCGACCTTCGAGATTCAGCGAGACGCCTTCTCCGGTGGAGACGACGCTCGTGTACGCACGGGTCTTCTCCCAGTCGATCGGCGGCGTCGGGACCTTCACGCGGCCGTGCAGCCCGAGCCGGTCGTAGACGACCCGAGCGATCGAGCGGATGCGTCCCCAGGAGATCAGGTTCACGAGCCACGAGCCCCGCGCGAACCGGAGGAAGCCCAGCTCCTGGAGCAGCTTGTTCATCGAGACCGCGCGCGTGCACGGGTGATGTCCATGGTCCGACATGAGGATGACGAGATCGTCCTCGTCCGTCCGCTCGAGAAGCGTCGCGAGCTCGCGGTCGAGCAGGCGGTAGAGGCCGCGGACGCGGTCGGCGACCGGCGAAGCAGCGGCCTCCGCGTGCGCGGGATGGCCGGGATGCACGTACTCGAGCAGGCAGTGCTGCGCACGATCCGTCGACACGAAGACGGCGCAGCAGACATCCCACGGCTCCTCGTCGAGCAGGGTGCGCATCGCGGATGCGCGCTTGCGCGTCAGGTTCTCGAGGTCGTCGACGAGCTCCGCCGGCCGGTGCCGGAAGGTCGTCCACGAGCCGCCGTTGATCGGCCAGCCCAGCCTCGGTCCCGCGTCGGGGGGATGGCTGAAAGCGGTCCGGACCGGGAGAACGCCACCTGCGATGACCGTCCCCTGGATCTCGGGCGGCGGGTACGTGAGGGGGACATTGAGCAGAAGCGTCGTCTTGCCGGCATCGGAGACGCGCTCGGGCCAGGTCGGCGCGAGGATCGACTTCCACGACACGGGCATCCGCCGCGCGGCTCCCGGGCGGTACTCGAGGATGTCGAAGACGCCGTGCCCGCCGGGATCGCGGCCGGTCAGAAAGGTCGGCCAGGCGGCCCAGGAATGCGAGGGCAGGCAGGAGCGGGAGACGCCGCGGCGACCCCGTTCCAGAAGCCCGTGCAAGGCGGGCAGCTCCCCCGCTTCGAGGAGCGGATCGAGGATCTCCCAGTCGGCGCCGTCCCAGCCGACGATGAGCACGCGCTTGGCCATGGCCGGGCAGGATACCCGCGCGCACCTTCGCCTCGGAGCGGTCTGCTCAGAGCCCGAAGACGCGTTCGACCACGCGCGCGGACGCCTGCCCGTCGAGCAGAGAGCAGTACTCCGAGACGAACCGTTCGTACCGCTCGGAGTGCTCCGAGCGCGTCGCTTCGGGGTCGCGCAGCGCCGCGGCGACCTCTCCGGTCGTCCGGAGGAGCGGTCCCGGCGCCTGGGCCTCCAGGTCGACCGTCAGCCCGCGGACATGGTCGCGAAAGCCTTCGAGGTCGGGCACGTAGAAGACGATCGGCTTCCCGGTCGCGGCGAAGTCGACCACCGCAGAGGCGTAGTCGGTGACGAGCACGTCGGCCGCGAGCAGCAGGTCGATCTCGTCCGGATAGGTCGTCACGTCGACGGCGTAGGGCCGCGCCTCGGCAGGGAGCGAGTCGGCAACCCGGCGGTGCATGCGAAAGAGGATCGCCGTGTCGTCGCCGACGGCATCCTTCAGCGCGGCAATGTCGAGCAGCGGCCCCGAGCGGTAGCGGTTGCCCGAGCCCGGCAGGCCCCGATAGGTGGGCACGTTCCGGATCTGCGTGACGCGCGCGCCCGACTTGTACTCCAGCTGGTCGCGGTAGGTGGGCTCGTAGAGGACGACGCGCTTGCCGGCGACGCCGAGACGCTCCTTCACCTCCGCGGCGAGGCGCTCGCGGTCGGGGCCGACGAGCCGGTCGGTCCGCGGCAGGCCGGTTTCGAGGACCTCGCCGCCCAGCGGGAAGGCGCGCTCCAAATGTGGAGTGGCGAGCGGGCCGGCCGAGATGACGCGCTCCCAGTTCCGGGGCCTCTGGCCGAGCACACGGCGATAGGCCCGGAACGCCATCGGCCGGTCGGCCAGCTCGAAGCCCTGGCGCTTGAGCGGGAAGCCGTGCCAGGTCTGGATGCACGTCTGGCCGTCGCGCCGCTCGAACCACCCGGGCCAGTGGTCGTTGGCGACGACGTAGCGCGCCCGCGCCAGCGCTTCATGGTACTCCCGCGAACCGCGCCGCAGGGGCTCGGCAGTCTCGGGGATGTCGAACGCGGCGTCGCGCACGACCCAGAGGTGCTGGAGCGGCGCGTCTCGGCGCGCCAGCTCCTCGTGGATTGCGCGCGGGTTGTCACCGTACCCACGGCCGCCGAAGCACTCGTAGAGGACGACGTCTTCGAGTGCCGCCGAGCGCTTCGCCGCGTACGCCGTGGAGCGCAGGCTGCGCTGCCTGAACCCGCCGCGCTCCTCGTCCGCCAGGTCGCGCTCGACGGCGATGCACGCCGAGCCGCCCTCGAGAACGCCGAAGCGTGCCTTCTTCAATCCGGCCTCGCCCTCGATCGGAAGCGCCGTCAGCGCCGGCTCGAGCCCGAGGTTCGCGCCCGAGTCCCGCGGATCGCCGCGGCGGGCGACGAGCAGGAGCCAGATGCCTGCCGCGAGCGGATGAACGCCGGCCGGCGACTCGATCGCCCCGACCGGGACCCTCGCGGTGAAGCGGCCGCTCTCGGCGTCGTACTGGAGCGGCAGCACGTGGCTCTCCGAGCGCGAGCGTGCGGTGAGGAGGAGGTCGTACTCCTGTGCGAGGCCGCGAAAGATCCCCTCCACGGCCAGGACGCCGCCCGGTTCCCATTCCGCGGCGGTGATGACCGGCCGGAAATAGCGCTCGACCAGCGTGATGTTCCCGATGCGGCCCCGCCGCACGGCGACCTCGCGCCCCTTCAGCGCCCAGGTCGGCTCTGGCGCCCCCTCCCGCAGGAGCAACGGCTTCAGCCCGCGGTCGTTGGAGAAGTAGAGATCCCAGACGACTCCGTCCGGCTGCTCCTCGACGTGGGCAGCCGTGTCCGCGATCCCGACCTCACCGATGAGGTCCGCGACCGGAACGCGCGTCACGAAGGCCGCGGGCCTTTGTGCCCGGTCGACATGAACCGGATAGTCGAGCGTCCAGGCACCGCCGCGGCGACTGAGGTGCAGGGTGAGAGCCTTGCGGGCGTCCGCGCCCACGACTCCCTCGAGCTGGAGCGCGCGCTCCTCGAAGATCAGCGAGCTGACCGCAGAGGGCAGGCGCTGGACCTGGATGCTCAGGTAGCCGCCGAAGCCGACTCCGGCGCGCACCCGCGTCCCGTCCGGAAGCGAGAAAGCGGTCTCCGGCACCGGGCCGAGGGCGGGGGTTTCGAAACGCCAGATCGTCCGGGTCACGCCGCCCGCGCGAACCTTGATGCCGATCTCCCAGGTCCCGTCACGCCAGCGCTCGTCCTTCTTCAGCTCCGTCGCGTCGAGCGTGGCGGAGAACCCCGTCCAGTCCAGGGAGGCGTACTCCTGCGCCGAGGCG
>DATAOL010000288.1:0-3812 GCA_036265755.1 Gaiellaceae bacterium | reverse complement strand
TGCCTTGCCGAAGGAGTTGGTCGCGTTCGGCGCGCCGGCGCGGGCCGCCATGTCCGCCTCGGGAGCGAACGGGTCGAGCGGGCCGACCCACGTACCGGTGTTCGTCGCCCGGTTGAAGAGGAGCCCGTAGAGCCGTCCCGTGGTCAGGTCGTTCCGATGGTCCGGGACGAACTTGTAGAGGTACTGGTAGTTGCCGCGGTCGTCGGTCATGTACCAGCTGCCGCCCGCGGCATAGGCGTCCTGCTCGTGGCTGAAGCGGCCCATCCCCGTCGCCCGCGTCTGCGCGCCGGTCTCGGGGTCGCTAAACCGGCATCAGCAGCGCGAGCATGTCGGCCGGATCCCGGCGCACCCGCTCGCCCTCACCGCTCCGCTTCGCCAGCTCGAGCGCGCGCGGGTCGGTCAGCGGACGGAGCCGGCCGCTGCGGATCAACGCCTCGTCGACCCCGCCCAGCCGTCCGCCGTACGTCGTGTACACGGGGATACCCAGCGCCGCGGCCTCCCTGTTCATCGTGCCCCCCGCGGAGACGACGAGGTCGGAGACTGCGATCAGGCTCTGGGCGTCCACGGCTCCGTCGGGGACGATCACCGACGGGAGCGCGAGGCTGCGCACGTAGTCGCGCTGTTCCTCGGTGCGCGGCAGAACGATAGCCTGCACCGGTTCCTCGTTGCCGAGGAAAGAGAGAACCTGCGGGAAGAGCGGGTTCGACTTGCGGTGGTAGAGGGACACGTCGGGCGGCGTCCTCACGACGACGAGGATCCGCTCCCTGTCCAGCCCCAGCTCGGCGAGGACGCCTGGGTGCGGCTCGAAGTCGGAGAGGTAGTACTCCTCTTTGAGGCCCGCATACTGGCGAAGCTTGGGCGGGTGGACGCCATAGCGCTCGAGACGATCAGGGGGGATCGCGTCCGGAACGACGACGTAGGTCGCGGCGCGGCAGCCCAGTTGGTGCTGCACGGTCGCGAACTCGTAGTCGAACGTCGTCGAGCTGGGGATGCCGAGTGCGCGTGCGGTCAGCGTGAGGTGATGCGAGCCGTGTGCGAGAGCGGCGCCGAAGTTCCGCCCCCGCGCCCATTTGCGCAAGGCGGACAGGCGAGTGACCATCGTTCCCAGCTTCCCGATGCGCGACCGCCCGCCGTGCCGTCCCACGAGCTCGGCCTCGATCCCGTGCTGCTCGAGCAACTGGACCGTCTGGGCGTAGTCGCGCGCGGTGACCTCGACCTCGTCGCCGCGCTCCCGCAAGAGCCCGATCAGCGGCCGGAAGACCAGCACGTGCGCCGGGGCGGTGATATCGACCCAAACCCTCACGCTGCGACGGCGGCGGGCCTCGCGGCGACCTGCTCGTGCCAGAGCGTGAACGTCAGAAGCCCCCAGAGCTGGCGCGAGAGGTCTTCTTTCCCGGTGACATGGTCGTCGAGCAGACGGCTCACGGTCTCGGGACGGAAGAAGCCCTGCTTCCGCAGCACGTCCTCCGCGAGCACCTCGCGGGCGAACGGGACGAGCGGCCCGCGGAGCCAGGCCGCAGCCGGGATCGAAAAGCCGCGTTTGCGTGCGGAGATGACGGAGCCCGGCAAGAGCGGTGCAGCCGCCTTCCGCAGGAGCCGCTTCTTCGAGAAACCGCGCACCTTGAGGCGCGTCGGGAGGGAGAGCGCGAGCGTCGCGACGACCGGGTCGAGGAAGGGCACGCGTGCCTCGAGCGAGTGCGCCATGCTCGCACGGTCCGTCTTCACGAGCAGGTCGTCGACCAGGTAGATGCCGAGGTCGACGTCCTGCAGGCGCGCGAGCTCGTCAGCTCCAGCGGTCTCCGCGTAGCGCGCGCGGTAGACGGCGAGCGGATCGGCGCCCCCTTGCCGGTCAGGCTCGAGGAGCGCGGCGCGCGCGTCCGCCGAGAAGATCTCCTTCCAGGCGTGATGGCGCTCGAGCGGCGGCAGGTGCGCCGCGCGGACGAAGCGCTTGGCTCGATAGTCGAGGCTCGCCCTGGCAGAGGAGCTCGGGAGGCGCTCGACCACGGGTCGCACGAGGCCTGCCAGCGGGCCGATCCGGGGCGCGAGGAGGTCCGCGACGTAAGTGTAGTAGCCGCCGAAGAGCTCGTCGCCGCCCTCCCCGGAGAGCGCCACCTTCACGTGCCGGGCTGCGAGCTCCGAGACCAGGTACGTGGGTAGTGCGGACGAGTCTGCGAAGGGCTCGTCGAAGGCAGCGGCGAGCTTGGGCAGGAGCTCGGCCGCGTCGGGCCGGACGACCAGCTCGTGGTGATCGGTGTCGTAGCGCTCCGCCACCTTGCGGGCATCGCCGAGCTCGTCGAACGAGCCCTCGTCGAAGCCGATCGAGAACGTCTGCACCCGCTCTGGGCTCTCGAGCGCGGCCAGCGCCGCGAGCAGCCCGGAGTCGACTCCGCCCGAGAGGAGGACTCCGACGGGAACGTCGGCGATCAGGTGGGCGCGCACCGAGTCGCGAAGCCGCGCGCGCAGCTCCTCGACCAGCTCGCTCTCCTCCTCGGCCCGCACCTCGCCGGCCTGCGCCGGCGCGGGGCGTGCGAATCGCTCGATGCTCGGGTCGCCGCGCTCCTCCTCCCAGACGAGCACGTGGCCGGCGGAGAGCTTCTTCGTCCCCTTCCAGATCGAGAGCGGCGCGGGGATCGAGTTGAAGGCCAGGAAGGCGTCGAGGGCGTCGAGGTCGACCTCGCCGCGGGGAAGCGCCTTGAGCTCCGACGCAAAAGCGAGCGTTCCGCCCTCCGTCGAGTAGTAGAGCGGCTTGATCCCGAACGGGTCGCGCGCGAGCACGAGCCGCCGTCGCTTCGAGTCCCACACCGCGATCGCGAACATCCCGCGCAGCTCACGGACGAATTGCGGGCCGAGCTCCTCGTAGAGGTGGACGAGCACCTCCGTGTCCGACGCCGTGCGAAAGACGTGGCCCTGGCGCTCGAGGTTCGCGCGCAGCTCGAGATGGTTGTAGATCTCGCCGTTCTGGACGACCTGGACGGAGCCGTCCTCGTTGCCGATCGGCTGGTCTCCACCCGCGATGTCGATGATGGAGAGCCTGCGGACGGCGAGCGCGACCGGGCCGTCGACGAGCGTCCCACTGCTATCCGGGCCGCGGTGGTAGAGCGTTTCGTTCATCGACTCGAGGTGGCTCGCGTCGACCGCACTTCCGTCGAGCGCGGCGAGCCCGCAGATCCCGCACATGGCCCGGAGTGTATGGGAACGCCTCCGACGGTCCTTTCGGTCTTCGGACGTCCCTCAGCGCCTGCGGATGAGCCCCCACACAGCCGCGGCGGACTGCCTGATCACGCGCCACGCGGTCGCGACCACGACCCGAAGGTAGAGGCCGACCGAGCGGTCCGCGATGTACTCCAGGTCGTGGGCGAGCTTCTCCGCCCAGGACTCCTCGCGCCCCATCCGGGTCTGGGCGAGGCCTGTGAGGCCGGGCCGGACGACGAGCCGCTGCCAGTACTGCGGGATCTCCGCCGCGAGCTCCTCGAAGAACGTCGGCCGGATCGGCCGCGGGCCCACGATCGACATGTCGCCGCGCAGGACGTTCCAGAGCTGGGGGATCTCGTCGAGCTGCGAGGCGCGGAGCCAGCGCCCGAGCCTCGTGACCTCTGCCGCGGTGCGGATCGAGAGCTCCTGGCCGTAGTACGGCCCGAGGCGGGCCTCCGCGTCACGGCGGAGCGTCCTGAACTTGAACATGTGGAAGATCCGGCCGTGGCGGCCGACGCGCAGCCCCCGGTAGAGGAGAGGGGTCCCCGACGTCCCGAGGAGCACGAGGGTCACGAGCGCGAGCACCGGCAGCGTGACGAGGAGGACGAACGCCGAGATGA
>DATAOL010000287.1:0-4410 GCA_036265755.1 Gaiellaceae bacterium | reverse complement strand
CGTCCGACTGGTGGGCGAGCGAGGCGCCGAAGCGTTCTCGATCACGTGCGACGTGTCCGACTCCGCGCAGGTCGAGGCGCTCGTCGAGGGGTGCGTCGCGCGGTTCGGCAGGCTCGATTGCGCGTTCAACAACGCCGGCGTCGGCGGTGAGAGCGCGCGCCTCGCCGACTACGACGAGGAAGCGTGGGACCGGGTGCTGGCTGTCAACCTCACAGGCGTCTTCCTCTGCATGAAGAGCGAGCTCCGTCAGATGGTGGTTCAGGGCGGCGGAGCCATCGTGAACGCAGCCTCGCTCGTGCGCGTCATGGGATACCCCAACCTCGGGGCGTACAACGCGGCGAAGCACGGCGTCGTCGGGCTCACACGGACCGCCGCGCTCGAGTATGCGAGCAGCGGGATACGCGTAAACGCCGTCTGTCCCGGATGGATCGAGACGCCGATGGTGATGGACCGCGGGCCGCAGCCTGCTTCCATCCCGGCGGTCTACGATGCGCTGGCGGGGCTCATGCCGCTCGGGCGACTCGGCAAGCCGGAGGAGGTGGCGGCGGCGGTGGCCTGGCTCTGTTCGGATGCAGCCAGCTTCGTCACCGGCCACCCGCTGCTCGTGGACGGGGGCGCCCTCGCCGGACGGCAGCGAGCTGAAGACGCCCTCCGTGGGCCCGACTAGGGGACCGTCCAGTCCTCCTCCGTTGCCGGAAATGCGTTCGCGACCTCGGGAGCGCCGCGGCGAAACACCATGAACGTCCGCACGAACTCGATGACGACCTCGCGCCGCTGGTTGATTCCCCGAGTCCGGATCGAGACGATTCCGCACGAAGGCCGGCTCTTCGACTCGCGAGCCTCCAACACCTCGCTCTCGGCCCAGAGAGTGTCGCCGACGAAAACCGGCTTCGGCAGCTTGATGTCGCTCCAGCCGAGGTTGGCCGCCGCATTCTCCGATGTGTCACGAACCGCGAGCCCGAGCACGAGCGCGAGCGTGAACGTCGAGACGACCAAGGGCTGACCGAACTCCGAGCGCTCCGCCCA
Source organism: Gaiellaceae bacterium (assembly GCA_036265755.1). Lineage (GTDB taxonomy): Bacteria > Actinomycetota > Thermoleophilia > Gaiellales > Gaiellaceae > DATEOR01. Next base: position 3,384 of record DATAOL010000287.1, on the reverse strand, counting down.
TTCGCGGTTGAAGTGCATCTGGTTCGTGTTCATCGTCAGATTGGTGAACCAGACGTTGTCCGCCTCGGTGACCGTGCGTCCGAGCCAGCTGCGGTAGACGTCACCCGCCGCGAAGTCCTCGAAGAAACGACCGCGATACTCCTCGCTCATGGCTCGCCGACCGTCGACTCCACCTGCCCGAAGACGCCCTGCGCTGCGAATTCGTCGATTCGCTCGCTCGAGTAGCCGCAGACCTCGCGGAGGATCTCCGCCGAGTGCTCGCCGAGGAAGGGTGCTCTCGCGGGCATCTGCCGCGGACCGTCGAGTCGAAGAGCGCTCTCGACGGTGCGAACCGCCCCAAGGGTCGGGTGCTCGTACTCGACCAAGGCGTCACGGGCAACCGCCTGGGGATCGGAGAGGGCGCCCGCGATGTCGTTGACGGGAGCGCAGGGGACGCTGCGCGCGCTCATGAGCTCGATCCACTCGGCCACGGTTCGCCGTGCGAATGCCTCCTGAAGAAATGGGAGGAGGGTGTCCCGGTTGCGGTCGCGGGCGGCGAGGTCGGCGAACCGCTCGTCGTCTGCGAGCGCCGGCTCGCCGAGCGCGTCGCACAGGCCGCGCCAGAGCGTCTCCTTCGGGCAGGCCACGACGAGCCATCCGTCCGCTGCTTCGAAGGCCTGGAAGGGCACGAGTGTCTGGTGCGCCGAGCTCGGCATCCGCCGCGCCTCCCATCCCCGCGACGCAGACCAGGTCGCCATGTAGGTCAGCAGGCTGAGAGCGGTCTCGAAGAGGGAGAGGTCCGCATCCCCGCCCACGCCCTCGCGGCGTGCCCGCCAGACGCCGGCAAGAACGGCGAGCGCGCCGACGTAGCCGGCAGAGAAGTCGACGAGCGAGAGGCCGCTTTTCGTGGGCGGATCCGCGGGCCCTCCCGTGACGCTCATCCAGCCCGCGAGGCCCTGGATCGTCGCATCATAGGCTCCCTCCTTCGCCCGTGGCCCTGTCGTCCCGAAGCCCGAGAGCGAGACGCACACGAGGCGGGGATTCGCGTGCTTCAAGTCGTCGTAGCGAAGCCCCAGTTTGGCCGGCTGGTCGCCCCTCAGGTTCGAGAAGAGGGCGTCGGAGCCCCGCGCGAGGTCTTCGAGTACGGAGCGCGCTTCCGGCCTGCGCAGGTCGAGTACGAGGCTGCGCTTGTTGCGGTTGAAGCTCTCGAAGAAGAGGGAACTTCCGTCCGACTGGAACGGCGGCACGACGCGCCCGACATCGCCGCGCACAGTCGGATCTTCGATCTTGATGACGTCGGCGCCGAGGTCGGCGAGCTGCATCGTGCCCCATGGTCCTGCGCCGAACTGCTCGAGCGAGAGCACGCGGACGTCCTCGAGCGGCTTCACGGGGTGTCCTTGCTGGCCGCCTCGGCGCGCCGCACGACTCCTTCGGCGAGCCTGCGCGATGCCTCGTCCACCATCGCTCCGCCGACGACGGCGACGCCCTCCCCGCTGTCGTCTGCCTCGGTGAGCGCGTCGAGTACCCGAAGCGCGTGGGCGAGCTCCTCCTCGCTGGGCGAGAAGATGTCACGCACGGTCTGGAGCTGGTCCGGGTGGATGACCCACTTGCCCTGGAACCCGAGGAGGCGAGCGCTGCGGGCCGATTGTTGCAAACCCATCTCATCCCCGAGGGCGGCGTACGGCCCGTCGATCGGCTGCAGGCCGAAGGCGTGGGCGGCCGCGGCGATCCGGGAGCGCGCGTAGTGCCACTGATCGCCCGGGTAGTCGGGATCGAGCTCCCCGATGAAGCGCTGCGCGACACCGAGCGAGGCGGCGTAATCACCCGGCCCGAAGATGAGCGTCTCGAGGCGGACGGACGAAGCTGCGATCCGCTCGACCTCGACGAGGCCGCGCGCAGACTCGATCTGCGCCTCCAGCGCGATCGGCCGCTCCAGGCCCAGTTCCTCCTCGAGCTCGGCGAGGAGCCGATGGACGCCTTCGATCTCAGCCGGGCTCTCCACCTTGGGCAGCACGAGGGAGTCGAGTTGAGCAGGCGCGCCGCGGACGACGACCTCGAGGTCGTCGCGCCACGACTCGGTGTCGAGCCCGTTGATGCGCACCGAGACCGTCTCCGCTCGCCATTCGTCCTCCGCGAGCGCGCGGGCTGCGCGGGCGCGAACCTGGTCTCCCTTCGCGCTGGTCGTCACGGCGTCCTCGAGGTCGACGAACACCGCGTCTGCCGAAAGCGTCGGCGCCTTGGCGAGCGCGCGTTCGTTCGTGGCCGGGACGGCGAGGACAGTGCGTCGCAAGCGGTTTGAAAAGCTCACGAGTGTGAGTATTGTCGGGCGCCGATGGACTTCGCTGCGCCGGCTGAGCTCGACGAGATTCGGGCATCCGTCCGCGAGCTCTGCGCGGGCTTCCCGGGCGAGTACTGGCGGGGCCTCGAGCCGGACCGGTATCCGGAGGAGTTCGTCGCCGCCCTGACTGCGAACGGCTGGCTCGCAGCGCTGATTCCTGAGGAATACGGAGGCGCCGGGCTCGGCCTCACGGCGGCGAGCGTCATCCTCGAGGAGATCAACGCCTCGGGCTGCACGGCGGGGGCCTGCCACGCCCAGATGTACATCATGGGCACTCTGCTCCGCCACGGCAGCGAGCAGCAGAAGCAGCGCTTCCTGCCCAGGATCGCGTCCGGTGAGCTTCGGCTCCAGGCCTTCGGCATCACCGAGCCCACGGTCGGCTCCGACACGACGCGGATCCAAACGCGCGCCGAGCGGACCGGCGACGGCTACGTGATCCGGGGTCAGAAGATCTGGACCTCGCGGGCACTCCACTCTGACCTGATGCTCCTTCTCGCACGAACGACGCCGCTCGAGGATGTGGAGAAGCGCACCGAGGGCCTGTCCGTCTTCATCGTCGACATGGAGGCTGCCGGCGCGAAGCTCGACATCCGTCCGATCAGGACGATGATGAACCACGCGACGACCGAGGTCTTTCTCGACGACGTGGAGGTTCCTGGCGACGCGCTCGTCGGCGAGGAGGGGAATGGGTTTCGCTACATCCTCGATGCAATGAACGCCGAGCGGATCCTGATTGCGTCGGAGTGCATCGGCGACGGTCGCTGGTTCGTCGACAAGGCTGCTCGGTACGCATCCGAGCGCGTCGTGTTCGGGCGCCCGATCGGTGCGAACCAGGGCGTGCAGTTTCCCGTCGCCCGGGCGCACGCCGCGATCGAGGCGGCCGATCTCGTCCGTTACAAGGCTGCCTGGCTGTTCGAGGCCGGTGAGCCCTGCGGCCCGGAGGCCAACGTCGCCAAGCTGCTCGCTTCCGAAGCGTCCTGGCAGGCGGCCAACGCCTGCCTCGACACGCACGGGGGCTACGGGTTCGCGGCCGAGTACGACGTCGAGCGGAAGTTCCGTGAGACGCG
>DATAOL010000286.1:0-3122 GCA_036265755.1 Gaiellaceae bacterium | reverse complement strand
TCGAGAGGCAGAGCGTAACGGTGTCGAAGCGCCTGCCGATCTCGGCCGCGGGGACGCCGAGCGCGACCGCGGCGTTGAGCACACGCGCCCCGTCCAGGTGCAGCTGCAGGTCGAGCTCCCGCCCTGTCTGCACGATCGCCTCCAGCTCGTCGAAAGGCCAGACTCGCGCGCCCGAGGCGTTGTGCGTGTTCTCGACCGAGACGATCCGGGTCGCAGGCGTGTGCGTGTTGTCGCCGGCGCGGACCTTCTCGCGTAGCTGCTCGGGTGTGAAGCGCCCGTTCGGACACCGAATCGGCCGGGTCATCAACCCCGCGTGCACCGCGGGCCCTCCGAGCTCCGAGACGAAGATGTGGGAGTTCTCCTCCGCGACGACCTCGCCGCCCACTTCGCCGAGCACACGCAGCGCGATCTCGTTCGCCATCGTCGCGGTCGGGACGAAGACCGCCTCTTCCTGCCCAAGCAGCTGGGCGGCACGGCGTTCGAGCTCGTTGACTGTCGGGTCCTCGCGCCGCTGCTCGTCCCCGACCTCGGCCGCGGCGATCGCGGCCCGCATCTCCGGCGTCGGCCTTGTCGCGGTGTCGGAGCGAAGGTCGATCACGCCTGCTCTATACCCCTTTCGGAGCCTCGGCTTTCGTCGCTGCAGGCGCGGCCGGCTCCTTGGATAGGTCCGGGTGCTCGTCGAAGCGGTAGCGGACGATCGCGCGCTTCGCAGCTTTCACTTCGTCCAGCCGCTTGACCGGGCGGTTGTGCGGCGCGGTCTTGAGAACGTCGGGATCCTCGGCCGCTTCGCGCGCGATCGCGAGCATCGCGTCCGAGAATGCATCGAGCGTCTCCTTCACCTCCGTCTCCGTCGGCTCGATCATCAGCGCCTCGGGGACGTTCAGGGGGAAGTAGATCGTCGGCGGATGGAAGCCGTAGTCCATGAGCCTCTTGGCCACGTCCAGGGCGGTGATCCCGTGCTCCCGCTTGAGCCCCCGCGCCGATAGCACGAACTCGTGCATGCAGAGGCGGTCGAAGGGCAGGTCGTAGGCGTCGCGGAGCCGCGCGAGGAGATAGTTCGCGTTCAGGACGGCGATCTCGGACATGGTGCGCAGCTCCCGCCCCCAAGCGAGGATGAAAGCGTAGGAGCGGACGAACACGCCGAAAGGCCCGGTGAAGCCCCTCACTTTCCCGATCGACTTCGGCCGGTTGTAGTCGAGCCGGAAGCGCTTTCCCTCCTCCACGACGGCCGGCACGGGGAGGTACGGCTCGAGGCGTTCGCGCACTGCGATCGGCCCGCCGCCCGGGCCGCCGCCGCCGTGCGGCTGCGAGAACGTCTTGTGCAGGTTGATGTGAACGATGTCGAAGCCCATGTCGCCGGGGCGTGAGATCCCGCAGACGGCGTTCAGGTTCGCTCCGTCGTAGTAGAGGAGCCCGCCGATCTCGTGGAAAATCCGCGCGATCTCCTCGATGTGCTCGTCGAAGAGGCCGAGCGTCGATGGGTTCGTCAGCATCAGGCCGGCCGTCTCCTCGTCGACCTTCGTCCGGAGATCGTCCAGATCGATGTTCCCGCGCGCGTCGGTGTCGACCTTGACCAGCTCGTAACCGGCCATCGTGACGCTCGCTGGGTTCGTTCCGTGGGCCGTGTCCGCGACGACGATCTTGCGGCGGCGGTCACCCTCGCCGCGGTCGGCGAAGTACGCACGCATCAGCATTAGTCCGGTGAGCTCGCCCTGGGAGCCCGCGGCCGGCTGGAGCGAGACCGCATCGAGGCCCGTGATCTCGGCAAGTATCTCCTGGAGCTCGTGCATCAGCTCTAACGCTCCCTGCGCCGAGTCCTCGTCCTGAAGCGGGTGCAGCTCGTTGAAGCCCGGCAGCGCCGCGACGCGCTCGTTGACGCGCGGGTTGTACTTCATCGTGCAGGACCCGAGCGGATAGAAGCCGGTGTCGATCCCGAAGTTCCGGGTCGTGAGCTCGGTGAAGTGGCGGACGATCTCGGACTCGGGCAGCTCCGGGAGCCGCGGCGGGCGCTTGCGGCGGAGCTCCTCTGGGACCTCCGGCGGCGTCAGGTCCTTCGGCCGCGGGATGGCCGCCGCGCGGCGCCCGGAACGGGACTTCTCGAAGACGAGCTTCATGCGGTCAGCACCTCCGCGAGCTCCTCGATGTCGTCCAGGCTGCGCTTCTCGGTCACGGCGACGAGAAGGACGTCGTCCATCCCCTCGTAGTCGCGCCCGAGCGGGTAACCGGGGTTGACGCCGCCTTTGCGGGCTGCACGTATCGCCTCGGCGGCGGGCTGTCCGACGCGGATGGCAAACTCCTTGAATGTTGCCTTGTCAGGAAACACAAGCGGAAGGCCGATCCGGTCCTTCGCGTGCTCGGCGAGGGCCATGCAGGTCTCCCCCAGCTCGCGAAGACCCTGTGGTCCCAGCCAGCACAACTGAATGAGGCCGCCCAGCGCCAAAAGCGTCTGGTTGGTGGTGATGTTCGAGGTCGCCTTCTCGCGCCGGATGTGCTGCTCCCGCGTCTGCAGCGTCAGGACGTAGCCGCGCTCTCCGTCCACGTCCGTCGTCTCGCCGACGATCCGCCCGGGCATCCGTCGCGTGAACTCCTCGCGCGCGGCGATGAAGCCGTAGTGCGGGCCGCCGAAGGAGAGGGGATTCCCCGCCCCCTGGCCCTCTCCAATGGCGAGGGCGCACCCGTACGCTCCCGGCGCCTCGAGCACGCCTAGCGAGATGGGATCGACGTGGGCGATCGCGAGCGCGCCGGCGTCGTTGGCCGCCGCAGCGAGGTCCGGAGCAGGCTCGAGGCACCCGAAAAAGTTCGGCTGCTGGAAGATCACGCACGCCGCGTCCTCGGCCGCCGCCCGTAGCTCTTCGGGGTCGGTGACGCCGTCCCGATGCGGCACGTCGACGACCTGCAGCCCGAAGCCCGGCGCGTAGGTCCTGATGACCTGGCGCACCTGCGGGTTGAGGGCCTCGGCCAGGACGACCTTGGTCCGCCCAGTCGCGTGCTTCGCGATGTAGCAGGCGTCCGCGGCAACGGTCGTGCCGTCGTACCCGGACGCGTTCGAGACGTCCATGCCCGTGAGCTCGCAGATCACGGTCTGGTACTCGAAAAGCGCCTGGAGGATCCCCTGGCTCATT
>DATAOL010000285.1:0-5655 GCA_036265755.1 Gaiellaceae bacterium | reverse complement strand
GCGTGCGGCCGCGGCTCCGGGGTCGCATCGCCGACATTGGCGAGGATCAGCCGCGAGACGTTCCAGAGCTTGTTCGCGAGCTTCCGCCCCTCCTCGACCGCGCCTTCGGAGAAGCGAACGTCCTGCGAGGAGGTGAGCTTCAGCAGCCCGTAGCGAGTCGCGTCGGCGCCGTGCTTCCCGACGAGCTCCATCGGGTCGAGCCCGGTGCCGAGGCTCTTGGACATCCGCCGCCCGTCTGAAGCGAGCACCGTCGTGTGGATGATCACGTGGCTGAACGGGACGTCGCCCAGCAGCTCGAGGCCGGAGAAGATCATCCGGTTCTCCCAGAGGCGGATGATCTCGCGCGCGGTCGTGTTGAGGTCACCCGGGTAGTAGGTCCGGAGATCGAGGGTGTCGTCCGGCCAGCCGAGTGTCGCGAACGGCCACAGGGCGGAGGAGAACCACGTGTCGAGGACGTCGCTCTCCCGCCGGAGCTGCTTCGAGCCGCACTCGGCGCACGCCTCCGGCTCGGTCTCGGCCACGGTCACGTGGTCGTTCTCGCAGTACCAGACGGGGAGCTGGTGACCCCACCAGAGCTGGCGGGAAATGTTCCAGTCCGGGGCGTTCTCGAGCGAGTCGCTCGCAAAGCGGTGCTGCGACTCGGGGTGGTAGACGACTCGGCGCTCCTCGAGTGCCGCGAGCGCGGGCTTCTTCAGGTCGCCCATGGAGCACCACCACTGGAGCGAGATGAGCGGCTCGATGCGCGACTCGCAGCGCTCGCAGAGCGCGACCGAGTGCCGATAGCTCTCGCGCTTCTCGAGCAGGCCGCGCTCCTTCGCCCAGGCGAGGATCCGCTCGCCCGCCTCTTCCTGCGTCAGGCCGGCTAGGTCGCCCGCGTCATCGTTCATCCTCCCGTCCGCTCCGATCACGGTCGGCTCGGGGAGCTCGTGCCGCCGGCCGATCTCGAAGTCGAGCGGGTCATGGCCCGGGGTGACCTTCAGTGCCCCGGTGCCGAACTCCGGATCGACCTCGTCGTCGGCGATCACCGGCACGCGCCTCTCGACGTACGGAACGACGACATCGCGGCCGACGGCGTCTCGGTAGCGCTCGTCGTCCGGATGGACCGCAACGGCGACATCGCCCGGAATCGTGGCCGGCCGCGCCGTGGCGATCGTCACGCCAGCCTCGCCGTCGGCGAACGGATACGTGAGGTAGGAGAGAGCGTCGTCGACCTCCACGTGGACCAGCTCGAGATCGGAGAGCGACGTCTCGTGGAAGGGACACCAGTTGATGATCCGGTTGTCGCGGTAGATCCAGCCCTTGTCGTACAGGTGGACGAAGAAGCGCATGACCGCCCGCACGTAGTCGTCGTCCATCGTGAAGCGCTCGCGGCGGTAGTCGAGCGAGGCGCCGATCCTGCGGAACTGCGTCATGATCGTCCGCCCGTAGAGGCGGAGCCACTCCCACACGCGTGCCTCGAACGCCTCGCGGCCGAGGTCGTGCCGCGTCTTCCCTTCGCGTGCGAGATCCTTCTCGACCGCGTTCTGCGTGGAGATGCCCGCGTGGTCGTAGCCGGGCTGAAAGAGCGTGTTGAAGCCCTGCATGCGCTTCATGCGCACGAGCGTGTCCGCGAGGGCGAGCTGCAGCGCATGCCCCATGTGCAGCTCGCCGGTCACGTTGGGCGGGGGATGGGCGATCACGAAGGTCGGCTCCCCCCGGTCCGCATGCGCCTCGTAGAGCCCTTCGGACTCCCAGGTCTCCTGCCAGCGCGCCTCGACGCCCTCCGGCCGGTACAGCGGCTCCATGGGGCTGATTCTAGGCCGGGTGCCCGGGCGCCTTGCGGATGGCCAAGGGTTTCCGGATGCCCTGGTCGTCGTCCAGGATGAGGACGCGTGCGCGTACCATGAGTTCGGCGTACGTTTGTAGCATTGGAAGCGGAATCCGCCGATGAGCCAGGTCCTCGAAGATCCTGTGGCAGCCGGCCGCGAAGCGGCGGGCCGCGGCGCGTGGCAGGAGGCGTACGACCACTTCGCCCCTGTGGAGAAGAGCCTCACGGCGGACGACCTCGTTGCATTCGCCGAGGCCTCCTTCTGGACGGGGCGTCTGAACGAGGCGATCCAGATCCGGGAACGCGCGTATGCCGCATACCTCGATGCCGGCGACGACGACCAGGCGGCCGTCCTCGCGCTCTGGATCTCCCGGGACTACTTCGGCAAGGCCGACCTCGCGATCGCCGGAGGCTGGTTCTCGCAGGCCGAAAGGCTCCTCGAGGGGAAGCCCGAGTCTCCCGCTCTTGGATATCTCGCCGTCTCGAAGGGGTTCAACGCCCTCATGGGCGGAGACCTGGACGGCGCGATGGAGAATTCGAACCGCGCACTCGACCTCAGCCAGCGCTTCGGCGACAGAAACCTTGGCGCCATGGCGCTCGTGGGCCGCGGTCGAGCTCTCATTCTCAAGGGTGAAGTCGACGACGGTCTCAAGCTTCTCGATGAGGCGACAGCGGCCGCCATCGGCGGCGAGCTCGAGCCCTGGACGACCGGGCTTGTCTATTGCACGACGATCACGTCGTGTCAGGGCATCGGAGACATGCGCCGCGCAACCGAGTGGACGAAGGCCGCAAACAGCTGGTGCGACCGTCTCGATGTCAAGGGCTTCCCGGGTGCCTGCCGCGTCCACCATGCGACGCTCACCCGCCTGCAAGGGGACTGGTCGCGAGCGGAGGAACAGGCGGTGCAAGCCTGTCATGAGCTGCAGGGCTTCGACGCCTGGACGACAGCGGCCGGCTTCTACGAAGTCGGCGAGATCCGCCGCCGCCGCGGGGACTTCGCAGCCGCGGAAGAGTCCTACGGCCAAGCGAAGGAATGGGGACGCGACCCGCAGCCGGGCCTCTCGCTCCTGCGGCTGGCCCAGGGAAAGACGGAGGCCGCCACGGCCGCAATCAAGCGGAGCCTCGGCAACGCCGAGGATCCGCTTGGACGCATCAGGCGGCTCCCTGCGCAAGTCGAGATCGCGCTCGCGTCAGGCGACCTCAAGACGGCGCGCGCCTCCGCCGAGGAGCTCGAGCAGCTTGCCGACGTGTTCATGATCGAAAGCGTCCGCGCGCCTGCCTTCGACGCCTACGTGCACCTCGCGTGGGGCCAGATCCGGCTACACGAGAACGACGCCGAAGGTGCGGTCGAGGAGCTCGAGCGCGCGGTCGAGCGCTGGCGGTCGATCGGCGCGCCCTACGAGACCGCAGAGGCGCAGATGCTCCTGGGTCTGGCCTTCAGGCGCATCGGCGAGGAGGACGCCGCTCGCGACGAGCTCCGCGCTGCCAAGTCGGCGTTCGAGAAGCTCGGCGCGGCGCTCGCGGCGGAGCGAACCTCGGAGCTCCTCGGCGAGCACAAGCTCAGCCGCACGTTCATGTTCACCGACATCGTCGACTCGACGAAGTACGTGGAGCTGCTCGGCGAGGATAAGTGGCGGAAGCTTCTGAACTGGCACGACAAGCAGCTCGGTGAGCTCATCGAGGCAAACGGCGGCGAGGTCATCAAGCAGACCGGGGACGGCTACTTCGCCGCCTTCCAGGCGCCGGGGGCGGCGCTCGACGCAGCCGTTGCCATCCAGCGCGCCCTCGACCAGCACGAGCCGCTTGCGCCCGACGTGCGCATCGGCGTCCACACCGGCGGCGCCTTCCTCCGCGACGACGACGACTATGCGGGCCAGGGCGTGCACATGGCGGCGCGCATCGGTGCGCTCGCGAACGGCGGCGAGATCGTCGTCAGCCGCGACACGGTGGCCGGCGGCTCGCGCTACACCCTTTCGTCGCCGGAAGCAACGGAGCTGAAGGGCATCGAGAAGCCCGTCGAGGTGTGCACGGTGGGGTGGCGCGCCTAGCGCGCGGATGAGCCGACGGTCTGCGGCGGCTGGCTAGGCGCTTTCTTCTTCGAGCTCGTCGATCTCGACCGCATGGCCGGCGCTCGTAACGAGCGTCGGACGGAGGTTGCGCTGGATCGTCTCCTTCGTGATCACGCACTTGGAGACGTCCTTGCGAGAGGGCAGCTCGAACATGACGTCGAGGAGCGCGTGCTCGATGATCGAGCGCAGGCCGCGCGCGCCCGTTTCCCGCTCGAGGGCCTTGTCCGAGATCTGCCAGAGCGCGTCCTCGGTGAAGACGAGCTCGACCGAGTCGTAGTTGAAGAAGCGCTGGTACTGCTTGACCAGCGCGTTTTTCGGCTCGAGCAGGATCTGGACGAGATCCTCACGGGTGAGCTGGTGCACGGCCGAGACGACCGGCAGACGGCCGATGAACTCGGGAATGAGTCCGTAGGAGAGAAGATCCTCCGGCATCACCTGCGAGAGGAGCTCGCTCGACTCGACGGACTTCCGCGACTTGATGTCCGCGCCGAAGCCGACGGAGTTCTTGCCGATCCGCTTCCCGATGATCTTCTCCAGCCCGGCGAACGCGCCGCCGCAGATGAAGAGGATGTTCGTCGTGTCGATGGAGAGGAATTCCTGGTGTGGATGCTTGCGGCCGCCCTGGGGAGGGACGCTCGCGACGGTGCCTTCGAGAATCTTGAGCAGCGCCTGCTGCACACCCTCTCCAGACACATCGCGCGTGATGGATGGGTTGTCCGCCTTCCGCGCGATCTTGTCGACCTCGTCGATGTAGATGATCCCGGTCTCGGCCTTCTTGACATCGAAGTCCGCGGCCTGGATGAGCTTCAGGAGGATGTTCTCGACGTCCTCGCCGACGTAGCCGGCCTCGGTGAGCGCGGTCGCGTCGGCGATCGCAAAGGGGACGTTGAGGATCCGGGCGAGCGTCTGCGCGAGGAGGGTCTTCCCGCAGCCCGTCGGGCCGAGAAGGAGGATGTTCGACTTCTGCAGCTCGACGTCGTTCTCGTCCGACGCCATCTGCACTCGCTTGTAGTGGTTGTAGACGGCGACGGAGAGTGTCCTCTTGGCCTCTTCCTGCCCGACGACGTAGTCGTTGAGGATCTCGTAGATCTCCTTCGGGCGGGGCAGGTTGTCGAGGTCGAGCTGGGCCGGTGTGGTCAGCTCCTCATCGATGATCTCGTTGCAGAGATCGATGCACTCGTCGCAGATGTAGACGCCCGGCCCGGCGATCAGCTTCTTCACCTGGCGCTGGCTCTTGCCGCAGAAGCTGCAGAGCAGCTGTTCGTTGCCGTCCGTCGCGCGGGCCATGTCTACCTTTTAGCTCCTTTTTGCCTGCTCGGCTAGGCCGCTTTGGTCAGTGGCTTGCCGCGGTGGGCGATCACGTTGTCGATGATTCCGTAGTCCTTCGCCTCGTCGGCGGTCATGAAGTAGTCCCGCTCCATGTCCTTCGCCACCTTCTCGAGGGGCTGCTTCGTGTGGATCGCGATGATCTCCTCGAGCAGGCGCTTCATGTTCAACGTCTCGCGCGCCTGGATCTCGATGTCGGTCGCCTGACCCTGGAAGCCGGCCGAGACCTGGTGGATGAGGATCTTCGAGTGCGGGAGCGCCATGCGCTTGCCGTCGGTTCCGCCGGCGAGAAGCAGCGCGCCCATGGACATCGCGATGCCGACGCAGATCGTCTGCACGTCGGGCTTGATGAACTGCATCGTGTCGTAGATCGCCATGCCGGCATACACCGAGCCGCCCGGCGAGTTGATGTAGATCGAGATGTCCTTGTCGGGATCCTCGGACTCGAGGTGA
>DATAOL010000284.1:0-13388 GCA_036265755.1 Gaiellaceae bacterium | reverse complement strand
CAAGCGGCGCTCCTTCTCCGGGCCGACGGCCTCCCGCGGATCGCCGAAGCCGTCGCCGCTTCGGGCCTTCACCTCGCAGAAGACGAGTCGGCGCCCCCGCCGGAGGACGATGTCGAGCTCGTTTCTGCCGGCGCGCGCGTTGGCCTCGAGGACGCGGTAACCGCGCAAGCGGTAGTACAGGCGGACGCGCCGCTCTGCGCTAACCCCGAGCGCCCGCGCCGACGGTCTCTTCGGCATAGCAGCGGGCTTCGAAGGAAAGGCGGTGGATCTCGCTGGGCCCCTTGGCGCGAACGACAGCCGAGTGGCCCGGAGTGATGTAGCCGACGTGGGACGCGAACCCATAGGCCGGATACAGCGCGTCCATCCGGTGCATCGCCCGGTCGCGGACGACCTTGGCGACGATAGAGGCCGCGGCGATGGCGGCGCTTCGCGTGTCGCCGTCCACCACAGCCGTGTGCGTCGGAGCGAGCGGCCCGAGCCGGAAGCCGTCGACGAGGCAGACCTCGGCCGGCGGGCAGAGATCGGCGAGCGTCTCCCGCAGCCCACGGAGATTGGAGCGATGAAGCCCGTCGGAGTCGATCACACCCGGGGGGATGATCCGCACGGCGATGCGCGACGCGCACCCGGCCACCGCACGAAACAGCCGCCCGCGCTCGTCGGCCGAGAGCTGCTTCGAATCGTTGAGGATCGCCAGTGGCCGCACCTTGTGGTCGCGGAGGACGTCGTAGTCGAAAAGAACAGCCGCGGTCACGAGCGGCCCGGCGAGACTTCCGCGCCCGGCCTCGTCGGCGCCGGCGACGAAGCGCGCCCCGAGCCGGCGATCGAAGTTGAGGAGCTTCCGGCCCGTCTTGCGCACGGGCCGAGAATAGCGACTAGGACCGCTGCTTCTCGCGGACGCGCGCCTTCTTCCCCACCTTGGAGCGAAGGTAGTAGAGCTTCGCGCGGTTCACGTCACCGATCGCCTGCACCTCGATCTTCTCGATCTTCGGCGAATGGACGGGGAACGTCCGCTCGACGCCGACGCCGAATGAGTTCTTCCGCACCGTGAACGTCTCACGGACCCCGGCGCCCTGACGCTTGATGACGATGCCCTCGAAGACCTGCACGCGGCGCCGCTGTCCCTCGATCACCTGGAAGTGCACGCGCACAGTGTCCCCCGCCTTGAACTGCGGGATGCCGTCGCGCAGCTGCTTGCGCTCGAGGATGTCGATGGGCGTGCTCATAGGAAAGGCGGCCGCGCAGGCCGACGCATCATGCTAGCGAAGCTGGGCGACCCCGGGGCGGCGCTGTCAAGAGAGTTTAAGCGAGCAATGCCGAGACAGTACACCCGGTACGGCGAGGTGCTGCGAGCGCCGGATCGCGCTGACAGCGTGGAGCCGGCCGGCCAGATCGTCAGCGAAAGCTGATCCGCTGGGGCGGCCAGTAGACGGCGAAAACCGGCCCGATCAGGTCGCCGCGCGGGACAGAGCCCCATTCCCGGCTGTCACACGACTGGGCCCGGTTGTCGCCCATCATGAAATAGCTACCCGCGGGGACAGTCCACTTGCCGCTCCGATCGTCGCGCTCGTCAGTCGGGATGTATGGCTCGTCGAGGGGCCTCCCGTTGATGCTGACCTGCCCGCGTCGCTCGGTGACGACGTCGTTCGGCAGCCCGACGATGCGCTTCACGAAGGTCCCTCCCGCTCCGCAGGCCTCGAACGCCTTCTCAGGCGTCTTGAAGACGACGATGTCGCCGCGGTGCGGGTCGCGGAAATGAAAGATGAAGCGGTTTGCCAGCACCCGGTCGGAATAGTTGGCGAGGCAGCCCGGCTGCGGCTGCGCGCAGTGAAGGGTCGGCTCCATCGACGAGGACGGGATCCGGTACGGGTTCACGATCCAGGCCTTGATCGCGAGGACGGCCCCGACGGCGATCACGATCGTGACCACCCAGTCCACGATCGTGGGCCACGGGGCCGGCAGGCCGGCCGTCATGCGGTCGATCGGACCTCTCACGAAAGCGTCCGCTCTCGGCTTCGTTCCTTGCGCCAGGTGTCGATGCGCGCGTGGTCGCCCGAGAGCAGCACCTCGGGCACCGTCCAGCCGTTGAACTCGGGCGGACGGGTGTACTGGGGAAACTCGGCTCCGCCTTCCAGCGCGGCGGAGAACGTCTCGACAGCGGCGCTCTCCTCCCGCATCGCACCGGGCAGGCGACGGGCCACCGCGTCCACGAGCACCATCGCCGGGAGCTCCCCGCCGGAGAGGACGTAGGGGCCGATCGAGACCGAATCCGTGGCGAGGTGCTCCACGATGCGCTCGTCAAAGCCCTCGAAGCGGGCGGACAGGAGTGTGATCGCCTCCTCCTGCGCGAGCTCCTCGACGAGCTCCTGGTCGAGTTGGCGCCCCTGCGGGGTCAGGGCGACGATCCGCCTGCTCGAGACGTCGCCGTACACGGCCTCGAGCGCCGCGTGCACGACATCGACGCGCAGCACCATCCCCGGCCCTCCGCCATAGGGCTCGTCGTCGACCTGGCCGCCTCCGAGTGGCGTGAAGTCCCGATAGTTCCAGAGACGGAGGTCGAGCTCCGTGCCGAGCACAGCCGCGAGCGGCCGTTGCTCCGTCATCCAGGAGAAGGCATGCGGGAGCGGTGTGAAGACGTCGATCTGCACGAAGGAACGTTAGTCGGGCTCGGTGAAACCACGCGCCACCAAGATGCGACGGCGCTCGAGATCGACGTCGAGCACGCACTCGGCGACAAGCGGGAGCGCGCGGCCGGTGTCGAGCTCGAGAACGTCGTTCGCCACGCCGGGCGCGACGTCCTGCACGAGGCCGAGCCGGCGCCCTCCGTCCTCCTCCACCTCGAGCCCGACGAGCTGGAAGACGTAGTAGCCGTCCTCACCGGGTGGAGGAAGCTCGGCACGGGGCACCGCGAGCGAGGTCCCTCGCTCGACCGGCTGGTCGAGGCGCACGACGACCCTCCCCCCGGCACGCTTCGATTCCGCGACCATGACGGGTTCGCCGCCCGCGAAGAGCCTCGCGCCGACGGCGAAACGGTCGGAGTCGTCGCTTGCGTCCTCGACGACGAAAGAGCCGTCGAGCCCATGCGGGCGGCCTACGCGGCCCACCGAAATGAGCTCGTCCACTACTCGTTGACGATCTCGAGCTGAACGCGCTCGTTGCGGTGCGCACCGCTCGCGCGGACGATCGTCCGGAGCGCGCGGGCGAGGCGGCCCTGACGGCCGATCACCTTGCCGACATCCTCCTCTGCGACGCGCAACTCGAGCACCGTCGCGCCGTCGCGCTCGGCGCGCGTGACGGTGACCTCGTCCGGATTGTCGACGAGGCCGCGTGCGAGGTAGGCGACGAGGTCTTCCAACTCAGGAGATGTTGGCGGCCTTCATGAGGCGCCGGACCGAATCGGTGGGCTGCGCGCCCTTGGAGATCCAATCCTTGACCTTCGCCTCGTCGATCTCGATCGTCGAGGGGTCCGTCTGCGGGTTGTAGCGCCCTACGATCTCGATGAACTTGCCGTCCCGCGGCGAGCGCGAGTCGGCGACGACGACCCGGTAGATGGGGTTCTTCTTCGAGCCGACGCGGGCCAGTCTGATCTTTGCTGCCATCTGATCCTTTCTAGCGCCTCTGCTGGGCGACTATCGACTGCAGGTTCGGGGTCTTGCCCCGACCCATCTGCTTCATCATCTTCTCCATCTGCTTGCGCGCCTGCAGCAGCTGGTTGACCTGCTGAACGGTCGTGCCGCTTCCGGCCGCGATGCGGGCTCGGCGCGGCCCCTTGATGATCTCGGGGTTGCGCCGCTCCTCGGCGGTCATGGAGAGCACGATCGCCTCCACGCGGCCGAGCTGCCGGTCGTCCACGTCGACGCCCTGAAGCTGCTTCCCCATGCCCGGGATCATCCCGAGAACGCTCTTCAGCGGGCCCATCTTGCGCATCATCTTGTAAGCCTGCAGGAAGTCGTCGAAGGTGAAGCGGCCCTGCATGAGGCGCTTCTCGAGCGCGGCCTGCTCGTCCTCCTCCGCGGCCGCCTCGGCCTTCTCGATGAGCGTGAGGACATCCCCCATCCCGAGGATCCGCGATGCCATGCGGTCGGGATGGAAGTACTCGAGCTGGTCGAGCTTCTCGCCGGTCGAGGCCAGCTTCACGGGTTTGTCCGTGACCGCCTTGACGGAGAGTGCCGCGCCACCGCGCGCATCGCCGTCGAGCTTCGTGAGGACGATCCCGTCGAAGTCGATGCGGTCGGCGAAAGCCTCCGCGACGGAGACCGCGTCCTGGCCGGTCATGGAATCGAGGACGAGGAGGATGTTGTGCGGCTTCAGCTCCTTGCGCACGGCCGCGAGCTCGTCCATGAGCGCCTCGTCGACGTGGAGGCGGCCGGCGGTGTCGACGATGAGGACGTCGCGTCCCTGCGCGCGCGCCTGCTCGAGGCCCTCCTTGGCCACCTTCACGGCATCCTTCGTCGAGCGGTCGAGATACACCGGGATCTGGATCTGCTTCCCGAGCTGCTCGAGCTGGTCGATTGCGGCCGGGCGCTGCAGATCGGCCGCGACAAGCGCAGGCGCTTTCCCCTCCTTGCGCAGGAGGAGCGCGAGCTTCGCGGAGGCGGTCGTCTTCCCCGAGCCCTGGAGGCCGGCCATGAGGATCACCGTGGGTGGGCGACCGGAGAACGCGAGCTTCGAGCCTCCCTGGCCCATGATCGCGGTCAGCTCGTCGTGGACGATTCTGACGACCTGCTGGCCGGGCGTGAGGCTCTTCGTCACCTCCTCGCCGACGGCGCGCTCCCGCACGCGAGCGACGAAGTCCTTGACGACCTGGAAGTTGACGTCCGCCTCGAGCAGAGCGAGCCGGATCTCTCGCATCGCCTTGGAGAGATCCTCTTCGGACAGCGTCCCGTGGCCGCGGAGATCGCCGAGGGCCGCTTGCAGCTTGTCGGAAAGGGTGTCAAACATGCCGGTCGGGAAGTCTAGCTACGAGCATTTCGCAGTCCTTATCGGAAGGAGAGAGGCATGGCAGAGATCGCAAAGATCATTCGGGTGATCGGGCAGTCGCCGACGAGCTTCGCCGAGGCGACCAAGGTGGCGGTTCAGGAAGCCGGGAAGACTGTGCGGGACATCCACGGCGCCCACGTCGTCGAGATGAGCGCCGTCGTCGAGAACGACCAGATCACGCTGTTCAGGACGACCGTCGACATCGCCTTCGGAGTCGAACGCTAGCCTTGCCACGCGGACGGCAGGGCTCCCGCCGGCCGAAGCCCGGCTAGGGAGCCGTCGTCGTCGGCAGCTCCGCGAAGACGACCTCGAAGCTCTCGACGCCAGCCTTGATGCCGGTCATGTCTTCCCATGCGTCGAGGTGCTGCTGCACGGCCGCGCCGCTCGCGGACTCGGTCTCCGCATCGGCCCACAGCGTGATGCTGACCGTGCACATGCGCTCGTCGTCGTGCAGGAGGTAAGCGCCCGAAAAGCCCTCCGTCTCGACGGCGACCGGAAGGTAGTCCTCCGTGAACCAGCGGCGGCCGATGTCCCAGTTTCCCGGCGTCACGTCCTCGTACCGCACGAGCCTCGCGAACATGCGGAGAGGGTAAGCCGCGCCGAGCGCGGAGTCTAGTTTTCCTGCTCCGTTGGCCGGATCAGAAGCTCGTTCACGTCCACGTGCGGAGGCTGGGAGACGGCGTAGAGGATCCCGCGCGCGATGTCGTCGGATTCGAGCGCGCCCTCAGGAGGCTTGTCGAAGAACGGGGTGTCCACGCTCCCCGGCTCGATCAGCGTGACGCGCACGCCGGTGCCGTTCAGCTCGAGGCGCGCCGCCTCTCCCATCGCGGTCACGGCCCACTTCGTCGCCGAGTAGAGCGAGCCCGGGAGCGCTCGGCGCCCGGCCACCGACCCGGTCAACAAGAGGTGGCCCTTCGACTGCTTCAGGTGCGGGAGAGTGGCCCGGATCGTCAGCGCCGCGCCATACACGTTCGTGAGCACCATGCTCCTCCAGGCGTCGGGCGTCTCTTCGAGAAAGCCACGCTTGGCCCCAAAGCCCGCGTTGGCGAGCGCCACGTCCAGGCGGCCGAATCGGTCGAGTGCAGCCTGGACGAGCGCTTCCTGGTCGGCCCACTCGATGACGTCGCACCGAACGGCGACGGCCGTGCCCTCACCGCCCAATTCGTCCGCGAGCGCCTCGAGCTTGTCGATGCTCCGCGCACCGAGGATGACGCTGTAGCCGGCTTCGACGGCCCGTCGCGCGGTCGCCTCGCCGATCCCGCTGGAGGCGCCCGTGATGAGGAAGACCTTGTCCGCCATCAACCGCGCACCCTATTCAGTCGGCCGAGACGAGGGCGCTGGCGAACTCGCGCGCGTCGAAAGGCTGGAGATCGTCCAGCGACTCCCCGACGCCGACGAGCTTCACGGGCAGGCCGAGCTCATGGGCGATGGCGACGGCAATCCCGCCTTTCGCGCTTCCGTCCAGCTTCGTGAGCGCGACTCCGGAGACCTGCACGGCCTCTCCGAAGAGACGTGCCTGCTGCAGCCCGTTCTGTCCCGTCGTCGCATCGACGACCAGCAGCGTCTCGTGTGGGGCGCCGTCGAGCCGCTGCGCGATCACGCGGCGGATCTTCGCCAGCTCTTCCATGAGGTTCGTCTGCGTGTGCAGGCGGCCGGCGGTGTCGACGATGACGACGTCGCGCGCCCGTGCCTGCGCCGCCTCGATGGCGTCGAACGCGACCGCGGCCGGATCGGCCCCTTGGGAGGAGCCGACGAAGTCGGCGCCGGCGCGGTCGGCCCAGATCTCGAGCTGCTCGTCGGCGGCGGCGCGGAACGTGTCTGCCGCGGCGACGACCACTGAGTGGCCGTGGTCGCGGAGGCGCGAGGCGAGCTTTCCGATCGTCGTCGTCTTCCCGGTCCCGTTGACCCCGACGACCAGGATGACGCTGGGATTCGCGCGGAGGGCTAGCCGCCTCCCTCCGTCGGCGGTCATCATGTCCTCCACGAGCTCCTGCAGCCCCTGCACGAGCTCTCCTTCGCTCGCAGGCTCGCGCGCCTCGAGCTGCTGGACGAGCTCCACCGTTGCGGGAACGCCGACGTCGGCACGGATGAGCGCTTCCTCGACGCGCTCCCACGACTCGGCGTCGGCAGGGTTGAAGAAGAGCTCCTGGGTGAGCGCTTTGCGGCTTCCGGAGAGCGATTCGCGCAGGCGGCCGAACCAGCCGCCGCGACCCTCCTCCTCGTCACCCGCCTCTGGCTGCGCGTCGTCGCCGAGAAACTCGGCCCAGCTCGTCACGCCGAAA
The DNA here is from genome assembly GCA_036265755.1 of Gaiellaceae bacterium. Taxonomy (GTDB): domain Bacteria; phylum Actinomycetota; class Thermoleophilia; order Gaiellales; family Gaiellaceae; genus DATEOR01. The sequence goes on along the minus strand of DATAOL010000284.1, from coordinate 6,129 downwards.
GCGCGTGCAGAGCCTCGTCGGCTCCGGCCAGCCGCTTCGACACGATCTGCGAGACCCCGTCTGCTCCCATCGTCACGCCGTAGAGGATATCCGCGGCCTCCATCGTCCTCTTCTGGTGCGTGACGACGATGAACTGGGCGCGCTCGGAGAACTGCCTGAGCAGGTCGACGAAGCGCCCGATGTTCGTGTCGTCGAGGGCTGCCTCGACTTCGTCGAGGAGGTAGAACGGGCACGGCCGCGCCAGGAAGAGCGCGAAGAGGAACGAGATCGCCCCAAGGGCCTTCTCCCCTCCGGACAGAAGCGAGAGGCGCGTGACCCGCTTGCCGGCGGGCTGCAACTCGACTTCGATGCCGGCCTCCTCGCCCCCTTCCTCGGCGTCGCGGCGTACGAGGCGGCCCTTGCCACCTGGGAACAGCGTTCCGGCCACCTCGGCGAAGTGGTGCTCCACCGCGGCGTAGGTCTCCTCGAAGAGGCGCTCGACGGTTGCCGAGAGATCGTCGCGTAGCCTGGCGAGCTCCTCCAGGGAGCGCTCCAGATCCTCACGCTGAGTGCTGAGCTCCTCGAGGCGCTCCTTCTCGCGGGCATGCTCCTCCGCAGCGAGCGGATTGACTTGCCCGAGTGCCTCGCGACGCTTTTCGAACCGCGCGATCTGTGCGCGGAGCTCTTCGACCTCTTCGTCGCTGAGCGCCTCGGCTCCCTCGCCCTCCGGAAGCCGCGCGACCACGTCCTCGCGCTCGCGGGTCAGGCCCGCCGCCTCGACCGCGATGGCGGAGAGGCGCTCCCCCGCCTCGGTCGCGGCACGCCGGAGCTCGGCCTCACGCACCCCCAGGGAGCGCAGCGACTCGCCGAGCTCCCCCGACCGGCTTCCGCCCGCGTCCACCCGGGCACGAAGCGGCGGCTCGAAGCGAAGCGCGCTCTGCGCGGCGGCGTCGAGAACCGCGGACACTGCCTCGGCGCGTTCGGCCAGCGAGAGCAAGAAGCCGGAATCCGCTCTCGGCTCCGTTCGAGCTTTCGCCTGCGCGCCGGATGAGAACCAGAGCTGGTCGCCGGCGAGCACGGCCACGGCATCGAGGCCCGCGGCCTGGGCCAGCTCGAGCCTCCCGCCTGCCTCGGAAACATCGGTCAGCTCGGCGCGCTCCCAGCCGGACGCAGCGGCCAGGGTCTTCTCGAAGGTGGAGGCCGGAGGCGGCGCCGCCGGGCGAGCCGCGTCGGCGCGCAGAGCGCGGGCGGCCTCGTCGGCTCGCTCGCGCCTCAGCTCGACGCGCTCGATCGCACTCCGGAGCCTGTACAGCGCTGCTGTCGCCTCTTCGTGGCGTCCCGCTGCCTCGGCGAGCTCCTCCTCCGCGCGATGCCGCTCCTCGAGGAGCCCGTTCAGCTTCTCGTCCCGGCGCTTGCGCTCCACCTCGGCCTCAGTCTTCCGCTCGTCGACCTCCGCAAGTCTGTTCTCGATCCGCTCGAGCTCGGCAGCGGCGATGCGCGCCCGGAGCGCCTCCAGCTCCCCGGCGAGCTTCTCGGCCCGTTCGGCCGCCGATGCCTGCAGCGCGAGAGGGCGAAGGCGCTTGCGCACCTCGTCCTCGAGGTCCCGCGCCCGCTCCGTCTGGATCTGGACTCGCGCGAGCTTCAGCTCGGCTCGGTGGCGACGGCGCTTGAACTTGCCGAGCCCGGCGGCCTCTTCAACGAGCGCGCGGCGCTCCGCGGGCTTCGAGGAGAGGATCTGCTCCACCCGGCCCTGGCCGATGATGGAGTGCATCTCGCCCCCGAGGCCGATGTCGGCCAGAAGCTCGACGACGTCCGTGCGGCGAACGTGCGCGCGGTTGACGAGGTACTCGCCCTCCCCGCCGCGGTGGAGGCGCCGCGCGATCGACAGCTCCGAGAACTCGAGCGGGCCGTCGCGTTCCTCGTTGTCGAAAAGAAGCTCGACCTCCGCGAAGCTCGCAGGCTCGCGCCCGTTTCCGCCGGCATAGAGGACGTCGTCGGGCTTTTCCGCCCGAAGCTCGCTCGGGCTCAGGCTCCCGGCCGCCCAGACGATCGCGTCGCTGACGTTCGACTTGCCGGAGCCGTTGGGCCCGACAACGACGGCGACGCCCGGCTCGAGGCGCACCTCGACCGGGTCCGGAAACGACTTGAAGCCGCGCAGCTTGATCGCACGCAGGTGCACGCGCCGGGAGTCTGACGATCGGGACGGATGGGCGGTCAATACGTGAGCGTCTTTTCGGCCCAGGCCGCGAGCTCGACGAGCTTCTGCGGAGGAGCCAGCTCGAATCCCTGGCCGCCCTCGATCCCGCGCGCTTTGCTGGACATGCCCGACAGGAAGACGGTGAGACCGGCGCCGTGGAGCGCGGCCAGATGCTCGTTCGCTTCGCCGGTTCCCAGGCCAGTCGTCTCCGCGGCCTTCTGCGCATCGGCGAGATACACCGCGTCGCCCGCCAGGAACACCTGAACCTCGTGCCCCTCCTCGACGGCCGTCCTGGCGACGAGCAGCGCGAGCGCGGCGCGTGTCGCGTTCTCCGGTCCGGTCGCGGAATGAATGAGCATTCGTGCCATCGATCCGACCTCCGTCTCGTCGTGGACGCATGATTCTGACCCATGGACGATGTCGAGCGAGAAAAGCGGCTGGCCGCGGAGGCGGCGGCCCTCCTCGTCGAAGACGGCATGACGGTCGGCCTCGGCACCGGTTCGACGGTCGCCTACCTCCTCCCCGCGCTTTCGGAGCGCGGGCTCACGATCCGCTGTGTCGCGACCTCGGTGGCCACCGAGGTGCAGGCCCGCGCGCTCGGGCTTTCGGTCGAGCCCTTCGAGGGCATCGCCCGACTCGACGTCGCCGTCGACGGCGCCGACCAGATCGCACCGGACCACTGGCTCGTCAAAGGCGGCGGAGCGGCGCACACGCGGGAGAAGGTCGTCGCCGCATCCTCGGACCGCTTCGTCGTGATCGCGTCTTCCGACAAGCTCGTCGAGACGATCACGCCGCCCATTCCGCTGGAGCTCCTGACCTACGGGCTCGACGCGACACTTGTGCGCCTCGGAGAGGTCGAGCTGCGCGACGTGCCCGTGACCCCCGACGGCGGGGTCGTCGCGGACTATCTCGGGCCGGTCGACGACCCTTCGGCGACCGCAGCCTGGCTGTCGGCCGCACCGGGAGTCGTCGACCACGGTCTTTTCCCGCCCGACCTCGTGAGCGACGTCCTCGTTGGGCGCGGCGACGAGGTCGAGCGCTTCTTCGCCTAGCTCTCGAGCTGCTCGAGCGCCTGGCGCGCGGCCGCCTGCTCGGCGTCCTTCTTGGAGGCGCCGGTGCCGACGCCCGCCTGCTCCTCGTCGATGACCGCCGCGCACGTGAAGCGGCGGTTGTGTGGAGGCCCTTCGACCTCGAGCACGGCGTAGGACACCGTCTTCCCGCGCCGCGCGAGTTCCTCCTGCAGCTCCGTCTTGAAGTCCACGTGACCCTGGAGCGCGTAGTCGATCCGGTCGGCGAAGGCCGAGACGATCGGCACGCGTATCGGCTCGAACCCGTGCTCGAGGTAGAGCGCGCCGAGGCAGGCCTCGACGAGCGCGGCCAGCACGTTTCGGTTCGTCGCGAGCCGCTTCAGCTCCTCCGGGTCGCCCTCGCCTGCCGCGTGCTCGAGCAGGCGACGCCCGAGGTCGAGCCTCCGCCCGACGACCGCGCAGCTTTGACGCGAGACGACGTGGGCGCGGATCTTCGCCAGCCTTCCCTCCTGCGAGCCGGGAAAGCGGTCGTAGAGCTCCTGCGCGATCGCGAGGCCGAGCACGCTGTCCCCGAGGAATTCGAGGCGCTCGTAGGAATCGGCCCGGTCGGGCGCCCGCGACGCATGCGTGAACGCGTTGCGGAGGCGCTCCGTGGAAAGGGAGTCGATCAGTTGAAGGAGGGCGCTGTCGGGGCTCTCGCCCCCGCCCTCGTTACTGGTGGGACGAGATGTAGTCGACAGCCTGTCCGACGGTGGTGATCTGCTGGGCGTCCTCGTCCGAGATCTTGATCCCGAACTGATCCTCGAGCTCCATGATCAGCTCGACGAGATCGAGCGAGTCAGCGTCGAGATCCTCCTGGAACGAAGCCTCTTCCGTGATCTCGTTCGCGTCGACACCGAGTTGCTCGACCAGCACTTCTTTGACCCTTTCGGCGATCTCCTCGCGCGAAGCTGCCATCTCGTTCTCGTACCTGCCTTTCGTTCAGGGGCCCGGCGGGACGGCGGATGCTACCACGCTACCGGGGTGCCGCCGCAACTCCGTCCGCGAGGCGTGCGCCGAGGCGCTCGACCACCCGGCCGGCCGCGCCTTGGGCGCCCAGCGTGATCGCGTTTCTGATCGCCTCCCGGGAACTGTTCCCGTGCGCGATCACGGCGAGCCCGCGAAGCCCGAGAAGATAAGCGCCGCCGTACGTGTCCGGATCGAGGCGCTTGCGCAGGCCACGCGCCGCCGGCCTGATGAGCAGCCCGCCGACCTTTCCGCGCGTCGTCGAGCCGATCTCGGCGCGAAGCTCCTCCAGGAGGGTCTTGATCGTCCCCTCCATCAGCTTCAGCGCCATGTTGCCCGTGAAACCGTCGCAGACGACGACGTCCGCGGCGTGGGAGAGAAGCTCGCGGCTCTCGACGTTGCCCGTGAAGCGCAGGCTGCTTTCCTCCAGGAGCGGGTGCGTCTCCCGCACCAGCCGGTTGCCCTTCTCGGCCTCCTCGCCGATGGAAAGGAGCGCAACGGTCGGCTTCCCGACGCCGAGCACATCCTCGGCGAAAAGGGCGCCCATGTGGCCGAACTGGACGAGATGCTCGGGCCGCGCGTCGGCGTTCGCGCCCGCGTCGATGAGGACGGATGTGCCGCCGATGGCGGGGAGCGGAACCGCGATCGCGGGCCGGTGCACGTCCGGGAGCCTGCGGATCTCGAGCAGTCCCGCGGCGAGCATCGCGCCCGTGTTGCCGGCCGACACCACCGCCTGGGCTTCGCCCTCGCCCACCGCCCGGCAGGCCCCGAACATCGAGCTCGCGCGCTTCTCCCTGGCCGCATCGGAAGGCTTTTCATCCATCTCGACGACGTCGTCGGCATGCACGACCTCGAGGTCCTCCGCGAGCGGCTCGAGGGTCTCCCGACGCCCGAAGAGAATCGGCTCGACCGATTCGGACCGCGCCGCAATCGCACCCGCGACGATCTCCTCCGGGGCTCGATCGCCGCCCATCGCGTCGACCGCGACCCGGATCTTGCCCATACGTTACGGAGCGGGGGTTTCGAGCGGCTCGACTTCACGACCGCGGTAAGTGCCGCAGGTCGGACAGACGTGATGAGGCCGCTTTGGCCGATGGCACTGCGGGCACTCGACGACCGCGGGCGTCGAGAGCTTGTGCGTCGCACGCCGCTTGTCGCGGCGGGACTTAGACGTTTTTCGCTTGGGGACTGCCATCGGCGGCTGAGTATAGCTACGAGGTGAGCTTGTCCCGCAGCTCTGCCAGCTTGGCCCACCGCTCGTCGCCGCCCACTTCCTCGTGCTCGTGCGGCTCCGCGTTCAGGTCGCGGCCGCAGGCCGGGCAGAGCCCGGCGCAATCGGGGCGGCAGAGGATCTTGTCCGGGAGTGCGAGCGCGACCGCGTCCCGCGCCCAGGCGGAGAGGTCGAGGCGGTCGTCCTGGAGGTAAGGCGTCCTGAGCTCCTCGTCCCCGTCCGGGCTCGTGGCCTGGTACTGGCGGTCCTTGATGGACACGTCGAGCCCCGCATCGGCGAGACAGCGCACGCACGGCCCGACGAGGCGCACGTCGAACTCGAGCTCCAGCATGAGCCCGGACGAGAGCCGCGTCAGCGTCAGGGCCGCCTCCGGAGACTCCGGAATCGGGATGTAGCGCTGACCGCCGAGCGCGAGCGGCTCGAGGTCGACCTCCTTGACGTCGCGGAACTGGTCGCCCGATTGCAGACGGGCCGTGCGGATGTTGAAGACCGTCATCTACGGCCAGCGTAGCGAACGGTTGACCCTGCGAAGGCCGCCGCAGCCCAGCCGCGGCTAGCGGCTAGACGGCCTGCTGCTCGTCGGTGATTCCGGCGACCACGGACTCCTGAGAGCGCTCGTGGAGCCGCTCGCGCCCTCGACGCACGGCGCCCAGGAACTTGTCCAGGTTGACCTCGAGCGTGGAGAGAAT
>DATAOL010000283.1:0-4733 GCA_036265755.1 Gaiellaceae bacterium | reverse complement strand
CGGGCTTGATCGCGACCGGGTACGAAATTGGAAGGCGAGCGAGCTCGCCCACCTCGCGTGGGGTCCAGGTGCGCGGAACGGGAATCCCGCGATCCGCCGCGCGCCGGTACGTGTTGCGCTTGTCCCAGGCCCACTGGACGCGGGCCCAGGTCGGCGTCGAAACGACGAACTGCCGCTCGAGGATCGTCCGCCGGCGCGAGAGGGCGGCAACGATCTCGTCGCGGGTCGGGTAGAGGACCCAGCCGTCGAGACCCAGGCGCCGGCCGACTCGGAGCACGGCGTCGACGACCTCGGCGTCGTCCCGTAACGAAGGGACCTTGACTGCGTGTGTCGTGTACCGGGATGCACGGGCGATCGAGCTTTCGTCGTCGATGACGCACACCGGTACCCCGCACCTGCCGAGGCTGCGGACGATGGCGAGGCCGTTGAAGTCGCCGCCGAGGACGACGGCGCCGGGAGGCTGCTCGCACACTCGTCGGGACGACAGGCTGCTCACACCCGACTTCGACTCCCCCGGGCGCCGATCGATCACCCTATGCATCGCCTCAGGACCTGCGGGTCGACGCTGGTCGGACGCACCCCCTCCCGGCAACGTCCCGGCTTGCCTCCCGGCACCAATCCGGCTGATCTACGATGCGATCCGAGCTCAGCGCAGAGAGGTGGTTCTCGCGGGGACATTCAAGGCTCACCCGACCGCGATCGTAGAAAGCGATTCGATCGGCGACGGGACCTCGATCTGGGCCTACAGCCATGTGCTCCAGGGTGCCTCCGTGGGGAGGCGCTGCAATATCGGCGATCACTGCTACATCGAGTCTGGTGCATCCATTGGCGACGACGTCACGATCAAGAACCTCACCGCGATCTGGGAAGGGGTGGTGATCGAGAACGGGGTCTTCATCGGCCCTGGCGTCACCTTCACGAACGACGTCTACCCACGATCGCCGCGAACGAAGCAGGCTGAGCACCGCTACAGAGGCCGCGAATGGCTTGCCGAGACGGTGGTGGGGGAGGGAGCGACGCTGGGCGCCGCGTCAGTCGTCGTGGCAGGGCTGACAATCGGAGCTCACGCGTTCGTGGGCGCGGGAGCGGTCGTAACGCGCGACGTACCCTCATTTGCCCTCGTCGTGGGCAACCCGGCGCGCGTACAGGGTTGGGTCTGCGTGTGCGGCACCCGTCTCGAGTTTGTGCAGCATCGCACGAAATGCGAGGCGTGCGGCATGGAATTCCGGCAAACGGAAAGGGGAGTGGAGACCGCTTAGAACCGCCGGGAGGACGGAACGCGTGAACTCGAGCCAGGCCACCCGTCTCTCGCCGGGACGGGCTCGGGAAGCCGGCGCGAAGACCCGAGGCGTGGTCATGCTCCTCGGGAACAACCCGTATCCCCAGGACGAGCGGGTGCGTCGCGAGGCGCTGACGCTGGTCGAGCACGGCTACACCGTGAGCGTCATCTGCCCTCGCTCACACGAGCAGACGGCCGCCGAGAACGTCAACGGGGTCCATGTCTATCGCTACGAACGCCGCATCCAGCCAAAAGGGACGCTTGGATACATCCTGGAGTACGTTCACGCCCCGCTCGTGGCGTTGAAGACCTCGGTCCGAATTCTCCATCGCCATGGGTTCGACGTTGTCCATGCGCACAACCCGCCGGACACCCTCGTCCTCGTCGGCGCGATCTACAAGTTCCTGCTCGGAAAGCGATTCGTCTTCGATCATCACGACATCGCCCCGGAGATGTACGCCGCGCGCTTCGGGCCCCGTGCCCGGCGAATCGTCTTCGACCTCCTCGTCCTGATGGAAAGGATCTCGTGTCGCCTGGCGGACCGCGTCATCGCCACGAACGAGTCCTACAGAGAGATCGAGGCGACGCGCGGGGGTGTCGCGAGGGACAGGATCGCGGTCGTTCGGAACGGCCCTGATCTCGCAGATCTCGAGCCTGTAGACAGCGACGCAGCCCTGAGGGCGAAAGCCGGGACGATCATCGGCTACCTCGGAGTCATGGGCTATCAGGACGGGGTCGAGAACTTCCTCAATGCCCTGCACGTGCTCGTGAACGACCTCGGTCGCGTCGACTGTCTCGCCGTCCTCGTGGGCGACGGCGACGCGCGGCCCGACCTGGAGAGGCTTGCGACGCACCTCGGCCTTGACGAACACGTCTTGTTCACGGGCTTTCTCGACTACCACGAGTGGCGTCGCATTCTCTCGACCGCGGATGTCTGCGTGGTGCCCGATCCGTCGAATCCGTACAACGACCGGTCGACGATCGTGAAGATCATGGATTACATGGCGCTCGGCAAGCCGATCGTTGCCTTCGACCTGCCGGAGCACCGCATCACTGCGGACGGCGCGGCGTGTTTCGTCTCGGCAAACGACGTCCGCGCGCTCGCCGACGCGATCGCAGACCTGATTCATGACCCTGCACGGAGATCGGCGCTGGGCGCACAGGGGCGCCGGAGAGTGCACGACGCACTGAGTTGGCCTTTCTCGGCCGATGCGCTCATCGACTGCTACGCAGGCCTCTTCCCGGGGGTCGAGGCCGGGCCAACGGCGACGGCGAGCGAACGTCGCGCGACGTGAAGGGGCTCCGAAGCCAGGAGCGGGTGGCGCTCGATGGCACAGTGCCTGCGACCGACGGCGCGCAGTCTCGCACGCCGTCGGTCGCCCGCGGCGTTCGTCGCGGCGTGTCCTGGAAGTTCCTGTCCCAGGCCGTTTCGCTGGCACTCCAGCTCGCGACGACGGTTGTCCTGGCCCGACTTCTGACACCGCACGACTACGGACTCGCAGCGATGGTGCTCATCTTTCGTCGGGTCGTGATGATCTTCTCGGACTTCGCTCTCACGCCCGCACTCGTGCAGCGGCCTGTATTGACGGAGAAGGATCGCTCGACTGCGTTCTGGACGAGCATCGGGCTCGGCACGGGCTTCACCCTTGTTGGCATCGCGCTCTCCGCCGCAATCGCGGCCCTCTATGGAGAACCCGACGTCGAGCCGCTCTTCATGGCGTTCTCATTCTCCTTCCTCCTGCTCTCCTTGGGCGCTACCCAGGCTGCGTTGCTGACGCGGGACCTCGAGTTTCGAAGCCTCGAGATTCGCAACATCATCGGCGCCATCGTCGGGAGCGTCCTGGCGGTTGTCCTTGCGATCCGCGGATTTGGACCGTGGGCGATCGTGTCTCAACCGCTCGCGACGTTCGGAACCTCGACGATCCTTCTTTGGCTCTTCTCCGCGTGGCGCCCGACTCTGGCGTTCTCAGCTGCGAGCGCGCGAGGCTTCATCGGGTTCAGCGGCAACGTTTTCGGCAACCAGGTGCTGACGTATCTCACTTCGAACCTCGACAACTTTCTCGTCGGTCGCTTCCTCGGCCCAGCTTCGCTGGGCGCCTACCGGCTGTCCTACAACCTGGTCATCTATCCGCTGAGCAACCTTTCGGGGCCCATCGTCTCCGTCTTGTTCCCGGCGTTCTCACGGATGACCGGCGACCGCGACCGGTTGATCTCCGGATACCTCCGAGCGAGCCGCCTGATCGTCGCGATCACGCTCCCTCTGTTCCTGCTGATAATCATCGCGATTCCGGACTTCGTTCCCGTCGTGCTTGGATCGAAATGGAGCGACACGACCACGGTGATCCAGGTGCTCGCGTGGCTCGGGATCCTGCAATCGTTGCGCGCGCTCAACACAGCGATCCTTCAGGCATCCGACCGTACGGGCTTGCTGCTGCGCATCGCCCTCGCCGGTCTGCCCGTCTACGTGCTGGGCTTTGCCGTCGGTCTTCACTGGGGCATCGTGGGCGTGGCCCTCGGCGCAACCATCGCGGCGAGCATCATTCAACCGCTCTACACGATCGCCTCTGCCCGGATCCTCGAGATCCGGAGCCTCGAGGTCATCTATCAGTGCCGACGGGTGATTCTGGTGGCGGCCGGGTCCCTCGGGGTGGGACTCCTGCTCCGCTACGTCCTCGTCGCCCTCGACGTGCCCGCTGCAGCACGGTTGCTGGCGCTCGTAGTCGCGTTCGTTCTCGTCTACGCCACACTCGTCCTCGCAGCGGAGCCGCGCCTGCGTCACGAAGTACGGTGGTTTCGCGGGCGAGCGTGAGACGCGCAGCTTGCGCAGAAGCGTTCGAAACTCCTTGCGCTATGGCAATTCTCTCTTTACACCTGTTTCGTATCTTGGGCGCAGAGGGAAGAGCCCGGCGCACCGGCAACTCAAGCGGGCGTCGTCGCTGAAACGTGCTCCAGCGATTGCCCCCCCAACTTGTCGGCATGGTCGCCCTGACGTTGACAGTGGCGTTCCTTCCTGGTGCAGACAGAATCGCACGGGGTTCGGGGGGACACCTCGTCTGGTCGGCGGGCATGGAGACGCGGGACCTCTCAGAGTGGCAGCGTGGGACGGGCACCCGCGCTGATCATGATTCGGGCGAGTGTCATCGCCCCCCAAATGGAGTCTCCTCTCGACATGCGCATACCGGGAAGTATTCGATGAAGATGACCATCAACACAGAATCCGGCAAGGCTGGATGCAGGCAGAACCGAGATGTCGAGGCGAGGACGGGGGGGACCTTCGTCTATTCGGCCTGGTACTACCTGCCGAAACGCGAGGTCCCCACTGAAGGCATGTGGAATATCTTTCAATTCAAGTCGGACTCGCCTACGGTGGTCTCGATCGGGACGGATCCCTTCTGGACCATCGACATCGTGCGAAGCCGACGCGGCCCACTCCGACTCGTGCTGAAGTGGAAAG
>DATAOL010000282.1:0-5932 GCA_036265755.1 Gaiellaceae bacterium | reverse complement strand
CCGAGTCGGCCGGCGCCTGGGGCTCGACGGCTGGGTCCTCTACCCGACCCGCGACGAGATCGTTGCCGCCCTCTCGCGCCGGCGGACGATCCTCGAGCGGCAGTTCGTCGTTTCGACGCCGACCTGGGACTGCATCCAGTGGGCCTGGGACAAGCGCAACACGTACCGGCGTGCGGTGGAGCGCGGGATTCCCGTTCCGAGCACCTGGACCCCACACGAGGTGGGCGAGCTCGCTCGCCTTCCAATTTCGTACCCGGTCGCGATCAAGCCCGCGATCAAGGAGCACTTCATCTACCACACGAAGGCGAAGGCCTGGCGGGCAGACGATCTGCCGCAGCTCGAGGCCAAGTTCGAGGAGGCGCGGGCTCTCCTCGGCGAAGATGAGACCATGGTGCAGGAGTACATCCCGGGCGACGGCCGTCACCAGTTCGCCTTCTGCTCCTTTTTCAAGCATTCGCGATCGCTCGGAACCATGGTCGTGCGCCGACGGAGGCAGCATCCGCCGGAATTCGGGCGTGCGAGCACCTTCGTCGAGACCGTCGACCTCCCCGAGCTCGAATCGATGTCCGTGGAGTTCCTGCGATCGATCGACTTCTATGGCCTCGCCGAGCTCGAGTACAAGCGCGACCCGCGGGACGGCGTGCTCAAACTCCTCGACTTCAACGCTCGCTGCTGGGGATACCACAGCCTGGGAGCCCGTGCTGGAGTCGACTTCCCCGCGCTCCTCTTCGAGGACCTCGCAGGGCGCGCGCCGCAGGAGCGCCGCGCCGACATCGGCGTTCGCTGGGTCCGGCTGGTCACGGATCTGCCGACCGGCGCTCTAGAGATCGCACGTCGGCGCCTGTCCGTTCGCGGCTACCTACGCACCCTCGCCGATGCCAATGTCGAGTCCGTCTTCAGCCGCGACGACCCTCTTCCCGGCTTGCTGGAGCTCGCCCTGGTCCCCTATCTCGTCATGAAGAGAGGGTACTAGCGATAGGAGCTGCCGCCGGACTATTGATCGGCGCCGCGCTCGCTCTGGCGACGGTGCTGCCATTCCTGTGGAAGTGGCGTCTGGGACTACGAGACCTCTTGCCTTTCGTGCTCGTGCTGACCCTCGTCGGCGTCGGGCTGGCGGCGGTCATCTGGTGGAGTTCCGGGCTTACCGGGGGATGGCTCGCGTTGCTCGTGTGGGCGTGGACGATCGGAGTCGCCGCCATCTCGCTTGTCTACCGGTTCTATCGTGATCCGGAAAGAACACCCCCTGACCGCGACGACGTCGTGCTCAGCCCGGCGGACGGAGAGGTCATCTATGTCTACGAGTCCGAACAGGGAGTCCTTCCGACGTCAGCCAAGTCGGGTCGGCGGTACACGCTCCGAGAGCTGGTCAAGACGTCGCTCGGGGCGACCGACGCCACCGTGATCGGCATCGCGCTCAATTTTCTCGACGTTCACGTGAATCGGGCCCCGATAGCCGGCCGGGTCGCCGTCCAGCAGCGCCACGGCGGTCCCTTCCGCTCACTCCGCGAGCTCGAGAGTGTCTTCGACAACGAGCGGGTGACGATCGTCATCGAAAAGAATGGATTCGAGGTTGCGGTCGTCCTGATCGCGTCGCGACTGGTTCGGCGGATCGTGGAGCTCGTTCACGAGGGCGACGCAGTCGGCCTCGGTCAGCGCATAGGCGCAATCCGGTTTGGATCGCAGGTCGACGTCGTGGTTCCTCACACCTCCGGGCTCAAGGTGCTCGCCCGAACCGGCCAGCGCGTCGTCGCCGGCCAGTCGGTGCTGGCGGTGGTCGAGATGGCCGACGCATCGCGCCGCCGGGAGGCGTCAGTCGGCGTTCAGGCGAGAACCGGCCGCGGGTAGCGAGAACCCGCCGATCACGAATCGGCGTAGCCGTAACGGCGGAGCAGCGGCAATGTCGTCGCACGCGCGACCGCCTGCATCCGAGGAGGAAGCCCAGACCTCCATTCCGAGTCGTTGCGAAGCGTGATGGCTCCAACTTCGCCGCTCGCGCGATTCCCCGAAACGATGTGCTTCTTGCTCAAGCGCGCCACGTTTCCCTCAATCGGCAGCCGCGAACGGGGCAAGCCGAGCGCATCGACAATGCGAGAGAGCGACGCGGCAGGATCCTCGACGAAATCCTCGTATCGAATCCTGGTGTAAGGAACGCCGGTACGGCCGAGCTTCTCGATTGCGGCGTTCGAGCGCAACCACCACACAGAAAGCTTGAATGTCTCACCGTATCCGAACGAGTACCGTCTGAGGTGCGAGTACGCGGTGGCGCGCGGATCCCGGACAATATGCACCACCCGGAGATCGATGGTCGGCAGCCTGTGGAGGAAGGCGGCGTAGATCGACGACTTCGATGAGTCGACAAGCTGCCGCACGCCAGCGACATCGCCGGCTGCTGCATAGAGCGTCTCGGTCGGCGCGGCGAATGCGGCCCGGTTCACCTGACTCATTTCCGTCCCCCGGAACGGAAAACCGAACGGAGGACGCACGGCCTCGCGGAAAAGGCCGCTCATGGCCTTGGCCTGGTGCTCGGCCGCGAAGGGCAGGCGTTCAACGACCCTCCCCCAGAAGGGACACTCGGCGAAGCGCGCGTTACATGTGCAGAGCGTGTTCTCCACAATGCCGCGCTGCCATGTGTTCCGAATCTGGCCCAGATAACACGTTTCCTCGAGATCCCCGAGGACGTGCCCGAGGAGCGTCGAGCCGGTATGGGAGACGCCGGCCACATAGATGACCCGCAGGCGAGCGGTCTCCGTGTGGCTCTCCTGGGTACGCTCGCCTTGCTCGGCGTACTCGCCAAGGCCACCGTTTGCAACGAGGTTCGACGACATTACGGGCCCCTAGGCTGCGATCCCCCACGAGCGAGCGAGGTTCTCGCCCGTAAATTCGGACAGGCGCCGAGCATCTGTTGCGAATTGTGTTGCAAGGAACTCGCGTGTTTCGGGATCGAGCTCGATCTTCGAGGTGTTGAGCGGATTGGCCAGGAGTTGTCGAAGACGCCGTCGAAGCGGTGGTGGAACGAAACGCCGGACTCGCGATCGGCGCGCGAATGCGAGTGCGCGGGTGTTCTCGACCTTCTCGCTGCTCCGGTGCGCCTCGAAATCGAGGCGCAGGTTGACCTTGCTGTCCACTCCGATGAAATCGAGCACACTGCCGACGGTTTCCGCTCTTCGAGCGAGCAGATCATCGGTTTTCAGCAAGAGCACCTGACTCGATGGGAAGACACGGAAATAGCGTTCGACCTGTGCGGCGTATCGACTCGGAGCCAGATATCGGTCATCGTGTCGCACCGCGATCTGTAAGGGGCGACGCTCGCGACCCTTGGCGAGGTCGTGCAGATAGTGGGAGAGAACGCGATCGATCGGATTTCGCATGAGATAGATCAGCTTCATCTGTGGGACGACCTCCGCAATTCGCTCCGCGACGCCCGGATATGTCGGATACCGGCTGTAGTTCGCGGACGCCTCGCCCACGGCCCGCTCGTCGTCCGCACCTGCGAACTGACGCTCATACCAGGTGATGCCCCGACTCCAGTTGCGTTCCTCAGGAGGGTCGATCGGCGGGCCCGCGTACTCGTCGAGGAAGAAGTTCAATTCCTTTCGCTCTGGCATGAAGACCTCAGGGTGCTGGCGCAGGTAGCGGTGTAGAGACGTTGTTCCCCCCTTCATGGTTCCGATGATGAGGAAGGTCGGGAGTGTCATGGTCTGGCGACTCCCACGCGGCGACGACGCGAACGTTCATCTCCGGGCGAGGGTGCGGTCTCGCCCTTCAGCATCGCGGACTCGAAGAGGGTTGCCAGGCGAGCGCTTTCGACGTCGAGGTTGAAGCGCTCAACGACCAGCGAGCGCGCGCTCTCTGCGAGCCGGACGCCAAGCTCGCGCTCCTTGCACAGCCGAACGATCGCGCCGGCGAGCTCTTGGACATCGCCGTCGGTGACGAGCATGCCTGTCTGACCGTCGATGACGAGCTCTGGGATCCCGGAGATGGACGTGGCGACGACAGGGAGCCCCGTCGCCATCGCCTCCATCAGTGAGACCGGGATGCCGTCCATGTAACCGGTGCGGAAGGAGGCGACACGAGTTTGTACCGCAGCGAGCACGAAGAGATCGCAGTCGTACAAAAGCGCGCGCACGTGCTGTGAGGAAAGAGGTCCGTGAAACCGAACCTGATCGCTCAGCCCGAGGTCTTGACTCAGTCGAACGAGTGCGTCGAGCTCCGCTCCCTCGCCGACAAGATCGAGGGACAGCCCGGAGACCTCCGCCTTGGCGAGCGCGATCGCGTGCAAGAGATCGCGGTGACCCTTCTTGAGCTCGAGTCTCGCGACACAGACGATGCGCCGGCGTCTCCTCCGCTCGCGGTACGGAAGAAGGCGCAGGTCTATGCCGCAGTGCACGACCTCGAGCCGGCCGGCCCCCGGGACAAGGCGCTCCAAGAACGCGCGGTTGAACTCCGAGATCGTCGCGACAAAGGCAGCTTCTGCGACCTTTTCGCGAAGGAGCGCCGGGCCGATGAAGAGATCGTCGGCGTGCGCCGTCACGCTGAACGAAACGCCTGTCAGGCGATGAACCGCCCATGCTGCCGTCGCCGGATGATGGATGAAATGTGCATGGACATGCCGCACGCCGAGGCGCTCGACGAGTCGTGCAAGAGCCGCCGCCTTGACAAAGACGACGACGCCTCTCAGAGACCCTCCGGCCGGGCGGCGATAGCTGGAAGCGACGACGCGCATGAATGTCCGCACGTAGAGGCGTGGCCGTCGCACGAACAGAGCAAGGTTGTCGAGAAGCGTCTCGACGCTGAGGAGCGGCACGGAATGCACGTGCGGCGAGGCTTCGACCGCCAGCGGGTGAATGACATCCGTTTTCTCGGCGAAGAGCGAGGCCAACTCCGTTCTGAAGCTCCACCGCATGTGCGACCACTCCGTCAAGACGAATGTCTGGCTCAGCACCGGAAAGCGGGGTACGAGGTAGAGAATCGCTGCGTCGCTTTCGTACGGCCGAGGCGGTTCCGCAGGGCCGGCTTGAGGAACGACCTCGCTCTCCGGACGAGGTGCCGGAACGGTGGCTCGGTCAGGCAGCATGTTTGTAGAGGAGCTCCCCGACCCCTCGGCACAACCAGAGCGGCCCGTGCCGGATGACGCCTCCGAGCACACGCTCCGGCAGCCCATCGAGCGAACGGCCCTGGAGTGCTGTGTCGGCAACCACCGAGCGGTGGAGATGCTCCTCGCGTGCAGCCCAGCGACGTTTGAACTCGCGAAGCCCATGGTTCGGAAAATGGGTCAGACCGAAGTCGAAGGTACGAAAACTGTTCTCGCAAGCCCACTCCATTGCGTGCCAGATCAGCGCATGGTTGGGCCGCTCCCGCCAGAACTCGGGTCGAGAACCGTTGTACTTGTAGGTCAAGGTCTCCTGACCAGCGAGGAAGACGGCGCCGGCGACCGGGATGCGCCCCGAGTACGCGAGGTAGAGGAAGCCATGGCCGGGCTCGAGGATCATTCTCCAGAGAAGCTCGAAAAACGCCCTCGGCTGCACGGGAGTCCCGTGGCGTCTTCGCGTGTGCAGATGGAGGTCGTAATACGTCTTGGTCAAGTCGCTCTCGAGCTCGGCTCGTCTGATCGTCACGCCATCGCGGCGCGAGCGCTTGATGCCACGCTGGACCTGCGAGCGGTCGAAAGCGCGAAAGAGCGAAGCGCTCCCCGGTGTGAGGTCGACGGTATGAGTGAAGCCGACCGCACGAGAAAAGATCGAAGGGCCCGCGAGCTGAGCATGAACATCCAGGCGGTGCACACCGGCGTGTTGTCGGAACCGATCGAGTCCGGCTGCCAATTCGCGCGAGGCGGATTCTGAGACGGCAAGGGGAGGACAGTTATCCGTGAACGGAAGGGAGATCCATCGCCGCTTCCGTCCAAGAGTTCGGGTCTCGACCACAGGAAGACCCG
>DATAOL010000281.1:0-7616 GCA_036265755.1 Gaiellaceae bacterium | reverse complement strand
TCGCCCCGGCACCCACCTCGAGGCCGGAGCGAAGGCGGGCACATTCGTGGAGATCAAGAACTCGCGCATCGGAGCAGGCGCGAAAGTCCCCCACCTCTCCTACATCGGCGACGCCGACGTGGGCGAGGAGACGAACATCGGTGCGGGCGCGATCACCGCCAACTACCGCCCCGAGCTCGGCCCGGGCAAGTTCCGCACCGAGATCGGCCGCAACGTCCACACGGGGAGCGACAATGTGTTCGTTGCTCCGGTCACGATTGGGGACAATGCTTGGGTTGCCGCGGGCTCGGTCGTCACGAAGAACGTCCCGCCCGGGGCCCTCGCGATCGCCCGAGCCCGCCAAGCCACCAGAGAGGGATATGACGATCGAAAGCGTTGAGCTGACGGCTGCGCTTCCAGGCTTCGAGTCTGCCGAGCCCCGAGAGGAGCCCGTTCCGGGGCACTTCATCGAGCGCGGGCCGCTCAAGCGGCTCATGGTCTTCGCCGGGCGCTCGCACCCCGAGCTCGCGCACCGCATGGCGGAGCAGCTGGGCGTGCAGCTCGGCGACGTCGAGCTGAGCACGTTCGCGAACGACGAGACGTACGTCCGCTACATGGAATCGATCCGCGGCGCCGACGTCTTCATCGTCCAGACGGGCTCCGAGCCGGTCGACCGCAACCTGATGGAGCTGCTCCTGATGATCCAGGCGGCCAAGCTCGCGTCGGCGAAGCGCATCACAGCCGTCATCCCGTGGTTCCCGTACTCGCGTCAGGACCGCAAGGCAAAGCCCCGGGAGCCGATCTCGGGCCGGCTCGTCGCCGACATGCTTCAGCTCGCGGGGGCCGACCGTGTGCTGACGATGGACCTCCACGCGGGCCAGATCCAGGGCTTCTTCACGATTCCGGTCGACCACATGACGGCGCTGCCGCTCTTCGCGAAACACTTCCGCGATCTCGGGCTCACCGGCGAAGGCGTCGTCTCCGTCGCGCCGGACGCCGGACGTGCGAAGCACGCGCTCAAGTTCTCCGAGATGATCGGAGCCGACTTCGCGATCATGCACAAGACGCGTCCCGCCCATGACCAGGTCGGGATCGTCGAGGTGACGGGCCGCGTTCGCGACAAGATCGCCGTAGTCGGCGACGACGTGACGACCACGGGCGGGACGCAGGTCGCCGGCGCGCAGGTGCTGCTCGAGCACGGTGCGAAGGAAGTCTGGATGTTCGTGACGCATTCCCTGCTCGATGCCGACACGCTGAGCCGTGTCGCGTCGTCGGGAATCACGGGGCTGGTGATCACTGACACCGTGCCCGTCGATCCGGTCCGAAAGCCGGACAACGTCACCGTGCTGACCGTCTCGCGCCTCCTCGCCGAGACGATCATGAACGTCTTCTCCGACGATTCCGTCTCCGCGATCTTCGGCGGCGAGAACCAGCTCTTCTAAGGAGAACGGCTCTGTTCAGCGGCAGGGCCGTTCTTTCTGCCCGTAGTTTCTACTGCGATGCCGTCGGTTCCCCTGAACAGCGTTAGTAATAGCCAGGCCGAAAGGGCTGGCGAGATGTTTCGGAGATGGGCCGTGAGCAGGGCCTCGACCGCGGAGCGTGACCTTCTCGGTCTCCTCGGGATCGGTCGGGTCGGGCATCCCGAAGACCGTGCGGCGCGTGATGACGATCGACTGCTCGGCGTGGCCGGCGTCGTTCGAGTGCCTGCTGGCCCTGATCTTTCGTCATACAAGCCCTCAATGCGCAGCCGGCCGTCCCTCAATGCGCACCCGGCCGTTGCGCATTCCGCTGCAGAGCACGAAATTGGGTGCGTCCGCGCTCCTAGCCGCAACGAGGAGGAACGTCGAGTCGGCTAGGAGTACGATCCGTCTCGACTTGCTTTCTTCTTTGGCGAGCCAAGAAACGTTATTTGAGGAGGCTCCGACGGCCGCAGGCGAGGTTACGAGGCGCATCCTGGCGATCTACGAGGCCGGTGGACTGGTCACGATGTGCGCATGGTGCCGGCGAGTCGAGATTGACGGCGAGTGGTCCCTTGCGCCACGGCAAGCCCTTAGCGCGATCGAGGCGCGCTACACGCTCTCGCACTCGATCTGCCCAACCTGCACGCTGGAGGCCGACCAACCTCCAGCGTCCGTCTAGTCGCGCAGGCTACGTCTCGGGAGCCAGCGTCCCGTCGATGATCGACTGAGCCTCGTCGACGAGCATGGTCTGCCGAAGCCGGGCCTTGTCTCGGAGCATCAGGAACGCTCGCTCTTCGTCGAGGGCATGGCGTTCCATGAGAATCCCCTTTGCGCGCTCCGTGATAGCGCGGCGCTTGAACGCTAGTTCGAGGTCGTGGAACTCCGCGAAACGTCGCAGAACGATCTCGATCGAGTTCTGCCACTCCTGCGCGTCGCCGTCGGTGATGTAGGCAAAAACGCCTCGTCTCGCCGCCTCGATCACGAAGTGCGAATCCGGCTCGTGGAGAAGCGCGACAACGGGGCAGGCGGCCTCGTGGACGATCTGCTCAATCAGCTCGAGCGCATGCTGCGAACTCGCGCCAAGACCGACGAACGCAACGTCCGGCTGTTCGCGCGCTGTCACCCCTCCGACCTCGCTGACGTCGATCTGGGGGGCGATCACCTCATGGCCGAGGTTTGCGACAAGGTCCGCCACAATGGCCAAGTTGTTTTGACGCTCATTCGCCACGAGCACTCGTAGACGCTTCACGCTCGGGGAGCCAGGGGTGGACGTCACTGTCAACGACAAGCTTAATTTCCCTGGTAGACGGACGGAGTCGGAACGGTCACTCGCGGAGGCAGACGCAGGGCAGTAAGCCGTCGTCGGTCCCCAATCGACTCCTACGCCGCAGGGGGAGAGCGCCGAGCTTCAACCGACGTTGGTCGCGGAACTTGAGCGCCGGCTTAGAAGTGCTCGGAGGGCGACCCCGGAAGGCAGGGCGCGGAGGGGGCGACCGGATCGATCGCCCCCTCGGCGCGGACTAGCTGCGAACTGTGTTGCTGAGCCCAGGCGCGTAACAGGTTCCAACCTGAGCCTGCCCCAGGGTGGTCCGGACGCGGAGGCCTCCACGCACGGACGACCGGAAGGAGCGGGACGTAATGACGGTGGGGGCGACACCCGTCGAGTTCGCCTTCAGAACGACTCTCTTGAGGGCGACCCATCGGCCCAGCGTGCCGTTGTAGCGCTGGAAGCTCGCGTACTTTCCGGCGAAGCTTCGCGTGGCGAACACGCGGAGCATGTACCGGTGCGCGGCGACCCTCACGAGCCGCAGGCGCGGGCGGACGCGAACGCTGATCACGCTACTGGTCGTGGCCTTGGACTTCGTCGTGTACGCCGTACTCATCATCGGCTTGACGGTCGCGGTGTACGCGCCGCCTGCAGTCGTCTGAACGGTCGCCGTCTTCGTGGCCGAGGGCGCGCCGCACGGCTGTGCGAGCGCATCGACTTTCTCGCCGACCTGGCGGGTCGATAGCGTCCCGGCCAGAACGGTTTGGCTCCCGTACGTGACGAGAACCGGTTTCGCGGACACGCTGAGCGAGTCCGCCGCTGCGGCGACCGTCACGGTGCCGCGGAACGTGTTCCCTCTCGTATTCGGGTCCGAGTAGGTGAAAGTACCTGTGCTCTTGAACGTGCAGTTGCCGGTAGCGCCGGGCTGCAGGACGAGCGGGCTCGGCGAGCACGTCACGCCGGTCGTCGTCTTGAACGTGAGCTGGTGGGCGACGGTGTCGCTGTTCGTGAACTGGACGACGTCGTTCGGCACGACCGCCGCGGACTTGGGAGCGAAGCCGTTCTTCGTGATCGTCACGGTCACTGTCTTCGCCGAGGCCGTGCCAATCGCCACGAGTGCCGTGGCTAGGGCAAGCAGAGTCATCTTTCGCATTAGCTCTCCTCACTAGGGGTTCTGAAAAGGGACACACAAATCAGCCCTTTTCTTTCTATCGGACGTTTCAGGCGTTGATCGCCGACCTCATTACGTCCTCGAACGGCTTAAAGATTCGTAGCTAAAACGACGAGGAGGAGGTGCGGCCGTCTTCTGTTAGAACGTAACACTGAAGTGTGAACTTTTGCGTTTGCGGATTGTGAAGCTTTTGAGGGACATCTTTGTCCTCGCTTCCTTTCCCATTCTGGTCGTCAGCGACGATCGGACGTTTCTTGCTTCCTAGGTGCTCTGGAACTCCCAGACGCGGATCGGCCCGTTCGCGCCGTTGCCGCCCTTCCCCGAAGCGCCGCCCGAGACGATGCAACCCCCGGACCCGGCGCCGCCGTACAGGCCGCCGCCGTTCCCGTCTGCCGTCGCGCTCTTGATCGGCCTTCCGCCGCCGCCCCAAATGCTTGAGCCGCCGTGACGGAGAGCTACTGCGCCGCGGCCAGCATCTCTCCGGCACCGCCGCTTGACGCGGTAACGAGCAGATCACCTACTGATCCGCCACCACCACCGCCGCCTACCCCGCCGAAGACAGGGCCGCCCGTGACTGCTTGCACCGCCCCGCCGCCGCCGCCGGTGGCGGTACAGATCGAAGGGGAATCGAACGTGCTCGAGGTACCAGCGCCGCCCGTCGCGCCGGACACGCCTGTAGCGCCCGCGCCAGCCCGCACCGTGTTTCTGACACTCGTCCTGTGCGGGCTTCGCCGTTCCGAGTTGCAGGCGCTCCGCTGGAGCGACGTCGACCTGCTCGAGGGCGTCCTTCGCGTCCGCGACTCAAAGACGGACGAGGGCGTCCGCTCGATCGCCCTTCCGACCCGTCTCCAGGGCGAGCTCGCAGAGCACTACCGCCGCTCCGCGTTCAAGGGGGCGGACGAGCTCGTCTTCTGCAATCCGGAGCGCGGGACGAAGTACAGCGCCGAGCGGTTCAAGGAGGCGCTGAAACCCGCTCTCGCGTCCGCTGGCGTCGAGGGGCACGTTCGGCCTTTCCACGACCTCAGGCACTCGGCGATCACGCACGACGCAGCATCGGGCTCGAGCGCGATCGCGGTCATGGCCAAGGCGGGACACCGCAACATGGCGACGACCAGGACGTACCTGCACTTGGCCGGCGTCGTCTTCCGTGACGAGGCTGAACGGCTCGAGGCTCGGCTGCTCGGCCCGGTAGAAGTTCTACCGCTCTCGCCTCACCGAGCCTGACCTCAGATGACCTGAGCGGTTCGGGAACGTCTATGCTGAGCGAAGCGGCGAGCTAGCCGCGAACCAGCTCTTCTAGGGCCAGCCTTGCGCAGAATGGACGAGCGACACGACCGGATCGCCAAGAACGAAGCGGTGTTTCGAGCGGCCAACCGCGAGATTGAGCAGGTCGATCAAGAGGCGGGCGCCGGACGCGATGAGGCGATCGAAGTTCTCTGCGAGTGCGGGCGGCGGGGGTGTGGCGGCGTGATCACCCTGACGATCGCGGACTACGACGCCGTTCACTCCCAGGCGGACCGTTTCGTAGTCGTTCCTGGACACGTGAGCACCGAGATCGAGAAAGTCGTCGAAGAGCGGCCTGGCTACCTGGTCGTCGACAAGTTCGGCGAGGCGGAGGATGTCGCGGAGGGGAAGTCCGGCTAAATCCGCGCGTCTCGTCGAGGCTCGTGATGTTTCGCTCATCCCGCTGAGGGACAGGAACTTCGGACCGCAGTTTCCGCGGGCATGAACCCAAAGGAGGAGGAACGATCGACATGGCTACTTCGGTAGATGCCGGTACACGCATGGAGCGGGCAGGCGACGAGGTCGCTGGTGCACACGACGAGTCGCGCTGGGCCCTGCTCACCACGGAGTTCTGGGCGATGTTGCTGCTCAGCGCGATCTTGTTGATCTCGGCCGCGATCTCGGACAGCTTCGACGACAATCGCGCGTGGACGCTCGTCACGATCATCGGCGCGGCGTACATCCTGAGCCGTGGCGTCGCCAAGAGCGGCACCCCGCACATCCCGTTCCTGCGCAGAGGGCGGCGCGTCTAGCGCTTCGCAGTCGTGACCGGCGGTGGGCCGTCCCGTCCTGCCGCCTGGTCGCACCGGAAATCGCGCAAATTGCTGGGGTTGAGCGGGGACTCGCGCCGTCGGAGTTTCCCGGCGCGGGAATCCGGGGTACCTGACGGAACATGTTCCGATCGAGCTTCCTGGGCCTGATCTACCTGGTCGTGGGCGTGGCGGTCGCTGCCTCGCACCACTACTTCAAGCATCTGGACACGATCCGGCTGATCCTGTCCGCGATCCTGGCGGTCGTCCTCTGGCCGCTGATCCTGCTCGGGATCGACCTGCACATCAAGAAGTAAGCCCTCTTCTGGCTACACTTGGCCGCCGACATGGCCGGTGAGCGGATGAAACTCGAGGTGACCGAGCGCGAAGGACGCGGCTCGGCCGACGCGCGCCGCCTGCGCAAGGAGGGTCTCGTACCCGGCGTCCTCTACGGACGTGGGAAGGCTCCGCATGCGTTTTGCGTGCCGGAACGCGACCTGCGGCGCGCGCTGTCGGGCGACTCGGGGCTGCACGCGATTCTCGACGTCGTCCTCGCGGGCCAGAAGACCACGCACCCGGCCGTGCTCAAGGACTACCAGCAGGAAGTTCCAAGCGGCCGGCTCGCGCACATCGACCTGCACGAGGTCCGGCTCGACCAGCCGATTCAGGCGGAGGTCTCCGTCGAGCTCGTCGGCGAGTCCGCCGGTGTCAAGGAGGGCGGGGTGCTCTCCCAGGTGCAGCGCGAGATCCGCGTGGAGGCGCTGCCGCTCGAGATTCCGGACCGGTTGGAGCTCGACGTGAGCGGGATGGCGATCGGCGACACGATGCGTCTCGTCGACCTGCCCGCTCAGGAAGGCGTGACCTACCTCGACGATCCCGAGGAGACGGTTCTCGCAACCGTGACGGCGCCGACGGTCATCGTCGAGCCGGAGGTCGAGGAAGAGGAGCTCGAGGAGGGCGAGCTGCCGGAGGGCGAGGTGCCGGAGGGCGAAGAGGCGCCCGAGGGCGAGGCTCCGGCGGGCGAGGGCGAGGCCCCGGCCGAGGCCGGCGGCGACGAAGAGCAGTCCGAGGGATAGCCCATGCGGCTCTTTCGGCGGCGGGGCGGAGGGGCCTCGACGCTCGACCTGCTGGTCGCGGGGCTCGGCAATCCCGGTCGCGAGTATGAGCGCACGCGGCACAACGCGGGCTGGATGGTGATCGACGAGCTGGCGCGCCGGCATGGCGCGTCGTTCCGGTCGAAGTTCGACGGGCAGCTGGCGGAGGTTCGGCTGGGCGACCTGCGGCTCGCCCTCTTGAAGCCGGAGACGTACATGAACGTGTCGGGGAAGTCGATCTCGGCCGCGCGGCGATTCTTCAAGGTCGACCTGGAGGCGCTCCTGGTCGTGCACGACGATGTCGACCTCGAGGCGGCCCGGCTCCAGGCCCGGGCCGGCGGCGGTCTCGCTGGGCACAACGGGCTGCGCTCGATCGCGGGGGCGCTCGGGACGCAGGACTTCCTCCGGCTGCGAATCGGGGTCGGGCGGCCGGGGCGTGGCGACCGGCGGCCAGTCGCGGACTACGTGCTGTCGCCGTTCGAGCCCGAGCAGGACGTGGACGCGCTGATCTCACGCGCTGCCGACGCTGTCGAGGCGATCGCGACCGAAGGGCTCGAGCCCGCACAGCAGCGCTTCAATTGACCCGAAGTCGGCACACCCGCGCCACACCCG
>DATAOL010000280.1:0-3088 GCA_036265755.1 Gaiellaceae bacterium | reverse complement strand
CTTGTCCGGCAGGAAGATGTACTGGTCAGACGGGATGACGTAGAGCCCGACGACGACCACGGCCAGCACGAGGCCGGCTGCGAGCAGGAACTTGAAGAGGCGGGCCACCGACTCAGGATACGGGCGGCGCGCGAGATGTGGATTACAGAGGGTCTGGCGCAAAACAGTCTGTGCCGCCGGGCCGCGCTGCTCGCCCCCTCGACGGCGTCCTCAGTCGCCCGCGTACCGCTGCGGGTACGCGGGCTCCCTGCGTCCTTGCGAGGGAACGACCATCGCACCCCGGCGACGAGCGGTTTCGCGCCAGACCCTCTAGAGCAACTGGCGCGTGAGGCCGCCGTCGACCGGGATAACGGTTCCGGTCACGTACGACGCCCGTTCGGAGGCGAGGAAGCAGATCACCTCGGCGACTTCCTTCGGCCTGCCGAAGCGGCGCAGCGGGATCGTCTCCATGTCGTCGGCGCGCGAGCGGTTGACGAACGCCTCGGCGAGACGGGCCGTCTCGATGCGTCCTGGGGCGATCGAGTTGACGGTCACGGCGTCCGGGCCGAGCTCGCGCGCGAGCGTCTTCGCCCAGCCGATCACGCCCGGGCGCACGGAGTTTGAGAGCGCCAGATTGTCGAGCGGCTCGCGGACCGAGCTGGACGTGATGTTGATCACGCGTCCGTGGCCCGAGCGGCGGAGGTGGGGGAGGCAGAGCGTCGTCAGGCGGACCGCGGACAGTAGGAGCAGCTCCACTGCGTCCTCGATCGACTCGTCGGTCATCTCGAGCGCGGTCGTTCGCGGCGGGCCGCCGCCGTTGTTGACGAGGATGTCGATCCCACCGAAGGCCTCCAGGGTCTTGTCGACGAGCTTCTTGAGGTCCTTCGGGTTCGTCAGATCGCCGCGGACGGCGAGCGCCCCCAGGCGCTCGGCCTCGCGCTCAAGCTCG
Source organism: Gaiellaceae bacterium (assembly GCA_036265755.1). Classification (GTDB taxonomy): domain Bacteria; phylum Actinomycetota; class Thermoleophilia; order Gaiellales; family Gaiellaceae; genus DATEOR01. Next base: position 2,160 of record DATAOL010000280.1, on the reverse strand, counting down.
TCGCGGCGCCGGGCGAACATGGCGACGTTCGCGCCTTCCGCGCTCAGCGCCTCCGCGGTCGCGAGGCCCATCCCCGCGGACGCCCCGCAGACGATCGCAGTCCGGCCTCGAAGACCGAGGTCCATCCGCCTACGAGTTCAGGACGCCGACGACCTCGCGCACGGCCTCGGCCGAGGCTTCGAGGGCGGCCCGTTCGTCGGCGGAGAGGTCGATCTCGACGATCTCTTCGATCCCAGCCGTCCCGACCTTCACCGGAACGCCCATGTACAGGCCGTCGATCCCGTACTCGCCCTCGAGCAAGGCAGTGCACGGAAGCACACGCTTCTCGTCGAGCAGAATCGCGTCGACCATCTGAGCCGCGGCCGCGCCGGGCGCATACCACGCCGAGGTCCCGATCAGCTTTACGAGCTCGCCGCCGCCGCCGGCCGTGCGCTCGACGAGGTCTCCGATCCCCTCGTCCGACACGAGCTTGCGGAGGGGGATTCCGCCGACGGTCGTCGCCGACACAACCGAGACCATTTGGTCGCCGTGACCGCCGAGCACCATCGCGCTGACGTCCTTGACCGAGGAGCCCGTCTTCCAGGCGATGAAGGTCGAAAAGCGTGCTGTGTCGAGGATCCCGGCCATGCCGAACACGCGCTCCTTCGGCCACCCGGAGACATTCTTCGCCACATGGCACATCGCGTCGAGCGGGTTCGAGACGACGATCAGGATCGCGTCCGGCGAGTGCTCGGCGACCTCGCGGGTAACGGCGCCGACGATCTTCTCGTTCGTCGAGACGAGGTCGTCGCGGCTCATGTCGCCCGTGCGCGGCACGCCCGCCGTGATGACCACCACGTCGGAGCCGGCCGTCGGCTCGTAGCTCGTCGACCCGGTCACGTTCGGCTCGTAGCCGAGCACCGCGCCGGCCTGGTTGATGTCGAGCGCCTTTCCTTCCGGCAGCCCTTCCTTGATGTCCACGAGCACGACGTCCGCGTAATCGCGCCGCGCGAGCTCCTGCGCGCACGTCGCCCCGACGTTCCCCGCTCCGACCACCGTCACTTTTCGGCGCTGGCTCAAACCGTTACCCCCATCTTGTCGATGATCGCGTCCGCCACGTCGCTCGTCCCGACGGCCGTCGGGTCGTCGCGGGCCGGCTTCATGTCGTAGGTCACGCTCCTGCCCTCGGCGATGACCGAGGCGATCGCTCCTTCCAGGCGGTCGGCGGCGTCGCTCTCCTCCAGGTGGTGCAGCATCAGCACGCCGGAGAGCATCATCGCCATCGGGTTCACCTTGTTCTGGCCCGCGTACTTGGGCGCGGAGCCGTGCGTCGGCTCGAAGACGGCCGCCTCCGTGCCGAAGTTGCCTCCGGGCGCCAGGCCGAGCCCGCCGATCAGGCCCGCAGCGAGGTCGGAGACGATGTCTCCGTAGAGGTTCGGCAGGACGAGCACGTCGTACTCCTCGGGCCGCTGGACGAGCTGCATCGAGAGGTTGTCGACGATGCGGTCCTCGAACTCGATGTCCGGGTTCTGCTCCGCGACCTCGCGGGAGATCTGGAGCCAGAGCCCGTCCGTGAATTTCATGATGTTCGCCTTGTGCACGCTCGTCACCTTGCGGCGGCCGAGGCGGCGCGCGTAGTCGAACGCGAACTCGAAGATCCGGCGCGTGCCCTCGATCGAGATCGGCTTGATCGAGATGCCGGAGTCGTCGCGCAGCTGGCCGCCGTGCGCTCGGAGCCACTCCGTGAGCTCGCGTGCATCCTCGGAGCCGACCTCGTACTCGATCCCCGCGTAGAGATCCTCCGTCGCCTCGCGGACGATCACGATGTCCACGTCCTCGTAGCGCGAGCGCACCCCCGGATAGCTCTTGCAGGGCCGGACCTGGCCGTAGAGGTCGAGGCCTTTGCGGAGCGCGACGTTGACGGAGCGGAAGCCGACGCCGATGGGCGTCGTGATCGGGCCCTTCAGCGCGACCTTGCTTTCGCGGATCGCGTCGAGGACGTGTTCGGGAAGCGGCTCTCCGCCGTGCTTCTCCATCACGTCGCTGCCGGCCTCCTGGACGTCCCAGTCGAACTCGACGCCGGTCGCCTCGAGCACGCGCCGGGTGGCCTCGGTGAGCTCCGGGCCGGTGCCGTCTCCGGGGATGAGCGTGACTCGGTGAGCCATCGGCCGCGACTCTACC
>DATAOL010000279.1:0-2762 GCA_036265755.1 Gaiellaceae bacterium | reverse complement strand
GTCGGCGCGCAGCCGAAGACCATGCTCGAGAAGAGCCTCGGGCTCGTCGAAGCGCGAAGCTAGTAATCCTCGTCACGTTTACTAGGGTCCGCCGATGCAGCGCGGTCGGCGGACCTGCGCGCTTCGGCCCCGAAGGGGGCCATTGGGAAGCAAGGCATCGTCTCGATCCCGATCGTCGGCAGCCCGACGGGACCGCCGGTCCTCTGAAGCTCAGTCCCTGTCTTCGAGGAACGTCTGGAAGTCGGCCTGCTTGCGCAGGTAGGACTCGACGTCCGCGAGGCCTTCGGCCACGAACGCGTCGAACCAGGCCTCGGTGAGGTCGTCGTCGATTCGGTGCAGGCCACGCTCGGGCAACGTGGCTGGATTATCGGCAGGAGGCCGGCGGATCTGCATGGGCCGTTCGGCCCATTTTTCAGTCTTTACAGACCCGCCTTCCAGGCCTGGAGAACCTCGACGGTGTTCTCGAAAGCGAACTCGCCCCAGGCCGGCAGCTCGTCCCCCGCGAACCAACGGAGCTCGGCCACGTCATCGGCGGGCTCGGGCTGGCCGGAGGAAATGCGCGCCGTCCAGTAGAGGTTCAGAGTCCAGACGCCGTTCGCCCCATAGCGGTCGGGCCAGGCGCCGAAGAAGTGCATCGGATCGATCTCGACTCCCGTCTCCTCGCGGAGCTCGCGCGCAAGGGTCTCGAGCGGCAACTCCCCCTCGTTCGTGAACCCGCCCAGGAGATCCCAGAGGCCTGCGCCAGGCTCGGCTGCCCGCCGGGCGAGAAGAACCCGGCCGTCGTCGTCGAGAACGAGCGCGCTGATCGTGGGCGCCGGGTTCGCGTAGACGACCAGCCCACACTCGGGACACTCCACCTTACCGTCCGCGATCTCGAGCACCGCGGTGCACCGCGGGCAGTGCTTCCATCCGTCGAAGAACGGGCTCCGTCCCATACGATCGAGCCTACATGTCCACCGGAGAGACTCCCGAACCCACCGAAGAGGAGCAGGACGCCCCGGCCGAGCGCCGCGAGGAGGAGGACGCGCAGCGCTACCCCGCGCACGAGAACCCAGAGCGCGTGATCGACCCCGACGAAGAGCGGTGAGGCACCAGAGCGCGACGGCGAATGAGCTGGCGCGGATCGCAGAGCTCGCAGGTGTCCCGGGCGAGCGGCTCATGCGGCTCGCGGAGCGAATGGAACGCCGCGAGCTCGCTGCGGGAGAGACGCTCGACGCGGAAGGCTGCTTCGGGGTCGTCCTCGCCGGCATGCTCCGCGGAGCCAACGGTCTCCTCCGGCCCGGCGACAGCTTCACCGGCCGGGTGAGCGCCGTCACCCCTGCGACTGCCGCGAGCTGCGAGCGAGCCGTCTACGACGAGATTCGCGAGCGCACGTAGCTGCGTGGGGTAAGACCGCGCTTGCGAAGCGACCTGACCGACGATCTTCGTCCCCAGGTGGAGACGGCGTCGGCTGCGGAGTTGAATCCGCCGAGGAACCGGAGCACGAGCGCGGCGAACGTGTAGCACACGACGATGATCAGGAGGTTCCACACCGGCACCCTCATCGTAGCTCCGCGAGGACCGCGTCGGAGAAGGGCGGCCAGGCTTCCTTGGCCCACGGTCCGAAGCCCTTGTCGGTGAGACACGCGCACGCGGCGCCGGCGACGGGGTCGATCCAGAGAAACGTCCCCGAGCCGCCGAAATGCCCCACCGTCTCCGGAGAGTTCTCCGCCCCCGTCCAGTGGGGCTGCTTTCCGTCGCGCACCTCGAACCCGAGCCCCCAGTCCAGGGGCTCGTAGCGCCCGAAGTCCGGCAGGATGCCCACCAGCCCCGGAAACGAGATCGTCCTGGCCTCGTCGAGTGTCTCGGGCGCGACGAGCGTCGGCGCCATGACCTCCCGTGCGAAGGCGAGGAGATCCTCGAGCGTCCCCCAGAGCCCGGCGGCGGGCGATCCGTCGAGGGAGACGCCTTTCAGGCCGAGCGGAACGAGCACAGCGGCGCCGAGATACTGCTCGAACGGCATCTCGGCCCGCTCCGCGAGGTGAGCGCCGAGCCGCTCGAAGCCCGTGTTCGAATAGATGCGCCGCTTGCCCGGGCGCGAGATCGCCCGCTCGCCCTCGAAGGGGAGGCCCGAGGCGTGTCCGAGGAGATGGCGGACGGTCGAATCCGGAGGCCCGGCCGGCTCGTCGAGGTCGAGCACACCCTCCTCCGCGGCCACCAGCACCGCCATCGTCGTGAAGACCTTCGTGACGGAAGCCCACCGGAAGCTCCTGTCCACTGGGCCGCGCGTCCAGGTCTCGCCGGCCGTCACGACGCCGACTGCCTTGTTCTCGGCCGGCCAGCCGTCGATCTGGGCGAGTGCCTCCACGCGGCGCGATACTAGACGGCCATGGAACGGCGGCTCATCTCCTCCGGCTCGCCCTACGAGCCGGTCGTCGGGTTCTCGCGGGCCGTGCGAGTCGGGGAGCACGTCTACATCGCCGGCACGGCGCCGGTCATGCCAGACGGCGCCGATCCACCAACGGACGCCTACGGCCAGGCGCGCCGCTGCCTGGAGATCATCGCCGCGGCGCTCGGGGAAGCGGGCTCCTCGCTCGCGGACGTCGTCCGCACGCGCGTCTACCTCGTCCGGGTGGAAGATTTCGAGGAGGTCGGCCGGGCGCACGGAGAGCTCTTCTCAGACATCCGTCCGGCCAACACGACGTTGCTCGCCGGCGGCCTGCTCGACCCCCGCTGGCTCGTGGAGATCGAGGCCGAAGCAGTCGTGAGCGGGCCCTGAGGCC
>DATAOL010000278.1:0-4551 GCA_036265755.1 Gaiellaceae bacterium | reverse complement strand
CAACGACCTGCTCGACTCGCTCGGCTACAAGAAGGGCCCCGACGGGACCCGCATCGCTCCCGCCACGACCGGCAAGTACGCCCAGCCGGCGCACAAGATGCAGTACCGGATCATGGTTCCGACCTCGCTCGACTTCAACGGAAACCGGGCGTTCCAGGTCGTCCAGGAGGGCTTCGCCGAGGCGGGGGTCCCCGTGACCCAGTGGGTCGGCGGCGACTCGACGGCCGCCTACGAGATCGAGACCACCGATCACTGCGATCCGAAGACGAACTCGGGCTACACCGGCTGGGACATCGCGATGTGGGACTGGTCCGGCTACGTCGACCCCGACTTCATGCTCTCCGTCGTGACCAAGGACCAGTGGTGCTCGTGGAGCGACACGGGCTGGGACAACCCCGACTACGACACCCTCTACACGAAGCAGGGCACGTCGGTGAACGAGGACGAGCGGGCCAAGATCGTGCAGCAGATGGAGCAGATCATCTACGACAACGTCCTCTACACGCAGCTCGTCGAGGAGCAGTACATCGACGCCCACACAACGGCGTGGGACGGAATGGATCCACACCTGAACGCGTACGCGAAGATGTACTGGACGAGGCCGCACAAGACGGGTTAGGAGGGCGCTGGGGATTGGAAGAGGACGATGCGGGGCTTCGACTACGTCGCGAAGCGGATCGGCTTTGCGCTCGTCACGGTCTTCGTCGCGATCACGCTCAACTTCGTCCTCTTCCGCACCCTCTCCGGTGACGCGGTCTCCGCGCTGCGCTGCCGGCAGTGCACGAAGCAGTTCAAGGAGTACCAGCGCGAGCAGCTCGGGCTCGACCAATCCAGGTGGGAGCAGTACAAGCTCTATCTCAGTGATCTGGCCCACGGGGATCTCGGCAAGTCGCTGCGGAGCCAGGCGCCCGTCACGCAAGAGCTCTGGCCGCCGCTGAAGAACACCGTGCCGATGGTCGCGCTCGGCACGCTCTTCTCGATCGTCTTCGGGGTTCTGGCGGGGGTGATCTCCGCATGGCGGCGCGGCACGTTTTCGGACAGGTCGACCCTCTGGACTGGCCTGACTTTCTACTCCATGCCCCCGCAGTGGCTGGGACTCCTCATGGTCCTGTTCGTGGCCGGGGCGCTCGGGCTCCCAACGGCGGGGATCAAGGACCCGACGCTCGGGATCCTCGGCGACGCCTCGACGTGGGAGGTCTTCGTCGACCGGATGCGCCACATGATCCTCCCGGCGCTCACGCTCGGGCTCGTGCTCTACGGCGAGTACGCGATCGTCGTTCGCTCCTCGATGCTCGAGGCCCTCGGGGAGGACTACGTCCTCACCGCTCGCGCGAAGGGGCTCTCGAACTGGGCCACGGTGTGGAAGCACGGGCTCCGGAACGCTCTCCTTCCCATCATCACCCTGATCGCGCTCTCTCTCGGCTTCATCATCGGAGGCTCGATCACGATCGAATACGTCTTCTCGTATCCGGGGATCGGCCTCCTCGTCGTCGAGGCGATCGACCAGCGCGACTACCCGGTCCTCCAGGGCGCGTTCCTGTTACTCACGTTCTCGGTCATCTTCGCGAACCTCGTCGCCGACCTCCTGTATTTCAAGCTCGACCCAAGGGTGTCGACATGAGCGCGGCCGTCCAGGGCGCAGCGGCCGCCGAAGGCGTCGACGTCTCGACAGGGCGGCGGCCGGGCGCGATCAGGCAAGCCGTCTTCGGGGAGCCACAGGCGCTGATCGGCCTCTCGGTCGTCGCAATGTTCGTGCTCATCGCCGTGGTTTCCCCGTTTCTCCTCCCCGGCGACCCCAAGGAGAAGGTCGGGCCGATCTTCCAGCCGCCGAGCATCAATCACCTGCTCGGGCTCGACGGCGGCGGGGCCGACATGCTCCGACTTCTCATCGCGGGAACGCGCGTCTCTCTTCTGGTCGGCTTCGCCGCCGCGCTCGTCTCGGCGTTCATCGGCGGCCTCGTCGGCGTCGTCTCCGGCTTCTACGGCGGGAGAACGGACACCGTGCTGATGCGGATGACCGACTACGTGCTCGTCATCCCGGACATCCCGCTCATGATCGTCGTCGCGGCGCTCTTCGGACGCAGCCTGACGAACATCATCCTCATCATCGGGGTCATCTACTGGACATCGACGGCCCGTCTCATCCGGGCGCAGGTGAAGAGCGTTCGCGAGCGCGTCTATGTGAAGCGGGCCCGGGCATTGGGGGCGGGAAACCGGCGGCTGATCTTCAAGCACATCCTTCCGCAGGTGATGCCGCTCCTCATCGCGAACACCGTCCTCCTGGTCGCCTACGCCATCTTCGCGGAGACCTTCATCACCTTCCTAGGGCTCGGTGACCCGAGCGTCATCTCCTGGGGCCGGCTGATCGAGAACGCCTTCACCGACGACGCGATCCTCAACGACGCGTGGTGGGCGATCATCCCGCCCGGGGTCTGTGTCGCCCTCGTCGTCCTCGGCTCGACGATGTTCGGCTCGTCCCTCGAGGATGCCCTCAATCCCCGGCTGAAGGTCGGACACCTTTCGGTGCGACGCTTCCGGATGCGCCCGCTGCGCGGGAAGCTCGACTCCGAATGAGCCCCCTCCTCGAAATCGTCGACCTGAACGTCTGGTTCGACCTCGCAGCCGGCGGAGAGCTGCACGCGGTTCGCGGCATCGACCTCCAGCTGGAGGCCGGGGAGCGCTTCGGGCTCGTCGGTGAGTCCGGCTGCGGCAAGACGACGGCGATCCTCACCATCATGGGTCTCCTTCCACCCAACGCGTCGGTGTCGGGCGAGGTGCGCCTCGAGGGGACGAACATCCTCGAACGCGGCGAGGAGTCGGTGAGCCGCTACCGCTGGAACGACATCGCGATGGTCTTCCAGGGCGCGATGAACGCCTTCAACCCGGTTAAGACCGTCGGCTCCCAGATCGAGGAGCCCATGCACCTGCATGGGATCGCGGAGGGCAAGCAGGCGCGCCGGCAGGTCGAGGAGCTCCTCGAGCGGGTCGGCATCTCCAAGGACCGGGCGAGCCGCTATCCGCACGAGTTCTCGGGCGGGATGCGGCAGCGCGCTGCCATCGCCATGGCGCTCGCCTGCGAGCCGAAGATCCTGCTCGCGGATGAGCCCACGACGGCACTCGACGTCATGGTGCAGGCGCAGATCCTCGACCTGCTCGTCTCACTCGCCGACGACTTCGACCTCGCGCTCATCCTCGTCACACACGACCTGCCGGTCGTCGCGCAGGTCTGCGATCGCGCCGCGGTCATGTACGCGGGCGTGATCGCCGAGTCCGCGTCGATCGACGCCCTCTACCACACACCGAGGCATCCCTACACGCGGCTGCTCTTCGCGGCCACGCCGGACCTGTATGCGGAGGACGAGCGCGTCGCCTCCATTCCAGGCGCTCCCCCGCGGCTCGACCGCCCGCTCGTCGGCTGCCCCTTCCAGCCCCGCTGCGATCGTGCTTTCGAGCCGTGCCCGACCGTGACCCCGCTGCTCAAGCGGGTCGGAGACGCGCACATCGCCGCCTGCCATCTGAACGACGTCGTCCAAGAGGCGGCCGGATGAGCACCAACGGGTCCGGACCGCTGCTCGAGGTCGAGGGCCTCGTGGCGCGCTACCCGGTCGCGCGCGGCCTCGTCGGCAGCCTGCAGCGGCGCCCGAAGCTGAGCGTGCACGCCGTCGACGGCGTCTCCTTCTCCCTTGACCGCGGCGAGATGCTCGCGCTCGTCGGCGAGTCAGGGTGTGGGAAGACCTCGACGGCGCAGTCGGTCCTTCGGATGATCGACATCGACGGCGGCTCGATCCGCTTCGACGGCCAGGACATCACGAGCCTCTCGTCGGCCCAGCTCCGGCCATTCCGGCGGCGGATACAGGTCGTCTACCAGGATCCGTACGAGTCCCTCGATCCGCGCTTCCGCGTCGGTACGACGATCGAAGAGCCCCTCGAGGTGCACGGAATCGGGTCCCGCTCCGAGCGCAAGGCCGAGGTGCACCAGGCGCTGGAGGTCGCGGGGCTGTCTCCGCCCGAGCTCTACGTCGACCGCTATCCCCACGAGCTCTCAGGAGGCCAGCGGCAGCGGGTCGCCATCGCCGCGAGCCTCGTCCTCCACCCCGAGCTCCTCGTGGCCGACGAGCCGGTGTCCATGTTGGACGTGTCGGTTCGGGCCGGGATCCTGTCGATCCTGGACGGGCTGCGGGACAGTGGCCTCGCCATCCTCATGATCACCCACGACCTCTCCACCGCCGCGCACTACGCCGACCGGATCGCAGTCATGTACCTCGGCCGGATCGTCGAAGAGGGCCCGGCTCGCGAGGTGGTCGAGAACCCCCAGCATCCCTACACGCGCGCTCTTCTCTCCGTCGTCCCGAAACGGGATCCGCGCGAGCGCGGGACGCCTCAGATCCTCCGGGGCGAGACGCCGAACTCGGTGCACATCCCTGCGGGTTGTCGCTTCCATCCGCGGTGCCCGATTGCGATCTCCGAGTGCAAGAACGTCGATCCCGAGCTCCGCCGGCCGGCGGCATCGACGGATCCATCGCACCGCGCCGCGTGCATCCGAGTCTAGGT
>DATAOL010000277.1:0-1711 GCA_036265755.1 Gaiellaceae bacterium | reverse complement strand
CCGACCTCGCGGAGGATCTCGTACCGTCCGACCTTTCGCAGAACCTCGGGCGCGGCCACCGCGGCGCTCCCCCCTTCTCGACAGGTGTTTCGAGTCTAGGGGAGTTTCCGGGTTCGGACAATGCGAGATTCCGAGAAGATTCTCGCTTTGAGCAGATATCCGTACCCGCGACGAACGATGTCGTTCGGGGTTCGTAGCGGGTCGCCCGCGAGGGGGTCGCGAGCGGCCGGATCGCGGGCTTCCCTAAAAGGCAAGAGTGTCGTACTATCGGCTTCGAGCCTCGTCTTCGGGCGGGGGCCGCCATCGAAGTCACGCCCCGGGGAGGGCGGTCGGCTGAAGGTCTTCATCCTCGACGCGCACTCGATCTACCGCGGCGGTCTAGCAGCGTGCCTCACGACTCTCGACGACGTCGACGACGTCGCGGAAGCGGGTTCCGTTGCCGAGGCCAAGCAGCATCCGGCGCTTCCGGCCGCCGACGTCGTCCTGATCGACAACGACCTCGCCGGTGGACACGACTTCATCCGGTGGATCCGGGAGACCTCGGGCGCGCGGGTCCTCGTCTGCGCCTCGCGCTGCGACGAGCCCGAGATCCTCGCGGCGACCCAGGCCGGCGCCGTCGGCTACCTGTGCAAGGAGACGCTCACGCCCGACACGCTGATCGCCGGTGTCCGCGCGGCGGCGACCGGCGCGGGAGTCATGGCGCCCGAGGTGCTCGGCAGCCTGCTCCGCGGGATCTCGCGCGTGTCGCGCGAGGTGCTCGAGCCGCGTGGCCTGTCGCTTTCGCGCCTCACCTCCAGGGAGCAGGAAGTCCTGCGGCTCGTCGCCGCCGGCCACCCGACCCGCGAGGTCGCGCGCCGCCTCTGCTACAGCGAGCGCACGATCAAGAACGTCATCCACGACGTCGTCACGAAGCTCAACGCTCGCACCCGCTCGCAGGCCGTCGCGGAGGCTGTTCGCGAGGGTTTGATCTAGCCGCTCCCGGAGAGCGCTAGCCTCAGACGCCTAGGCGGCGGAGTTGTTCGATGACGCGCGCCATGAGCCGTCTCGCCACCTCCGCTTCGACGCGCTGCCGCGCCAGCATCTCGCGTGACTCTTCGACGGCCCGATACGCATCGGCGATCAACCTGTCGACGTACTCCCGATCCGTGCGCACTGCTTCGTCATCGTTCACGGTCGTCTCAGTCCCTCGCGCTCTGCGCCGCACGGCGCCCGACGATATCGGCGGCGCTCGTCCGACACCATCGATCTCGCGTCTCCCTGGTAACGACCTGACGGATCACGGCTCTACGAAGGGCTGCCGTCGGGCAAGCTCGTCTCGAAGGCGATCCCGCTCCCGTGTCATCTTCTCGAGAGATCCTGCAGTGCTCGCCAGCAGCCCGTCCATGGCCTCGACGCTGGCCCAGGCATCCCTCAACAGTCGCTGATTCATCTCGTCGAGAGCTCCGGCATCCTCCGTCGCCGTCGGCATGACCGAGACCTCGACCCAGCCGAGCTTGTGGACGAACTCGCGCCGGTACATCCGATAGACGATCGAGACGCTGACGAAGATCGCACCGAGGACGAGCACGAGCGCAAGCGAGATCAGCACGACGCGGACGGAGAAGACCACGTACTCGTTCGCGAAGATCGTGTCCAGCCAGCCTGCGCCCGGCCGCGGCTCGATCTTCTCGTCCGGGAACGCCTCGTAGAACGCGAAGACGACGCCGGCAGG
>DATAOL010000276.1:0-2357 GCA_036265755.1 Gaiellaceae bacterium | reverse complement strand
GGTCTCGGTGCTGAGGTGCAGCTCGCTCGCGATCTGGTTGGTCGAGCGGCCGCGCTCGAGTAGCCGGAGCACTTCCGTCTGGCGCGGCGTGAGATGAGGATGTGCCTCCGGCGGATCGTCGTCGTCGACGTCGACGACCTGCCCGAAGACGCCGACGATCCGATGTCCGTTGTAGAGCGGCACGGAGCTGATCTCGACCGAGACACGATCGCCGTCGGCATCCATCAGCACGAGCTCGTAGTCGCTGTGCTTCTCGATGCCCGAGATCTTCCGCGCGAACGCCTCCTTCGCGCGGCGCGTCTCCTCGGCGGAGACGACGGAAGTGAACTGCCGCCCGCGTACGTCGCCGACCAGGCGCTGGCCGGCCGGATTGACCCACCGGATGATGCCGTGGCGGTCGATCACATAACTCGGAACGCCGACCCGTTCCAGCGCGTTTTCGACGTCCCCACCCATGGAGCGCAGGTCGGACACGTTACGAGTGTGCCTTTCGCGCGACCGCACGGTCAAGCCCAGCGGCTTCCGTGCCTGTCCGGAAGCCGCGAGCCTGGAGGAACGGCAGCCGGCCGATTCAGGCGTGAACCAGCGGCTGCGCCATCGGATACCCGTCGAGCAACCGCAGCGCCGCGCAGAGGTCGTCGCGCAGGCGTTGGAGGCCCGTAACCTCACCGCGCTCGCCGGCCTTATGAATCGCCTGGTCGACGGAGCGCAGTGCCCGAACGAGTTGCGAGCGGCGGGAAGCGGTCTCGAGCTCGGGGGAGGAGCTCGTCGCTGCACGACCGGTGTCCATGTCGAGCACGTTCGCACGTCAAGGCGACGGAGCGCTTGACCCCCGTGGGTCAAAAGGCCGCTAGCGGCCCACGGAGAGGATGCGGGCCCGCCAGGCGCCGCTCGGCGCGTCGATCTCGACCTCGTCTCCCTCTTTCGCGCCCATGAGGGCACTGCCGACCGGCGAGTCGGGCGAGACGCCGCCGACGCTCGAGATCTCGACCGAGAGGCGCCCGCCGTGCTCGTCCTCGAGCTCGACCCTGGAGCCAACGGTGACGCTGCCGTCGGAAGCGGCTTCGTCGTCGACGACGACCGACCGCGAGAGCCGGTCACGTAGCACGCGGATCCGCCGCTCGAGCAGGCCCTGCTCGTTCTTCGCGGCGTGGTACTCGAAGTTCTCGGAGAGGTCGCCGAAGGAGCGGGCCGTCTTGATCGCCTCGACGATTGCCGCGCGGCGAGGGCCCTCCAGCTCGGCGAGCTCCGCCTCGAGCTGCTCCTTCTGGGTCTGCGTCATACGCTCGGCTTTCTCGCTCGGCATCGCGGGAGGGTAGCCGCCCCCTGCTAGGGTGGGGGCACGGGTGGCAATCCCGCCCCCGGTGAGATGAGCTTCTCGGTCCTCCTTCGGGCGTTTCGAGGTCGGCAAGTCTCGAGCCCGTAAAGGAGTCGAACCGAATGTCACAGCAGTCGTTCCGGCGACTAGGCGTGTCCGCGCCCGTCGTGGAGGCGCTCGCCGCGCGCAACATCACCCAGCCCTTCGAGATCCAGCAGCGGGCGTTGCCCGACGCACTCAGCGGCCTGGACGTCCTCGTCCGCTCGCCCACGGGGTCGGGGAAGACCCTGGCCTTCGCGCTGCCGATCGTCGAACGCACCGAACCGGCCGACGGCCGGCCGTCGGCGCTCGTGCTCGTGCCGACGCGCGAGCTGGCGGCCCAGGTGACGGAGGAGATCGGCCCGCTCGCGCGGGCGCGTGGCCTCTCGGTCGCCCCTGCCTACGGCGGCGTGCCGCTGCGCTCGCAGGCGAGCCGGATCAAAGGGGCGCACGTGCTCGTAGCGACGCCCGGCCGGCTCGAGGACCTCGCGCAGCGCCGGCTCGTCGATCTCTCCCGCGTCCGCACCTTCGTGTTGGACGAGGCCGACCGCATGCTCGACATGGGCTTTCAGCCGCAGGTCGACAAGCTCGTCCGACGGCTGCCGCGAAACCGCCAGACGATGTTCTTCTCCGCAACGCTTGACGGCGAGGTCGGCGCGCTTGCCCGCAGGTACACGAACAGCCCCTCGCGCATCGAAGGGTCGCTGCCCTCGAGCCGGCAGCCTGGCGAGATCGAGCACCGCTTCGTACCTGTGGCCGCCGACACGAAGGTCGAGACGCTCGTCGAGCACATCCGCGAGCCCGGCTCGACGCTCGTGTTCGTCCGCACCAAGCGTGGCGCCGACCGGCTCGTCAAGAAGCTCTCGACGCACGGAGTCGCGGCGCTCGCGATGCACGGCGACATGTCGCAAAGGGCGCGCGAGCGGGCGCTCGACCGCTTCGAGAGCGGCAGGGTCGAGACGCTCGTGGCGACCGACGTCGCGGCGCGAGGCCTCGACCT
>DATAOL010000275.1:0-1584 GCA_036265755.1 Gaiellaceae bacterium | reverse complement strand
GGGCCGAAGTCGGCCGGCGTCTCGCGCCGGCCGGCCTTGTACTCCGCGTCCATCTCCAGCCTGACGGTCGGCTTGCCGGTGTCGAACGCCACGGCGATCAGGTCGGGCTTCTCCTCGGCGAGGAGCTTGATCAGCATCGAGGTGAAGCCGTAGACCGCGTTGGTCACGGTGCCGCTGCTCGTCGCCAGGGTCGGCGGGAGCGCGAAGAACGCCCGATACGCGAGGCTGTGTCCGTCGAGGAGGAAGAGCTTCCGTCGATCGCGCTCGACCCCGTCGTCAGTCACGAGCCTCATCCTAACGAGCGGCCCCGAGGGGTCCGTTGCTGGCGAAGCCGGACGGGCTCGGGCCGCGGTCGAGAGATGGTTCGCATACGAACTTGCCGCGAATCCGACCCCGCAGATAGGATTCAACCCGCGCGGAGCCGGCCGGATCGGATGCGTCGGCGTGACCTTGGAAGGTGGCGGAGATGAGCACGGCTCAGGTGGCGGTCCTCGGGGCCGTGGCCGGGTTCACGATCTTCCTCGGCCTCCCGATGGCTCGGGTCGAGATGCAGAACGTCAGGCTCAAGACGCTCCTGAACGGGATCTCGGCGGGGATCCTCGCCTTCCTGCTCGTCGACATCCTCGCGAACGCGGGCGAAGTCCTCGAGCGTTCCCTCGCCTCCGCCCAGAGCGGCGGTTCGTGGGCACGGTTCGCGGGCCTGACGCTCTGTTACGGCGTCGGTTTGGGCGTCGGATTGATGAGCTTGCTCTACGCCGGCAAGGCGATCAGACGGCGTCGCACGAGCATCGGACCGGGCGCCATGGCGTACGCCGAGACCGCCGTCGGTCGTCGCGAAGAGGCGCTCCATCTGTCGATGACGATCGCGGCCGGGATCGGGCTCCACAACTTCTCTGAGGGACTCGCGATCGGCCAGGCGGCACACGCCGACGAGATCTCGCTCGCGATCCTGCTCGTGGTCGGCTTCGGTCTGCACAACGCGACCGAAGGGTTCGGCATCGTCGGTCCACTCGTCGCGGCGGACGTCCGTCCGGCGTGGTCGTGGCTCTTGCTCGCCGGTCTCGTCGCCGGCGGACCGACGTTCTTGGGAACCATCATCGGGAACTCCATCACGAGCGAGTACGTCTTCGTCGCGTTCCTCACGCTCGCCGCGGGTGCGATCCTCTACGTGATCGGTGAGCTGTTCTCGGTTGGCAGGAAGCTCTCGTGGGAGATCACGCTCTGGGGCGTGCTGATCGGTTTCCTACTGGGCCTCGGCACCGAGCTCGTCATCGTCGCCGCGGGAGCTTGAGGGTTCGCCGTACCCTCGCGTCGCGGTCGAGGGTTTCACGGCTCGACGCCGTTCACGGTCTTGTCGTTCTTTCGCCAGAAACACGTCACCTGCAACGATGTTCAACATGGGCTGCGCGCGAGCGCATCGCGTCCGGTTGACAGGTCTCAACCTTGCGTCTAACCTCCGCTTTCGGTCCGGGCGGCTCACACCGCGAGGACCTCGACGTGACGGGCCGCGGCGCTCGACAGGGGATGGTCGCGTATGGGGAAGGCGCGACCGGCTCCGAGGGGAGCCGCGGCCCGTCATCTCGT
>DATAOL010000274.1:0-3871 GCA_036265755.1 Gaiellaceae bacterium | reverse complement strand
GCGACCTCGGAGCCGGCGGCGACCGATTCGCCCTTCTGGATGACTGCTTTGCCGCCAATTAGCGTCACGTCACCGCTGGCGTCGCCCACGTTCGCGTCCGCTTCAATCTGCGCGGACTCGGCGACGATCACGCGCTCGAGGGTGGCGCCACGCTCAACGCGTGCGTCGTGGAAGAGAACCGAATCGCGAACGGCGGCTCCGTCCGCGACGGTGACGCCGGGCCCGAGGACGGAGCGTTCAACATGGCCGCCGACGATCGCACCCGGTGCGATCCAACTCGAGTCGATCCGAGCAGAGCCTTCGATTCGTGCAGGAGGCCGCTGCAGACCAGCAGTCAAAATCGGCCAGCCAGGATCGTCGAGGATGAGCGGTGGCTCCGCTGCGAGCAAGTCAATGTGTGCCTGCCAGTAGCTCTCTGGCGTTCCAACGTCGCGCCAGTATCCGTCGAGCTTCCAAGCGCGTGCGCGGCCTTCCGATACCAACCGTGGGATCAACTCATCACCGAAGTCCTGCAACCCCTCCTTGCCGCTTTCCTCGTCGAGCTCGGCCAGGGTGTCCAGCAAGATGCGTGTGTCGTAGAGAAAGACTTCCGTCGTGACGGTCCCGGTCTTCGGATCATCCGGCTTGTACTCGAAGCCGCCGACGATCTGATCCTCTCCGACCTCGAGCACGCCGTAGCGTGAGGCTTCCTCGACCGGCACTTCCGTCGTCGCCATCGTCACGACCTCATCGCTTGCAAGATGCTCTTCGATGAGCTTCGTATAGTCGGCCTTGTAGACGTGGTCGGCAGAAAGCACCAGAAGTAACTCGGGATCGAACTCGCCGATTAATTCGCGGTTTCGCTGAAGCGCATCGGCGTTACCGCTGTACCAGCCACTCTCGCTGTCTCCGAGATAAGGATGAACGATCCTAAAGCCGCCGCGTGTGCGATCGAGATCCCAAGGGCGCCCGCCGGCCAGTTGGCTTGTCAGCTCGTGAGGTTCGTACTGCTGGAGGACCCAGACGTCGTTCAATCCGCTGTGCACGCAGTTCGAGAGCGGAAAATCGATCAGACGATATGTGCCCCCGAAAGGTAGAGCAGGCTTGGCGCGCTCCTCCGTCAAAGGCCCCAGCCGCCCGCCTTCGCCCCCGGCGAGGATCAGCGCCAGAACCCGTCCACGGCGCCGGCTGAGGGTCGACGGACTCAAACCAAGCACGCTACGTGACCTGGCGTCAGCCGGATAACCGTCCTTTGTCGTTCGTCAGGCCGTTGTGAACTGATCGCGACCGGGAGCCTCTGCCCGGAGGCCGCGACCGCCCCTAGTCGTTCCTCTTGGTGCCGGACGAGCGCGTGAGGTTCGCCTGCGATCTTGCCTACACCACCGGCCGAGTGCGGATCGAAGACAAAGGTTTCATGTGCTCGGTGCAAGCGGACCAATCTTTGTTCGCTGCTGGTCAGAGATCGCCGGAAGGGGTGACGCGATGAGCGAGTAGTTCTGCCTGCGCGAGGATGCATCGTCGGCTAGACCGCGGCGGCAGCGGTCGCGCGGCTCTGGTGCACCCGCGCCAACGCTTCGGCGAAGTCCTCGTGCGTGACCGCCGGCTCCGCGCCTGACTCACCCTCGCGTTCCATCGCGACGAGCGCCGCCTCCTGGCTCAACGCCTTCAGGTCGGCGGGCGAGAAGCCGTCCGTTTCGGCCGCGAGTTCCTCGAACCGCACTCCAAGTGTGGGCATGCGCGCCGTGTGAAGGCGCAGGATCGCTATGCGTCCGGCCTCGTCCGGCAGGCCGAGGTAGATCGTCCGCGACAACCGGCCTCCACGGAGAAGAGCAGGGTCGAGCTGATCGGGACGGTTGGTGGCACCGACGACGAAGACCCCTCGCTGTCCTGTGACGCCGTCGATCTCCGCGAGAAGCTGGTTCACGTGGCTGTCGTGCACCTGGAACTCTCCGCGCGTGCCCGCGATGGCGTCGATTTCGTCGATGAAAACTATGGAGGGCCGGTTCTCTCGGGCGCGCTCGAAGACCTGGCGGATGTTGCGCTCGGATTCACCGACCCACTTGCTGATCACGTCGGCTCCAGAGATGGGGTAGAAGGACGTCCGCGCCTGGGCGGCGAGCACCTTCGCGACGCTCGTCTTTCCCGTCCCGGGAGGGCCCGCGAGCAGGAGGCCCGTGGGCGGCTCGATGCCGAAGCGCCGCGCGCGGTCAGGATCCTCGATGAGCCCCTGCAGCTGCTGGAGCTGCGACTTGACCTCTGCGAGGAGGACGAGCGAATCCCAGGTCCAGTGCTCGACGGTCGGCCGGTCTTCACCGCCATACTGCTCGAGCCCGCGAACGAGATTCTCCGTGGCAACCGCGACGTTTCGGCCCGTTTCCGTCGCCTCGCGGAAGGCAGCCAGCGCTGCCGAGTCGACGATCTTCGAGATGGCAGCGGGTGTCATGCCCTCCGTGCGTCGCACGAGCTCCTCCAGGTTGATGTCATCTGCCGTCGGCCGGTCGGCCAGCTCCGCCTGGAAGATCGAGCGGCGCGCCTCGGCGTCGGGCAGGTCGATGCGGATGTGCCGGTCGAAGCGGCCCGGGCGGATCACGGCGGGGTCGAGGTGCTCTATCGAGTTCGTCGCCGCCATCACCAGGAGCCGCCGCTCATCGCGATGGGCTTCGAGAGAGGTGAGTAGCTGGTTCACCGTCCGCCGAGATTCCTGGTCGGGCGTGCCCTCGCGGCGCTGCGCGACCGAGTCGAACTCGTCGAAGAAGAGGAGGCAGGGCAGGTTGCCGAGGGCGCTGTCGAACGCCTTCTGGATGTTCTGCGCCGAGCCGCCGACGAGCGAGGAGACGAGGTCGCCGGTCGAGACGTGAATCAGGTTGAGGTCGTACTGGCCACCGATAGCCTGCGCGAAGAACGTCTTTCCAACCCCGGGAGGGCCGTGCAGGAGGATGCCGTTCCATTCGATGCCATAGCGCTCGGCTTCGTCCGGATGCTTGAGAAGAAGGCCGACGCTCTCATCGAGCTCGCGCTTCAGCCCCTCCATGCCACCCACGTCCTCGAAATCGATGAGCTCGTCGGGCGCCTGCACCTCGAACTCTCCGCCTCCGCCCATGCCGCCCGTCTGGCCCATGCCCATCCCGCCGAAAAGGCCGCCTAGCGGATTCGCCGCCGCGCCCGGCCGCGCCCGGCTGACTCGCTCCTTCCGCTTCTGCTCGTGCTCCTTCTGCTCGGGCTCGGGGGGGTGCTCGGCCATGCGGTCTGTCACGTCGACCCACTCGCCGGTCTCGGGATCGATCTCGTATGAGCGCGACGACATCCCGGGCCCCATGAAAAGGTCGAAGAAGCTCGGAGATCCGATGTCTCCGCCCGCAGCCGCATCGTGCTGAAACTTCTCGGCGGCCTCTTCCGCACGCCGCCGGGCCCGGAACACGAGCCAAATCGGAAGGACGAATACGAGCAAGAAGAAGAGGAGAAGGAGCTCCATGGAAACGGAGGTATTCCCGATCCGACGGAGGCCATGCATACGGCCGCCGCGTTCCGAGGACTAGTGCAGGGAACTAGACGGTCCGGCGTTCCAGTAATCCGGGACGCCGCCACCTCGAAGGGTGCTCGTAACCGGGTCACTTGCCGAGCGCATCGACCGAATTCGTCGAGCCTTTATTCGTGTCCGCGGTGGCTCCACTTGCTTCAGCACGGCCAATGAAAGGGTCGCGACCCTCCGGTCAATAGCTGAGCGGGCCGTTATCCCGGCGAACGGGGGGAGGTACGCGGAGCGGGGAATGTGGTTCCCTGCCGCGAGATTTCACTCAGTCGTCTTCACGAAGAGACGGTCATTCGACAGGGCGAGCCCGAACTCAAGTTGGCGGTCGTTTCCCTCGTGGGTCCATTCGCAGCCGATCCTCAG
>DATAOL010000273.1:0-6410 GCA_036265755.1 Gaiellaceae bacterium | reverse complement strand
TCGTCCGTCACGTCGAGCTGGACGGCGCTCACGTTCTCGCCGAGCTCCCCGGCGACCTTCTCGCCCTTGGGGAGGTCGCGCGAGCCGATCACGACCCGGTAACCCAGATCGGCGAGCTGCCGCGCGACCTCGCGGCCGATTCCCCTGTTGCCGCCCGAGATGAGCGCGGCACGATCTACTTGCACTCCTCGCAGTCGCAGTCGCAGCCCGCGTCGCAGCAGTCACAGTCGCACGCCATTTTGCATCCCTCCTTTCCGCGTTTGCTTCACCATAGTCGTATATATTGATAGATGTCAATGAAGCTTCTCGCCACGGTACCCGCATCCTGCTGCGCGCCCGGTGCACCGCCTCTTTCCGAGGAGCAGCAGCGCGACCTTGCGGCGAGGTTCAAGGCGCTGGGAGACCCCGCGCGCGTCGCCATCGTCAACAGGCTCGCGGGCGCGGGCGAGGTCTGCGTGTGCGCGTTCGTGGACGACCTGGGGCTGTCTCAGCCCACGGTCTCCCACCACCTCAAGATTCTCCGCGAGGCCGGCCTCGTCGAGGCGCGTCGCCACGGCACCTGGAGCCATTACCGACTGGTGCCCGAGACCGTCACAGCTCTCGCCGGGTCGCTCGCCGGACAGTGAGCGGCCCTCGGCCGGAGTGCCGTCTTCGGCTCAGGCCTCCGCGTCGACCGAGCGGGTGGCCGCGACCGCGTCGAGCTGGTTCGCGTGGTACAGAACCGCAGCCTCCGCCGTCCTGGCTGCGCGCGCGTCGTGGTGAGAGCCGACGGCGTGCAGGAGCTCCGCGACGACCGGCCGGTCGAGCGCGGCGGCCCGGTCCTCGATCAGCCGTAGCCCGAGGTGGACATGGCCGAGCAGCTTCCCCTCCGCTGTCGGGAGAAAGAGTGGGCCGCGGTCGAGCTCACGAACCCGGCCGACGTCGTGTAGCAGCGCTGCCGCGAGGAGCAGATCGCCACGCAGACGCGGGTGGAGTTGCGCCGACTCCCGACTGAGGGTCGCGACCGCGACCGTGTGCTCCAGCAGCCCGCCCGAATAGGAGTGGTGCGAATCCGGTGTGGCGGGCAGCGTGCGCAGACGCTCGCGGAAGACGGCGTCGCCGACGAAGCTGCCAACGAGGTCTCGCAGGCCCGGGTGTGTCACCTCTGCCGCGAGGAACTCGAAGAAACCGTCGAGCTCGTCCACGTCCCGGCGGGCCTCAGGCACGAGCGTAGCCGGATCCGCTTCGGCCGGCTCGAGCGAACGGATCTCGAGCTGGAGCCGGTCGCGGAAGCGCTCGACGCGTCCCAGGACCCGAACCGCATCCCCTTCGCCGAAGCGCTTGTCGAGGAGATCGACGTCGTTCCACACGCGGGCGTCGATGCGGCCGCTCGAGTCGACGAGCTCGAGAGCCAGATAGGGGTTGCCGCCGCGTGTTCGCAAGCGCTGTTTGCGGGCGACGGCGAAGAGCCCGTCGACCACCCGATCCTCGGCGAGCTCGGCGATCACAGGGCCGATTCTAGGTCCGCGGACGGATGGTAACCTGGCCGCGTCGTGCCGCGTTTGAAGCCGTTTCGGGCGCTTCGTTACGACCCTGGAACGGCGGGGCCGCTCGATGCCGTCGTCTCGCCTCCCCACGACGTCATCACCCCGGAGCGGCGGGAGGCGCTCGTGACTGCGAGCCCGTACAACGCGGTGCGCCTGCTCAATCCGGAGAGCCCCGAGGATGCCGCGCGGCTGCTCGACGCCTGGCAGGAGGAGGGCCTGCTGGTGCGGGAGGAGGACCCGGCCGTGTGGGTCCTCGAGGAGAGCTTTCCCGGGCCCGAAGGCGGGACGCGGACGCGCCGGGGGCTGGTCGGGCGGGTTCGTCTCACGCCGTACTCCGACGGGGAAGTGCTCCCGCACGAGCGGACGTTCGAGCGCCAGAAGGACGTGCGGCTCGATCTCCTCCGGGCGGTCCGGGTGAAGCTTTCGCCGATCTTCCTCGTGCACGACGGTCCGTCACCGAAAGTCCCTGTTGGTCAGCCCGATATCGAGGCGACACTCGACGGCGTCACCAGTCGTCTGTGGCGGGTTTCGGGGCCAGAGGCGGTCCAGGCCGCGCTCGGGCGCATCCAGGGCCGTCTCCTCATCGCGGACGGTCATCATCGCTATGAGACGGCGCTCGCCTTCCACGAAGAAGACGGCAGCGAGGAGACCGGGTACGTCCTTGCTGCGCTCGTGAGCAGGGAGGACGACGGCCTCGAGATTCTCCCGACGCACCGGCTCGTTACGGGTGAAGTGCCCGATCTGGACGGTTCCCTCCGACTCACCGATGTGGACCCGAGCGGCGAGGCCGCAGCGGCAGCCCTGGGGCGCGTTCCGCGCGACCATCCGGCCTTCGTGCTCCTCCGAGGCGATTCTGCGGTGCTCGCGGAAGGCGAGGGTGACGAGCTCGACACCGCTGTGATCGACCGCCTGCCGCTGGAAGCAGTCCGCTACACGCCGAGCGCCGTTGCCGCCGCCGAGGACGTTCGGAGCGGTCGCGCCGCTGCCGCCTTCCTCGTCCGCGCGCCCACCCTCGAGCAGGTCGAGGAGGTCGCGCTCGCCGGCGAGCGCATGCCGGAGAAGACGACCTACTTCTTCCCGAAGCTGACCAGCGGGCTCGTGTTCGCTCCGTTCGACGAATGACAGACTGGCTCGAGGCCGGACGGCTCATCGTCGAGGACGTCGGCGTGCTGCTCGACGAGTTGCCGACCCGGCTGGAGCGCGAGCCGGTCGTGGGGGCCGGCGAGGGTGGGGACGAGACAACCGCAATCGATGCCGCCGCCGAGCGCGCCGCCGTTTCGCGCCTGGAGTCGCTGCACGAATCCGGCGCGGAGTTCACGTTGGTTTCGGAAGAGCTCGGAATCCGCTCGTTCGGAGCGGAAGCGCCTGTCCTCGTGCTCGATCCGATCGACGGGAGCATGAACGCGAAGCGAGGCGTCCCGTTCTTCTCCGTTTCACTGGCCGTCGCGGATGGCCCGAGGATGGAGGATGTCTTCTTCGGCTACGTGTTCGACTTCGGCACGAAGGAGGAATGGGTCGGTCGGCGTAGGGAGGGCGCGTTCCTCGACGGGGCGCCACTCGCCGGGCCGGGCCCGAAGGAGGATGCCGAGATCCTGTCTTTCGAGGCGACGCGCACCGACTCGGTCGCCGCGCAGATCGGAGACATGGTGGGCTTCGCCGAGCGAACGCGGGTGATGGGCTCGCTGGCCCTCACCCTCTGCCATCTCGCCGCCGGCCGCGTCGATGCCGTCTGCTCGCTCAAGCCGGCCCGCAGCGTCGACATCGCGGCAGCCCAGCTTCTCGTCCGCGAGCGCGGGATCGCGATCGATTTGCCCGACAGGCCGCCGTTCGCAGATGCGCCGCTCGACGTCAGCCCCCACTCGCGCGTCGTCGCGGCCGCGACTCCCGAGCGCTGCGCCGAGCTCTACCGCCGTCTTACGGCGTCCGCGCCTTCTCGCTGACCCGGCGCTCGAGGTTCGCCTGCACCGAGGGCCAGTCGTCGTCCGTGACCGCGTACCAGGCGGAGTCGCGCACCGTGCCCCCGCGCACGAGCATGTGTTTCTCGAAGATCCCTTCGTAGCGCGCCGGGAGTGCTTCGAGCGCCGCGCGGGCACGCGTGTTCAGCGCATCCGTCTTGAACTCGACGCGCATGCAGCCGAGATCTTCGAAAGCATGACGCAGGAGGAGCAGCTTGGCCTCTGCGTTCGCACCCGTCCCCCAGGCCGCGGGGCCGAGCCACGTCCAGCCGATCTCGACTCCGCGATGCTCGGGGCGAAGCGCGAGATAGCGCGTGCTCCCGACCGGCTCGCCGCTGGGGGCGTCGAGGACCGCGAACGCGCAGTCGAGCCCGTTCTCGCTCCGTTCGAGTGCGTCGTCCATCCAGGAGTGGAAAGCCTCCTTCGACTCTCCGCCGTTCCAGGGCAGCCAGCGCCAGACTTCCGGATCCGAGGCGGCGCGCCAGAGGCCTTCCTCATGGGTTGCCGTGAGCGGCTCGACGACGACGATCCGGCCCTCGAGCCGCTGCGCCAATCCCTCCCAGGTCACGCGGCGACGATGAAGACGGGAGTCCCGACGTCGACGTGGCCGAAGACCGTCTCCGCGTCGGGGATCCGCATGCGGATGCAGCCGTGGGAGGCCGAGTAGCCGATCGAGGCTGCGTCCGGGGTTCCGTGGATGCCGACGCCCGGCGCCGAAAGACCCATCCAGCGTGTGCCCAGAGGGTTGCCCGGCCCAGGCGGAACCGGGCTCAGACCTGCTGCCCACGGGGAATCTGGGGGATACCACCACGGATTCATCTGCTTGGTCACGATCGAGAACTGGCCCAGCGGCGTTGGGTAGATCGCCTGGCCGGTGGCGACGCCGAACGTGGCCCAGCGATGCTTGCCGTCCCAGACGACGAGCCGGTTGGAGCTTCGCTCGATGACGATCACGGACTTGAAGCTGGACGAGGTGACGCCTGCTTTCGTGTGCTTGAACGGGATCCTGATCGGAGCCCGCTGGCCCGACCGAAGAGCCTTGTCGAGCCTGGCGAAGAGCACTTCACGGCGGACGGCGAGACCTTCCTGCTCCTTCTCGACGACCGGGCGCAGGCCGACGAGCACGACGCTGGCGTCGCGGGGAGCGTGCGCGTAGCGCTTGTTCAAGGAAGCGACGAAGCGGGCCAGACGCGACTGATCGACGTCGACCACGAGCTCGACGTTCTCCCCGGGCTCGGCGCGGAGGGCTCCTGCCACCGCATCCCTCACGAGGGGATGGGCGCCGAGCCTTGCCGGCGGGACGATCCGGATCTTCTTGGAAGTCGTCAGGACGAGGCGCTCGGAGAAGGAGTCCTCGACCGCGGAGGCGGCCTGGTGTGCCGTGTAGCCGGCAACGGGTACGCCGGCGATGGTCACTCCGTCCGCGATGATGGGCTGAGCGTTGCCCTGCGCGCCCCGGTGCAGCGGATCTCCGGCCCGTGCCACCGCCACGGCCGCGACGAGCCCGACGAGCACGAGGATCAGCGGCGCGCCGGCCCGGAGCCAGGAACGGCCGCTGCGGTATTTCCGGTAGCCCATGTTTTCGGTCATATCACGAAGATGGCGTAAGCACGACCGGAATCCTGACCTCGTGGGGCGGGGTTCCGGTGTCGGCCGCATCGTCGTCGTGGACGATGACGAGGCCGCGCGTCGCAGCTGAGATGTCATACGGAACGGAGACCGAGAACGTTCCACGGCATCCGGTCCCGCACGTTGCGGTCGTGAAGGTGCTGCCGACGACTTTCCCGTTCGCGTCGACGATTTCGACGCTCACGTTCGCCTCGAAGACGTTTGCGCTTCCGGACACGGTTACGGGATTCGACACGCGCTCCCCTATTTCCGGCTTGCGGACGAGAATTGCCGGAAGGAGGTCGCGGAAGTCCTTGCGCGTCACGGGCTGGTCGACGACGATCCCCTCGCCCCCCAGCACGTCAACGCTCTGGCCGTCGAGCTGGAAGAGGACGCCCTTGACCGTGGGAAACTGCGTCAGCATGTAGACGACCTGCGCGATGCGCATGTTCAGGGACGCCGAGCCGCCGCCGGACTCGAACTCCGAGGTGAGATCCACCGTCGCGATCCCGTCTTCGACGGTGAGGCCGAGGAACTGCGTGCCGGGTGGAACCTGTGAGCCCACTCCGGCCGCCCGCTCGCGGGGGTCAGGCCCTTCGAGGAGTGCCTCCATCGCTGCGGAGCCGACGCGGGGAGTCGCGAGCTGGGCCCGCGAGACCGCGAAGAGCGACTCGCCGCGCGTGAACCAGGCTTCATAGGTCATAAGGCGGGTCGTGTCGGTCGAGCCGGAGCCGCCGGTCGTGTCCGGGGGCGGGACGCTCTCGGAGCCCGAGGAGGTCGATGTGCCGACGACGTCACCTCCCGGTTCCGCGGTGGGTACGGACCCGGCCGACTCCGCGCCGCCGCCGCCGCAGCTCGCGGCGACGAGGCCGAGGAGGGCAGCGAGTACGACTGCGAGCGTGACGATGGCGTACTTCATGGCGTCTCCCTTTGTGGGTACGCCCCCGATCCTCGTCGTCCTGCGAAACCGGCCGCTTGCGGCCGGGTAACGATCAGGTCACGAGGCCTCTCAGCTCTCGCAGTGCAGTGCGCCCGCCACGGGATCCGGATTGAGGCAACGGTCGGTCCCGTCGCCCCCGTCGTTCACGTTCACACCCGGGCCGCCCTCCAGAACATCGGCCCCCGCGCCCCCGAGGATGCGGTCGTTGCCGCCTCCGCCGACGCCGTGGTCGTTGCCCTCGCCGAGCTTGAAGACGTTGTCGCCGGTGTTGCCCTTGATCACGTCGCCGAACCGCGAGCCGACCACGTCGAGAATGCCCACGAGGATGTCGGTTCCCTCCCCCGTCGCGTGTCCGACGCTGAGGTCGACGTTGACCGGGCC
>DATAOL010000272.1:0-18035 GCA_036265755.1 Gaiellaceae bacterium | reverse complement strand
CGACCCGGGCAATGGTGACCGTGTTCCGCGTCTCGCCGGGCGGACAAATCGACGGTCTTCCTTTCGACTACCAGGACTCCGTGGTCTCGGCCCTCATCACGCCCGACATGAACCTGGCGAAGGCCGGCAGCGGGGACTGACCGCGCGCACCACCGTCCTGCAACGGCCGCCCGTCGCCCGCGCGCGCGTAGTAATAAGCCTTAGCCGGCTGGGGTACCCCCTGCATGTAAGAAGCCGGATGGGACTCCCGGACCTTTCGCACTCGCAGACAGTTTCCGCATGCACCCGCGTGCGCGTAGTAACTAACTGAGCGGCGGTTTCTGTAACCGCTACCACCCTCCTCACTGCCCTGTTCATGCGCTATCGCAGCGGTGCGGGCCATCATTCGGCCAGGGGCACGGGCAGTACCCGTCGCTACGTCTTCTTCACCTGTGATCGGCTAGGAAGTCCAGTATGAGTCTGTTCACCTCGTTCGGGCGCTCGAGGTGGACGAAATGGCCGACGCCGTCCAGGACGACGACGCGCATCGAGGGCGGGAAGAATGCACGCCTGGGCTCAAGCGTGTCGGCACCGATGCAGCCGTCCTCGGCGCCGTGGAGGTACAGGAGCGGGACCTCGAGGCGAGCCAGCGCCGAGCGGCTCGCCGCCGCCTCGGCCCGAGAGGGAACCCGCGTCGGTGCGCCGCGGTAGTAGCCGATCGCGGCGCGCAGCCGCCCCGGCGGCCGCAGTGCCTCTTTGGCCCGCGCGAGCTCGTCCGGCGCCTCGATCCCGGGCGACCAGTCGGCCCAGAGCGTCTCAACAAGCGCGAGGTCGTTCTCCGCGGCGAGCTGTTCGGGCACCGATGCGTCAGGGAGCTGGAAGAGGAACGAGTACCAGCTGCGCCGGAGCTGGGCCCCCGAGATCGCCTCGATGGAGTAGCCCGCCGGCGGCGGGACGGACGCCGAGACGGCACAGGCCCAGCGGCCCGGGTCGGCCTCGAGTGCAGCGTGGACGACGGCGGCGCCCCAATCGTGGCCGACGACGACGCTCCGGCTGCGGCCGCGCAGCAGCTCCTCGAGCGCGAGCACATCCCCGACGAGATCGGCAAACGTGACCTCAGCCGGCGGCAGCTCGGTTGGCGCGTAGCCGCGGAGGAAGGGCGCGAGCGCGTGACGGCCCGAGTCCGCGAGCACCGTGAGCAGCGCGCGCCACGTCCACGCGGAGTCTGGAAAGCCGTGCAGGCAGAGCACGAGCGGCGCGCCGGGATCGCCCGCCTCGAGCACGCCGAAGCGGAGGCCGTTCGCCTCGAGCGTCGTCTCGCGGAGCCCGCTCACGGGCGGCCGCGTCCGAGCCGGTCAGGCGCCCTCGTCAGACTGTCTGGTCGAGTCGGCGCCTACTCCGTCCAGCCGAGATCGTTCATCGCAAGTCCGGCGTTCCAGATCTTGGTCATGTGGCTGATCCTGCCCTCCTCGAACTCCATCACGTAGACGTAATCCGTGCTCGTGCTTTTGCCGGTCGGCGGCATCGGCCCACCCTCGCCCGTATGGGTGCCGGAGAAGACGCCGTAGGCGCACACGTTGTTCCGGTCGGCGTCCGTGGCGAACGACTTCACTTCGTAGCGCCCGTCGGGCATGAAACCGAGCAGGCCCTTCATCCACTCGGTGTACTCCTTCAAGGTGTGCACTTCCGCGAGTGGCTCAGCTTGCGCGGAGAAGCTCGCATCCGCTTGGCAATAGGCGCTGCACGCATCCCAGCCCTTGCCGGTCTCGCACGCCTCAAAGAAGGCCCTCGCGGTCTCCGTGATGGTTGGCGTTCCCGTGGTGGTCGCCATGATTCACGTCCTCCTATTCCTCGCGAGTCGACCCGAGTCTACGCCGCTCCGGTTTTCGACTTCAAGCTCCAAGCATCAGCACCTCCCCCTCACCCGCGCGCGCGTAGTGACTGCGTGGAGGGCGGGTGGGTACCCCCTGATTGGATGAAGTGGCGAGGGACTCAAGGATTGGCGCTTCTGGGAGGTACCGGCTGACTACCGCTCAGACCAATGCCGAGAGGGTGGGACACTTGACCGCCATCCTGAGTCAAGCACCTTCCCTTCCTGAACCGTGTCTCAGCTTGTGAGCTTGAAGTAGGCCCAGGGGGAGACGTCCTTGAGGTGGTCCTTATCTCCGTGGAAGGACGTCCGGACGCGGTACTTCCCAATGCGGTCGGAGCGGAAGACCACGGTCACGATCCCCTTCTTCCCCAGCGAGAAGGGCTCGCTCGCGACGTACCGCCAACGGTGCTTCCCATCCAGACGGTCCACCTCGAACCAGAGGTCCTTGTGATGCTTCGTCTCGTCCGTATGCGTGCGAAAGGACGGCGAGCGCCTCCGCATGAACTTGGACGAGAAGCGGAAACACGCTCGTCGAGGCTTCATGTCCTGCATCCCCCGCCCATTTGAGGACATAGGTCGCCTTGCCCGACGGCTTGACGACGAACGGCAGGTTGCCATCCGTATCCACTGCACCCTGGCCGACGAGGACATCGGGGCCGGCCGTCTTGCGGTAGAGCGAGACGACGTCGTTGTCCGTTTGGTCACCCCAATAGAGACGAAGCGTCAGCGGCACGGTGTCGCCGTAGTCGATTGTCGTCGGTGAATCCGTGTCGATCTGCACCCAACTCGGCTGCCAGGCGATGGGCGTTGGTGAGGAGACGTTGTCGATGAGCTTGGTAATTGATCCATCCGCATGCAGCACCCGCGCGAGGCCGCTGTCGAACCTGTAGGCCAGCGCGGTCCCGTCCGGCGCGAAGACAGGCACATAGGGACCCAATGGCGGTTGGACGACCCCCCAAAGGTGAAAGGTCCCGGCGGTGAGCTTCCATCGGCCGGCGCGACCTGGTCGCCCGTCTGCGCGTCGAACACAACCTCGCTCCCATCTACGCTCCACCAAGAATGCAACTCGTTACCGGGTAGCTGGGACACGTCGACTGGGTTCGAGCCGTCGGGATTCGCATCTAACGTTGTCGTCGCAGCCGAATGACCTTTTCGCCCGAAGACAGTCTCGCGCTCGTCGCAATCCTCGTCTCGGTCGCGCTGCTGCTCGTGGCGGCCGACCGGACGAGCATCCCGTATCCCATCCTCCTCGTCGTCGGCGGGCTCGGCCTCGGATTCATACCCGGGATCCCGGAAGTCGCGCTCCCGCCGGACCTCGTCCTCATCGCGGTGTTGCCCCCGCTCCTCTACGGAGCGGCGTTCTTCACCTCGCTTCGCGATCTCCGCGAGAACGCCTTCGCCATCACGTTGCTCGCGTTCGGACTCGTGCTCACGACGATGGTCATCGTCGCGGTGGTCGCGCACGTGCTCATCCCCGGCCTCAGCTGGAGCACGGCGTTCGTCCTCGGCGCGGTCGTCTCACCGACCGACCCCACCGCCGCGACCGCGATCGCCGAGCGCCTCGGGCTCCCGCGGCGGCTGACCGCCCTCATCGAAGGCGAAAGCCTCGTGAACGACGGAACCGCACTCGTCGCGTACAAGTTCGCGGTCGTCGCCGTCGTGAGCGGCACGTTCTCCTTCGCAGACGCTGCGGGAAGCTTCGTGCTGAACGTGATCGGCGGGATCGCGATCGGGCTCGGCGTGGGCTTCGTGGTCCGCCAGGTGCGCCGCCGGATCAAGGAGCCTGCGCTCGCGATCACGCTCTCCCTGATGAGCGGCTACTTCGCCTACCTGTCCGCCACGGCGTCCGGAGTGTCGGGCGTTTTGGCCGCCGTCACGATCGGGATCTACATGGGCTGGTACACGCCCGAGCTCACGACGTGGCAGACGCGGCTGCAGGGAATCGCGGTGTGGGAGATCACGTTCTTCGTCCTCAACGCCCTGCTCTTCGCGCTCATCGGCCTGCAGCTCCCCGTCATCGTCGACGCGCTGTCGGGCTACTCGGCTTCCCAGCTCCTCGGTTACGCGGCAGCCATCGCGATCGCCGTGATCGCCGCGCGCTTCCTCTGGGTTGTTCCCGGCACCTACCTCACCGCCTGGACACGGCGGAAGAAGAGGCCGATGCCGAATCGGGGTCGCGCCTCGATCATCCTCGGCTGGTCTGGCATGCGCGGCGCCGTCTCGCTCGCGGCCGCGCTCGCGCTTCCCCTCACCACGGATGCCGGCGATCCCTTCCCGAACCGCGAGCTCGTCATCTTCCTCACCTTCGGCGTCATCCTCGCGTCACTGGTCGTCCAGGGGCTCTCGTTTCCCGCCCTGCTCAGGTTGATCGGGCTCGAGGACGAGGGACGTACCGAGAAGGAGGAGAACAAGGCTCGCATCTACGCCACCGAAGCGGCTCTGGCCCGGCTCGAGGAGTTGGCCGGCGAGGAATGGGTGCGGGACGACACGCTCGAGCGGGTGCGCGCCATGTTCAACTTCCGTCGGCAGCGCTTCCGCAGCCGCTTCGACCCGGAGAGCGACGGGCAGATCGAGAGTCGCTCGCTCGACTACCAGCGGCTTCTTCGGGAGGTGCTGATCGCTGAGCGCGACGCCGTTTTCGACCTGCGCCGGCAGCGCCGGATCGACGACCTCGTCATGCGCCGCGTCATCCGTGACCTCGACCTCGAAGAGGCGCGCCTCGATGGCTAGTCACGAGCGGCTCCTTCTGGCTTGGTACGCAAAACGCGGACGCGACCTCCCGTGGCGCCATACGCGCGACCCGTACGCGATCTTGGTCTCGGAGGTCATGCTCCAGCAAACGCAGGTGGAGCGCGTCATTCCGCGCTACCGGCGCTGGCTCGAGCGGTGGCCGACCGTGGAGTCGCTCGCCGCGGCGGCGCGGGGGGACGTCATCCGCGAATGGCAGGGGCTCGGCTACAACCGGCGGGCAGTCAGCCTCCACCGCGCGGCGGAGCGGATCGCGGCCGACGGCTGGCCCGAGGACCTGACAGAGCTCCCAGGCGTGGGGCGGTACACCGCGGACGCAGTCGCGCGCTTCGCACTGGAGAAGGATGTCCTCCCCGTGGACACCAACGTGCGCCGCGTCATCGAGCGCACGCAGGGGGCTTTCGGCTCAGCCTCCGCTCACGCACTCATGGACCTCGGCGCGACGATCTGCCTCGCGCGGATCCCGCGATGCGGCGCCTGCCCGCTCGCGATCGAGTGCCCCTCGCGGGGACTGCGCTTCGAGCCACAGCGAAGGCAAGGGCAGTTCGAGGGCTCGTTCCGTCAGCGCCGGGCGGCCACGCTCAGGCTCGTCGCGGACCGGGCGAGACGGACGGCAGACCTGGACGGAGAGACGGTGGCCGCGCTAGCGCGCGACGGCCTCGTCCGCGTCGACGGCGATCTGGTTCGCCTGCCGTAGCGTCGGCAGCCCGGCCTCCCTCCATGCCTCCACGCCGCCGATGACGTCGGTCGCGTCGTCGAACCCGATCTCCTGCAGCTGCGCCGCGGCGAGCACGGACGAGTAGCCCTCACGGCAGATGAGGATGACCCGCGCGTCGAGCGGGATCTTCTCGTTCGACGTCGGGCAGTCCGGGTCGAGGCGCCACAAGATGGTCGAAAGCGGGTGATGCACCGTGCCGGGGATGTAACCCTGATCCTGGCGCTGGTCGGGCGACCGTGTATCGACGAGGATCGCGCCGGCCCGCATCTCCGCCCAGGCCTCCAGCGGAGTCAGTCGGCCGAGGCGGACAGCGGCATCCGCGAGCAGCTGGTCGATCGGGTTTCTCACGCGACCGCCTCCCGCGTCATCTTCACCACACGCCCGAGATTGACCGACCAGCCGACGCCGAACACGCGATCCGTGAAGATCCTCGGGTCGCTCGGGTTCCACCAGGCGGCCTTGAACCGCTCCACCGTGGGTGGCCGGAAGTCGTAAGGGACGAACCCGGCCAGACGCCCGTGCCAGGTGCGCTCCGAGCTCGGCTTGCGGAGCTCCTGGGCGACCGCCGCTGCGACGAGCGCAGCACCGATCAACCTTGCGGCCCTCTTCCCCCTCACAGCGCTGATCCTACTCCCGTCGACCGAGCAAGGCGACCGCCTGCGCGGCGAGGCCTTCCCCTCGGCCGGCGAACCCCAGCCGATCGGTGGTCGTGGCGCGAACGGCGATCCGGTCGGGGGCGACTTCGAGCGCACCTGCGAGACGGCTCCGCATCTCGTCCCGGGCGGGCGCGATCCGGGGCTCTTCCCCGATCAGGACGCAGTCGGCGTTCACGAGCTCCCAGCCCGCTTCGCGGACGGTCTCGTACGCCCGCGAAAGGAGAGCGAGCGACGAGGCGCCCTCCCACTTCGTCTCCCCCGAGGGGAAGAGCGCACCGATGTCCTCGAGCCCAGCCGCGCCGAGAATCGCGTCGATGAGCGCGTGCGTGACCACGTCGCCGTCGGAGTGACCCGCCAGACCTGGGCCCGCGAACTCGGCGCCGCCGAGCACGAGCTTCTCGCCCTCCGAGAACGCGTGCGCGTCGATCCCGATCCCGACCCGGAGCTCAGCCATTGGCGAGCTCCCCGGGCAGTTCGTCGAGGGAGTCGATGCGAACGTGTGCTTCCTCTCGTCCGCGCTGAAGATAGCCCCAGGGCCCGCGCCGGATGTGCACTGCGCACATGCCGGCCGCGCGGGCGGGCCGCACGTCGTTGTCGACGCGATCGCCGACATACGCGACCTCGTCCGGTTGAAGCCCCGTCTCCGAGATCAGGCGCGCGAAGAATTCCGGCGCCGGCTTCTCGACGCCCCAACGCCCGGACGAGCCGAGCAACTCGACGTGGTCTCGAAGCAACTCCTCGGTCCCGGCCGGCGTGTTTCCGACCGCGGCCACGGAGAGGCCCAGCCCCCGAAGCCGCTCCAAGCAGTCGGGCGCGTCGGGGTAGAGTTCCTCGGGCTCCCAGCTCGATGCGGGCCGATCGACGCCGAGGAGCGCCCACGCGTTGTCGTGGTGCTCGCCGCGCGCGGCGAGCCCGCCGAGCACCCCCATGAGCGTGAAGCGAGGAACACCGGCTGCATCGGCGGCGCGCTCCCACATGCGAGTCTCGTCCACGAGCGTCTCGCCAATGTCGAAGACCACTGCCTTCAGATGTCTGCCTTCATTCACTTCGCGACAGCAGAGTCTCCACGAAGGCGAGGTCGGACGCAGTCGTGATCTTCACGAGCCGCGGGTCGCCCTCGACGACCCGCACCCGGCCTCCGGCCTGCTCGACAAGCCCGGCGCAGTCGCTCGCGTCACCTCCGCGCAGCAGGGCGTCGCGCAGTGTCGCAGCGGCGAAGGCCTGAGGCGTCTGGATTGCATAGAGGCCGGTCCGGTCGACGGTCTCGGCCACACGTCCGTGCGCATCGACCCGCTTCACCGTATCGGCGAGCGGCAGGCCCGCAACGACCCCGTCCCAGTCCTCTGCGAGCCCGCCGAGCACGCGGCCCATGACCGCGTCGTCGAGCAGCGGCCGGGCCGCATCGTGGACGAGGACGATGAGGACGTCGTCCGGCACCTCGGCCACTCCGGCACGGACGGAGTCGGCCCGGCTGGCCCCTCCGGCAACCGCCGAGTTGACCTTGCCGGCGCCGAGCTCCTCGGCCAGAAGGATTGCAGGCTCCTCCCACTCCTCCGGCACGACGACGACGATCGCGTCGATCCACTCCGAAGCTTCGAGCCGTTCGAGACTCTCCGCGAGGAGGACGCGTCCGCCGAGCGGCGCGAATGCCTTCGGTCGGTCACCGCCGAGCCGCTGTCCGCGGCCTGCGGCGACCAGGACCGCCCACGTGCTCACCGCGGGAGGACGAAGAGCTCGCCGTTCCGCTCTTCGAAGAGATCCGGGCTGAGAGGGTTCTTCCCGGCTGTGAACTCCTGCAGGACTTTGCCTCTGATCACGTCCGCATAGTTGCGTGTGAGGGCGACGAACACGCTCTCGAGCGGCACGGCGTAGACCGCCGGCCCGCCGAGCTGGTCGACGATCTGGCGCCGGAGCCCCGGCACCAGCATGCGCGACGCGTCGTAGCCGTCGCCGGAGGCCCAGCCGCACAGCTTCTGCCCGCCGGACGGCTCGCACAGGAGCTTCTGCGTCTTGTTCGTCTGGTCCTCGAGATTGGCGATGGCGATTTTGTCGATGTCCCCCACCGACCGGTTCCACCGCTTGAGGTCGTCCTTCGTGACGAGCGCGAACGAGTGATCGCGCTGCACGCCGTAGACGACGTCGAGGTCGTGGAAAGGCGAGAGGGCCGGTGCCGAGTCCACCGCCTCGACGACGGAGCTGCGCTTGAGCAGCGGCATCAGCTGGTCACGAACCTCCGCGAAGCCGCGCTTCGAGTTCCCGTCGTCGAGCTGGGAAACGGAGTCGTCGACGAGCTTCTGGACGATCTCCTGTTGCTTCTCAGGATGCGCGCGATAGTCGTTGTACGCCTCGGTCACCACGATCTGCAGCGTGTTGAGGCCGTTCGCGTCGCTGACGTCGACGAGCGGGCCGAATCCCGGATCCGCCTGGTAGTCGGATCCTGTGATGACCTCAGCAGCGACCTTGTTCTTGAAGTCGCGGATGCTGAGCGTCGGTTGGCTCTGGCCAGTCGAGTCGGCGCTCCCGCCGCCGCTGTTGCAGGCAGATGCGCAGAGGACGACGAGCGCAGACAGCGCGAGGGCGACGAATGCGCGCACGCGCATAGGATGCCGACCGCGAGCCCGCGGCCGTCGCAGTACCGCTGTCCGGCTAGGCGGGTGTAGCCGCGACCGACTCGAGCACTTCGTCGAGCCAGACCCCGGCGGCTTCCTCGTCGAGCCCCTTCGCGTACATGAGCTCGCTTGCGAGGATCTTCTTCGCTTTGACGAACATCTGCTTCTCCCCGGTGGAGAGGCCCTTCTCCTGATCGCGAAGCGACAGGTTCCGGACGACCTCGGCGAGCTCGAAGATGTCCCCGGTCTTCATCTTGTCCCGGTTGTGCTTGAAGCGGCGATTCCAGTT
The DNA here is from genome assembly GCA_036265755.1 of Gaiellaceae bacterium. Taxonomy (GTDB): domain Bacteria; phylum Actinomycetota; class Thermoleophilia; order Gaiellales; family Gaiellaceae; genus DATEOR01. Next base: position 9,163 of record DATAOL010000272.1, on the reverse strand, counting down.
CTTCGGCATCTTGGTCCCACTCCCGTGCAGGACCTCGAGCACCTGCTCGACCATCTCCTCGTCGATCACCTTACGGAGACCGACGCGCTCGGCGTTCTCCGCCGGAACGTTGACGGTCATGTCGTTGTGCAGGATCTTGATCGTCAGATACTCGCGCTCCTGCCCCAGAATGGTGCGCTTCTCCCGTTTGACCACGGTGCCAGCGCCGTGGTGGGGATAGACGACCTTATCGCCGACTTTGTACAAGCTCTCCTCCTCTTCCCGGGCCCAAAAAAAGCCGCGCCAGATGCCTGCGGAACCCAGCCATTGTATCGAAAATGCGCTTAAAACGCCAAGTTTCCAGGGATTTTGTGCCCGATTGCGGGCCTTTTTAGACTCAGGCGTGCCTCAAACCGCGGCTTAAAGCTGCAAATAGCGGTCGACGAGATTGTGCTCTTGCAGCCGTCGAAGCCCCTCGCGGATCTCGCGCGCCCGCACCGAACCGACGCCGTCGACCGCCTCGAGGTCTCGATGGCTCGCGCGAATGACAGCGTCGAGGGAGGAGAAGTCGTGGACGAGGTGGCGGATGACCGTGTCCGGAAGGCGCGGGATGCGCGAGAGCACGCGGTAGCCTCGCGGCTGCACGCCGAAGTCGAGCGGATTGGTCTCCCGCGGATAGCCCAGCACCTCGGCCAGCTCCTCGAACTCGAGCAGTTGCGTGTGCTCGAGGCTGGCAAGCCGCTCGAGCACGTCGGCGGCCTTGGTGGTGTCGCCGGTCGGCTCGTAGTCGTAGACGACGGATGCTTTGTCGCGCGGGACGTCCTCCAAGAGCTCGTCGAGCTGCATGCGGATCAGCCGGCCCTCTCCGCCGAGCTCGACACAGTTGCGCTCGATCTCCTCGGCCATCCTCGTCGTCATCTCGGCGCGCTGGACGACGACGAGGACGTCGTCCAGCATGACGGCGCTCTGAAACTCGAGCGCGGTCAAGCGTGTCAGGCCCTGGTCGAGCCGCTGCCGGTAGGTCTCGAGCGTTCCGAGCGCCTGGTTCGTGCGTGCGAGGACATCCGAGATCTCGCCGAGCTGATAGCGCAGGTCGTGCACGAAGACGGTGACAGTCTCCCGCTGCTGCGAGATGGAGATGACGAGGGCGTCCGTTTGCTTCGCGACGCGCTCGGCGGTCCGGTGCCGCGTGCCCGTCTCGTCCGAGGCGATCGAGGGGTCGGGCATGAGCTGGACGTTCGCATACACGATCTTCTGCGCCTGCTCGTTGAGGATGATCGCGCCATCCATCTTGGCCAGCTCGTAGAGGAGCTGAGAGGTGAACGGAAGGTCGAGGCGCATCCCGCCCGAGTAGAGGAAGGACAAGGCGTTCGGGTCGCCGATGACGATGAGCGCGCCGAGCTCGGCGCGGATGATGTCGTCGATCCCGGCGCGGAGGGAGGTTCCAGGCGCAACCTCGCTGAGGGCCGAGAGGAAGTTCTTATCCGTCCGAGGATCCGCTCGCATCGAGCCCCGCCGAGATCGCTTGGCGCAGCGTCTCCGCTGCCGTCAATCGCATTTTGCCACGGGGCTCGGTGCCGTCCGGAACGATCGCGGCGGAAAAGCCCAGCTTCGCGCACTCGGCAAGTCGCCTGTCGGCCTGACCCGCGGGCCGCAGGCGGCCGGTCAGGCCGATTTCCCCGAAGCACGCGAGGCCGTCCCGAACGCGGATTCCGCGTGCCGCGGAGGCAATCGCGAGGGCGATTCCGAGATCGGCAGCGGGCTCGTCGATGCGCACACCGCCGGCCACGTTGACGAAGACGTCGGCCTGGCCGAGGGCCACGCCCGCGTGCCGGCCGAGCACGGCGACGATCATCGAGAGCCGCTTCGGGTCGACACCGGTCGCGACCCGACGCGGCATGGCGAGGTCGCTCGGCGAGACGAGCGCCTGGATCTCGAGCAAGAGGGGTCGCGTTCCCTCGAGCGCGCACACCACCGCCGACCCGGGTTGGTCGTCCTGCGACCGCCCGAAGATCTCCGACGGATCCTCGACTCCTTCGAGCCCGGCGCCGGTCATCTCGAAGACACCGAGCTCGTTCGTCGAGCCGAAGCGGTTCTTGACGGCTCGGAGCACTCGGTGGGACCGGTAGCGGTCGCCCTCGAACTGGAGCACGCAGTCGACGAGATGCTCGAGAACGCGCGGGCCGGCGACCGCACCCTCCTTCGTCACGTGCCCGACCAGGAACGTCGCGATCCCGTGTTCCTTGGCCACTCGAAGCATGCGCCCTGCCGCCTCGCGCACTTGGGCGACTGAGCCGGGCGCCGAGCCGAGCTCGGGGGCGTAGAGCGTCTGCACCGAGTCGATGACGCAGACCTCGGGGCGCTCGGCCTCCAGGGTGGCGCAGACCTCGTCCAGGTTCGTCTCCGCCAGGATTTGCACGCCCGCGCCTCCGCCCAGCCGGTCGGCGCGGAGCTTCACCTGAGCGGCCGACTCCTCACCGGTGACGAGGAGGACACGGCGCTCGGCGGAGAGCGAGCGCAGAGCCATGAGGAGGAGCGTGGACTTCCCGATCCCGGGGTCGCCGCTCACGAGCACGAGGCTCGCCGGGACGAGCCCGCCGCCCAGCACGCGGTCGAGCTCGGCCACGCCAGTGGGGATCCGCTCTGCGTCCGCTGCCTCCACGTCGACGAGGCGGAGCAACGGCCGTACGGCTGCCGCGGCCGCCGCCTTCGGCGCGGCGGCGATCCGCTCCTCGACCAGGCTCCCCCAGCTTCCGCACGACGGACAGCGCCCCAGCCACTTCCCGGTCGTGTACCCGCATTCGGTGCAGGCATGTTGGATTGCCGCGGCCTTTGCCATGGGTGTCCCATCGTAGGGCTACGGTCCGACGGTTCCGGCTCCTGGGAGAATCTCGCGACGATGCGGGCACAGATCTTCACCGACGCGGAGCGGCCCGACCTTTTCGAACGCCTGGACGAGCTCGCCGATCCGTGGCCCGAGTTCATCCATCACGACGACGTCGTCGTCGAGCGGTGGCCGCTGCTGCACGAGCGGTTTCCCGACTTCCAGCTCGTGCTCTTCGACTCCGCCAGGGACGTCGTGCTCGGGCGAGGCTGCACCATCCCGGTCTCGTGGGACGGCCGCAACGACACGTTGTCGGGCGGGGTCGTGGACGTCCTGACCGGAGCGTTCGACGAGGGCGACGCGGCGAACGTTCTCTGCGCGCTGGTGGCCGTCGTCGACCCCCGTCAGCAGGGACGCGGCCTCTCCGGCCACATCATCGAAGGGATGGCGGCCACCGCCGGGCGAGCCGGCCTCGAGTGCCTCCTCGCGCCCGTGCGGCCGACCTGGAAGGATCGCTACCCGCTCATCCCGACCGAGGACTACATGAGTTGGACGCGCAAGGACGGGCTGCCCTTCGACCCCTGGATCCGCCTGCACGCCCGCCTCGGGGCGGAGATCCTCGCCGTTGCGCAACGCTCCCTCGACATCAGCGGCTCAGTCGCCGAGTGGGAGGAGTGGACCGGCATGTCGTTCCCGCAGGACGGCGAGTACATCGTGCCCGGGGCGCTCGTGCCGGTGAGGTTCGAGAGCGGCGTCGGCCGATACGTCGAGCCGAACGTTTGGATGCGGCACGGTGTCACTCCGGTCGACGTGGCCGAACCAGCCTGATCGCCCGCGCCAGTGCGACGTCCAGAGCGAACGCCGCACGAACGCCCGCCACGTCGTGGAAGCCTACGCCGTAGGTGTGATCGCCAACGGTCCAGATCAGGACGACGTGATGGGCAAAGGCACTGCCCTCATTGGTGTCCGGGGAGACGTAGAAGGCGCGCATCGGCCGTCCCTTGATCGTGATCCCGCTCAGCAAGCGAACGCGCGCGCCCGGATACCACGCGGGACCGTTGACCACCTTCGCCGGATCGTCGAGCGGGCGCGGGGAGGCGACGAGCACGAGATGCTGATCGTTGGTCTCGCTCGACCCGACCACCCAGCCGCGCCACGAATGCGAACACGCCCCAATCCCGCCGGGCCCGATGATCTCGAGCCGACAGCCCCCGACGCTCTGGGTCGCCAAGAGGCCCGCGGGCACCCGTGTCGGACACGGAACCGGATAGCCGACGGCGTCGGCCGTTCGCAGACAGCGAGCGAGAAGATGGGCCGGGGCCGGCACCAGCTCCGGCACTCCAAAGGACGGATTGCCCGATGGACCCTCGTCGCTCCCCGAACAGCCGGCTCCGCTGACGACGAGAAAGACGGCCAAGAGGAGGGAGCGCACCCTCTTTAGGTACGGCCAAACTGGTGATGAGGTCCCACTACGAAAAACGTTCGCTGCGGAAAGGCTCGAGCTCCGGCGGCGAGGTGCCTTCCAGGATCGCCTGCGCCAGGAGCTTCCCGGTGACGGGGGCGAGAGTGATCCCCATACGCCCATGGCCGGTGGCGACGAAGAGCCGCTCGCGGCCCGGCACAGGGCCGATGACCGGCAGGCCGTCGGAGGGATAGGGCCGCAGGCCCGCCCATTCGAGCTCGATCTCCTCCGGCTCCCAGTCTTTCAGGAAGGCGGCGGAGGAGCGGACGATCGCGTCGATCCGCTTGCGCTTCAGGGACTCATCGATGCCGGTGAGGTCGAAGATGCCGGCGATCCGGAGGCTGTCTCCGTAGGTGCTCGTGCCGACCTTGCCCTCGGCGAGGTAGAGCGCGTGCCTTGGAACGGAACCGGCGCTCTTCGCCGTGATGCTGTAGCCCTTCGCGGCTTCCATTGGGAAGGCCGCATCGTCCAGCAACCGGCCCGACCAGGCACCTGCGGCGACCACGACCGCGTCGGCGTCCACCTCGTCGACGCTCTCGATCTCGGCGTTCTCCTCCACGGTCTCGCCGTTGGCCCGCAGCCAGTCGGCCAGGCCGCGGGAGACGGATTCGGGCCGCACGTAGCGCTCGCTCGGCGAATGCACGCCGCCGATGACGGCATCGGAGAGGGCGGGGTCGATTTCCCTCGCCTCGTCGCCCGAAACCAGGCGCACCGGCCCTTCGTAACCGGCCTCGACGGCCTCGTTGAGCATGGCTTCGAACTCGTGGAGGCCAGGCTGGGTGAGCGCCGCCACGAGCATCCCGGTGGAGTGCAGCTCGAACTCGACGCCCGCGGCGCGCAGCTCGTCGTAGTCGGCGAACGCTGACTTCGTCAGCGCAACCGTGGCCTCGAGCCCGGCCCGGTAGCGCTCGGGCGTGCAGGCCCGCCAGAAATCCCACGACCAGCGGAGGAAGGACGGTCCGAGGAGCGGGCTGATCAGCAGCGGGCTGTCACGGTGGAACATGCCGCGGAGCGCCCCGCCCATGACGCCAGGAGCGGGGAGCGGCGCCGAGAGTGCCGGGCAGATCCAGCCGGTGTTTCCGCGAGAGCATCCCTCTCCGACGCGGCCGCGCTCGTACACGGTGACATCCGCGCCGCCGCGGCTGAGCGCGAAGGCGCACGAAAGCCCGACGACTCCCCCGCCGACGACGGCGACTTTCATTGCCGGCCTAGTAGCCGCTGAAGGAGTCCGACTCGACCTGATCCTCGGGCACGCCGGCCTCGAGGATCGCAGCCTCGACGGCCTTCGCCATCCCGGGCGGCCCCGCGATCATGAACTGGAAGGAGGACAGGTCGCCGCCGAGCACGTCCTCCAGCATCTCGGGACCGATCCGGCGGTTCTCCCCGTCCCAGCCCGGATCCTCGTCCATCGTGAACACGACTCGGAGCCCGGAGAGCCGGCCCTCGAGCTCCTGCAGCTCGTCGAAGAACGCCGCCGACTCCCGGTCCCGGTTCGAGTAGACCAGCGTGATCCGGTAGTCGCCGAGCCCCTTGTCCGCGATGTAGCGAAGCATGGAGCGGAACGGCGTGATGCCGATCCCGCCTGCAAGAAAGACATAGTCCTTGGACGCGTCCTCGGGGAGAAGGAAGCTCCCCTTCGGCTGCTCGACATCCACCGGCGCGCCCTCGGGGAGCTCGGCGAGCGACTTCTTGAAGGCCGTGTCGCGCAAGCGCGTGGCGAGGCCGAGCACGCCTTTCTCCGTGGGCGAGGTGACGACGCTGATGTGGCGCCGCGGCCCCTTCTCGTCGTCGTACGGCGGGTCGAGGAGCTCGACCCAGAAGTACTGGCCTGGCGTGAAGTCGACCTCTTCGCCGAGGAGGTCGAAGGTGACCATCAAGGTCCCCTTCGCAACCTCCCGCTTCTCCTTGATCTTGGCCTGCATGTGCTCTCCTCGTTAGTGGCGGCATTGTTCCGCTTCTTACCTCTCGATGTCGCGCACCATCTGAATCGCGGTCGTGCCCTCGTCGGCGGAGAGAGGCCGCGTGCGGCCGGTCGGCACGAAGCCGCAAGCCTCATAGAGGCCCCGGGCCGAAGCCGCCGCCTCGTTCACCTCGAGCTCGACGGAGTGCGCACCTCGATCGGCGGCCCAGCCGACGGCCGCTTCCACGAGCAGGCGCCCCATTCCCGCGCGCCGCCTCTCCGGTTCCACCCACATGGAGAAGAGGCACGCAAGGCCCGGATCGGGCTCGGCGAAGGCCGATCCGCACGACGCCGACGAAGCGGCCGTCTTCCTCGACGGCGAACCAGACCTGGCGCTCGCTGGGAGCCGCGCGCCTGCGCCACTCCGCCACGTCGAAGCCACTCTCGTCGGCGACTCTGCTCCGGAAGGCGTCCGGCGCATCAGCCAGGGCCCGCAGCCTCGCATCGCGGGTGAGCGCCCAGTCCTCCTCGCGGACGAGCCGGGGGATCAACCGTCAGCCGTCGAGGCGGCTATTCGTCGTCGCGCTCTTCGTCGTCGCCGGCTTCGGCGGACGGCTCTTCCGGCGGAACCGTGACCTTCTCGGGCTCCGGCTGCTCAGGCGCCTCGATGACCGAGATGTTGACGTCTTCCTCGTCCTTGCGGTCGACCATGATCGTCGAACCGGGCTTGAGCGTGCGGCCGAGGACGAAGTCGGCGAGGGGATCCTCGATGTAGTGCTGGATCGCCCGGCGCAGCGGGCGGGCGCCCATCGCGGGGTCGTAACCCTTGTCGACGAGCAGCTCCTTTGCTTCCTCGGTGAGCTCGATGGCGGCCTCGTGCTCGCCCATCTGCTCCTTCAGCCGCTTCATCATCAGGTCGACGATCGTCTTGATCTCGTCCTTCGTCAGCTTGTGGAAGACGATCACCTCGTCGATGCGATTGAGAAGCTCGGGGCGAAAGACCTTCTTGAGCTCACCCATGATCCGGTCCTTCATGTCGTCGTACGACAGACCTGTCTCGTCCCCGACGGTGAAGCCGAGCGACTGGTTCTTGGAGATCGTCGCGGCTCCGATGTTCGAGGTCATGATCACGATGGTGTTGCGGAAGTCGACCTTGCGGCCCTGGGCGTCGGTGAGCTTCCCGTCCTCCAGGATCTGGAGCAGGATGTTGAACACGTCCGGGTGGGCCTTCTCGACCTCGTCGAGGAGGACGACGGAGTACGGCTTGCGGCGCACGGCCTCCGTGAGCTGCCCACCCTCGTCGTAGCCGATGTAGCCCGGAGGCGAGCCGACGAGCCGGGACACGGAGTGCTTCTCCATGTACTCCGACATGTCGACCTGGATCATCGCGTCCTCGTCGCCGAAAAGAAACTCGGCAAGCGTGCGGGCGAGCTCCGTCTTCCCCACGCCGGAGGGGCCGAGGAAGATGAACGAGCCAGTCGGCCGCTTGGGATCCTTGATGCCGGCCCGCGCGCGGCGAATCGACTTGGACACGGCGACGATCGCCTCGTTCTGGCCGATGACGCGCTTGTGGAGCTCGTCCTCCATGCGGATGAGCTTCTGCGACTCGGCCTCGGTGAGCTTGAAGACCGGGATGCCCGTCCACATCGAGACGATGTCGGCGATCTCCTCCTCGCCGATCTCCGGCTGCTCGACCTGCTCCGAGTTGCGCCACTTCTCCTCGAGGTCGCGCTTCTTCTGCGAGAGCTTGCGCTCCTTGTCGCGGAGGTTCGCGGCCTTCTCGAACTCCTGCGCCTCGATGGCGGCTTCCTTCTCCTCGCGGACGCGCTCGATCTCTTCCTCGAGCTCGCGGTGGCGAGGCGGCGCGGTCATGGTCTTGATGCGCATGCGCGACGCGGCTTCGTCGATCAGGTCGATGGCCTTGTCGGGCAGGTGGCGGTCCTGGATGTAGCGGTCGGAGAGCACCGCGGCCGCGCGGAGCGCGTCGTCGGTGATCGTGCAGCGGTGGTGCGCCTCGTAGCGATCGCGCAGACCCCGCAGGATCTGCTGCGTGTCGTCCACGGACGGCTCGTCGACCTTGATCTGCTGGAAGCGGCGCTCGAGAGCGGCGTCTCGCTCGAGGTACTTGCGATACTCGTCGAGCGTGGTCGCGCCGATCGTCTGCAGCTCGCCGCGGGCCAGCGCCGGCTTCAGGATGGAGGCCGCGTCGATCGCGCCCTCGGCGGCACCCGCACCGACGAGGTTGTGCAGCTCGTCGATGAACAGGATGATGTCGCCGCGCTGGGTGATCTCCTTCATGACCTTCTTCAAGCGCTCTTCGAACTCACCGCGATACTTCGAACCGGCGACGAGAGCCGCCAGGTCGAGGGTGTAGATCTGCTTCCCCTTGAGGAGCTCGGGCACCTGATTCCCGCTGATCCGTGCGGCAAGGCCCTCGACGACGGCGGTCTTGCCGACGCCGGGCTCGCCGATCAGCACCGGATTGTTCTTCGTCCGGCGCGACAGGATCTGCATGACGCGCTCGATCTCGGTCTGTCTTCCGACGACGGGATCGAGCTTGCCCTCGGCGGCGAGGCGCGTGAGGTTGCGGCCGAACTGGTCGAGAAGCTTCGAGCTCTTCGTCTTTTCGCCGGTGGTGCCGCCTCCCCCGCCTTGCCGGCGGCCGGGTCCGGAGAGCATCCGGATGATCTCATTGCGAATCTTCTCGGCGTCGGCGTCGAAGTCGAGCAGGATGCGCGCCGCGACACCCTCGTTCTCGCGCACGAGCCCGAGCAGGATGTGCTCCGTGCCGATGTAGTTGTGCCCCAGGGAGAGCGCCTCGCGCAGCGCGAGCTCGAGGACCTTCTTGGCGCGCGGGGTGAACGGGATCTGGCCCGTCGTCACCTCGTCGCCCTGGCCGACGATTCGCGCGACCTGCGCGCGGACCTCCTCGACGGTGATGTCGAGGCTCTCGAGGACCCGAGCAGCGAGCCCCTCCTCTTCCCGCAGGAGGCCGAGG
>DATAOL010000271.1:0-10109 GCA_036265755.1 Gaiellaceae bacterium | reverse complement strand
GTCCGGCGCTATGGGGTCGTGGGGAGCGATCAGATTCCCGAAGATCGCGCAGGCGACCCAGAGGCCGACGAGGACGCAGCCGATCAGGAACGTCGGCGACCGGACGAGGAGGCGCAGGCGTTCATTGCGCTCCACCTTGGTCTCGTCCGGGCGGAGCGGGATCGCGATCGGGGCGGCTTGCTCGTCGATCGTCGTCATTCGGCGGCGGCGTAGCGGATGCGCGGGTTGAGGAGTGAATAGGCGATGTCGGCGAGCAAAGTGGCGACGAGGAAGACGATGCCGACGATGAGGACGCTCGCGGCGAGGAGCGGGAAGTCCTTGTCGTTGGCCGCAGTGAAGATGAGCCGGCCCATGCCGGGATAGTTGAAGAGCGTCTCGATGACCACAAGACCGCCGATGAGATAGCCGGTCTGCGTTGCGATGACGGCGATCGTCGGCAGGAGCGAGTTGCGAAGCACGTGCCGGCGCACGACGGTGCGCCGCGGCAGGCCCTTGAGCATGGCCGTGCGCGTGTAGTCCGCGTCGAGCGCCTCGATCGTGCCGGCTCGGGTGATCCGGCTGATGTAACCGAAGAGGACGATCACCAGCGTGAGCGCGGGGAGGAAGAGGTATTTGAGCTGGGTGAGGATGTCGCTCCCGTCCGGCGCGTTCGCGCTCACCGGGAAGAGGCCGAGCCAGAGCCCGAAGACGAGGATCAGCATGATCCCCGTGACGAACTCGGGTACGACGGCGAGCGAGAGCCCACCGACGGTGATGATCCGGTCGGTGAGTCGGTCGCGCTTCAGTGCCGCGACGACGCCTCCGACGATTGCGAGCGGCACGACCATGACGAAGGCGAACGCGGCGAGCTTGACGGAGTTCGTGAGCGCCGGGCCGATCAGCTGGCTCACCGGAAGCTGGTAGGAGAGAGAGGTGCCGAGATCCCCGTGAAGGAGGCCGGTGATCCAGTTCCAGTACTGGACGAGGATCGGCTTGTCCGTTCCGAGCTGGTGGTTGAGCTGGTCGACCGCGGACTGGTCGGCGAGGTTTCCGAGCTTGCGCCGGGCGACGTTGCCGGGAAGCAAGTTCGCGCCCAGGAAGACGAACACGCTGAGGAGGAACAACGTGATGACCGCGAGACCGAGCCTGGTGAGGAGGAATCGCCCCATCGGCGCTCCTAAGATTAGGGATCATGCGGCCGGGACCAAAGCCCCGGCCGCATTGTCGTCCTGGATCAGCTCGTGTAACCGGCCTTCGAGAGGTCGAACTGACCGGTCGCGGCCGAGACCGCATTCTTCAGAGTTGGCTTGGCCGCCGAGAGGAAGTTGTAGAAGTACGGGATCGAGACTGGCGTCTCGTCGAGCAGCAGTTCCTCGATCTGTTTGGCTGCGGCGCGCTGTGAGTCGAGGTCGAGAGCTGCGATGTATTGGGCGATCAGATCGTCGGCTTGGGAGTTCTTGAAATGAGCCGCGTTCCAGGTGCCCTTGCTCGTGTAGACGGACGAGAGAAACACGTTTGGCACCGGCCGATGGCCGTAATCCGTGATGCCCATGACCGAGTCGAGCCAGATGGACTTCCCGAACACCGCGTCGCCGTAGTACGCCGTATCGTCACCCACTATCTTCACGTTGACGGTCACGCCGATCTCCGACGCATACTGCTTGACGAGCTGCGCGAGGTCGGGGATCTCGAAGCCGTTCCACGTCTGGAGCTCGACGGTGAACCCGTCAGCCATTCCTGCATCGGAAAGCAATTGCTTCGCCTGGTCGATGTTCTGCTGCCGCTGCGCGACGCTCGTGTCCGTCGACGGATAGGCCGGCGCAAAGGGGCTGTCGTTGCCGAGATCCGCCTTGCCGTCCCAAAGCCCGTCGACCATCGCGTTTCGGTCAAGTGACAGCGCGATTGCCTGACGCACGCGCTTGTCCGTGAACGGATCCTTGTCTGTTCGCATGTGAAGCTCGCGGTGCGTGGATGCTTTGACCGCAATCACCTGTGCGTTCGGGTCTGACAGGAGCGCTTGACCGCCCGAGACCGAGAAGTGCTCGACGAAATCCACCTCGTCGCCTTGGAATGCGACGATCATCGGGCCCTCTTCGCCGTAGAACTTGAGCTCGAACCCGTCAGGGTTCGCCTTCTCGCCCCAGTAGCCGTCGTAGCGAACGAATTTCGCGCCGACCTTGGGCGTGAAGCTGTCCAGCTTGAAGGGCCCCGTGCCGTCGAACGTCTTCCCCCAGTCCGCTGGATCGAGGTCGGCCGGAATGATGATCGCGTTGTAGTTGGCCGAGCTGACGAGCGTGGGGAAGTTCCCGTTTGGCGCGTCGAGGTGAAAGACCACGGTCGCGTCGTCGGGTGCCTCGGTGTTCCCGGGCGAAAGCACCCCACCCAACGCCGACAGCGCGTTGGACGCATTCTTCGGATCGACGAGCCCTTCGAACGTCGTCACGACATCGTTCGCGGTCATGGTCTTGCCGCTGTGGAACTGGACGCCCTGGCGGATCTTGAACGTCCACTCCGTGCCGTCACCGTTGGGCGACCAGCTCTCGGCAAGCCGCGGCTCGAGCTCGAGTTTGTCATTCGAGAAGGAAAGGAACTCGCCTGTGGAGCCGAGGAGACCGGCTCCGCCCTCGTCCTTGACGATGAGAGGGTTCGGCTCGGTCGATGGTTGGATCAGCGCGACACGGATGTTGCCGCCCGGCTTGACCGCGCCGGAGGTCGTCTGCGAGCCGCCGCTCGTCGCCTCCGTGCCCCCGCTGCTACCGCCGCCGCACGCAGCCGCGAGGAACGAGACCAGTGGGATGGACATGCCGACGACGCTTCCCCGGCGGACGAACTCCCGCCGCGTGATCCTCCCCGCGCTGTACTCGTCGATGATGTGGTTTTCGAGCTCTGAACGCTGCTTACGGATGGCGTCGACGCGACGCTGCGTGTCATCCATTACGGACTCTCTCCTTCCGCCAGGGTGCGACCTTCGGTTTCGCCCGGAACGCCCGCTTATAGCTCATCGCACGGCCATAATCAACGACGCGCCGTTCGTCTCACGAACTTCGACGGGATGCCTCCGGGGAAGTTGGGGAGAAGGCGCCGAGTCGCTCGAGAAGCAGGGCGCGGAAGCCCTCCACGCCAACGCCGACCGCCACATGGGCGTTGGGCGCCGGCCCTTTCGTCCGCCTCCGCATGTCCACTACAGTGCGTCCTCGACACGGCCCGGCGGTCGTGTCGACGACGACGTGCCGGTCCTCGACGGTGAGAAGCTCGGGCCTGAAGACGTAGGCCATCGCGAGCGCGTCGTGGATCGGGGCGCCGCCGTGCTCGTAGGCCTCGTTGTAGAAGCCGAGGTAGAACTCGAGCATCGCTGCCGCCGCGTCGCCGACGGGCCCGCTGCCGCGCAAGCCCGCTGCGTCCTCGTTGCGGAGAACGGCCTTGTTGGTCACGTCCAGGCCGACCATGGTGAGGTCGAGCCCGCTCTCGAAGACGCGCGCGGCGGCCTCGGGGTCGATCCAGACGTTGAACTCGGCCGAGGGCGTCTGGTTTCCCTCCCGGATCGCGCCGCCCATGAGGACGATGCGCGCGATCCGCTCGACGGCCTCGGGATGGCGCGCGAGTAGGAGAGCGCCGTTCGTCAGCGGCCCCAGCGGAACGAGCGTGACCGGCTCCTCGGATCTCTCCAGGACGGCGGCGATGAAGTCGACAGCGTGGTCGGCCACCGGCTCCGCGCTCGGTGGAGGCAGGTCGACGCCGTCGAGCCCGGTTTCCCCGTGGGCATCGGCCGCGACCACGAGCTCCCCAGCGAGCGGGCCGTCCGCCCCGGCGGCGACCGGAATGTCCTCGCGGCCGGCGAGCTCGAGGACGCGGAGGGCGTTCGCGGTCGTCTTGTCGAGGGTCTGGTTGCCCGCCACGGTCGTCACTCCGAGGACGCGCACCTCAGGGCTTCCGAGCGCGAGGAGAAGCGCCAGCGCGTCGTCCTGCCCGGGGTCGCAGTCGATGAGGACCGGGATCACGCCGCGCGGATCAGAGCTGGTCGGCGAAGTCGACGCTGACCGGCTTCAGAAGCGGGTCGCTGCCGTAGTAGGCGTGCTTCGACATGTCCGGCGAGTAGCGGCTCGCAGGCGGCGTGCGGCCGAGCGCCTCGGCGAGCGACCGCGTCAGATACGAGGAGTTCCCGCAGCAGAGACCGAGATAGCGAATGCCCAGGGCGTCCGCCTCTCGCGCGAAGTCGGCGACCTCGTACCTCGTGGACTCGAAGGGCTCGAGTGCGGTTGGAAAGAGCATGCCCTCGTGGCGCGGGTGCCGCAGGCTCTGGAACGTCGGCATGTCCGCGGTGGTCATGTAAGGGACTGGCAGCGCAGCAACGTGGCCCGACACCTGCTCGCGAATGGCGGGGAGAAGGGCCATCGTCGTGGGGAGACCGCGGATGCAGTTGAGCCCGACGACGTCGGCGCCAGCCTCCTCCAGCAACGCGCAGGCATCGGCGGGCGTGTAGCCGTCGCGAGTCATCGGCTCCTGGTGGATGCACATCGTCACGACGGCTGGAAGCCCTGCTGCCTTGATCGTCTCCAGCGCCATGCGGGCCTCCTCGACGTACGAGTACGTCTCGGCGATGATGAAGTCGACGCCCGCCTCGTTGGCCCAGCCGACCTGCTCGTCGAACATCGCCTGCACTGCTTTTCGGGACTCGTCGTCCTCGGGATCGAAGACGTTCGTGTTGCAGATGTCGCCGGCGAAGAGCGTGCCGTTCTCGTCGGCGACCTCCTTCGCCAGCGCGAGCGCGTTTCGGTTCAGCTCTTCGAGGAGGCCTTCCTTGCCGACCACCCGCATCTTCTCGCGGTGCGCGTAGTACGTGAACGCCTCGACGACGTCGGAGCCGGCGTGCACGAACTCCCGGTGGAGCTCGGTGACCTTCTCCGGATGGTCGAGAACTGCCTCCGGGACGAACGCGCCGGCCTGGATGTAGCCGCGCCGCTCGAGCTCGAAGAGGTAACCCTCCGCGCAGATGACGTGCCCCTGCTCGAGGCGCTCGAGAAGCCCGGCTCCGGCCACCGAATCAGTCTAGGCGACGAATGCGCCCGAGAGAATCAGTTCGCGCAGCGGCTCGAGATCGGCGGGCAGCGGATCGCCTTCGCCCATAAACGGCACACGCTCGCGGACGAGCTCGTATGCACGCTTCGTTCCCTTTCCGAGCGCGGGCGGCTGGCGCAGGTCGATCGCCTGCGCTGAGACGGTGAAGCCGATGGCGGCCAGGCGTTCCCCGAGCTCGACCATCTCCGCGAGGCGGCGCGCGGCCAGCGGCGCCATCGTGATCCGGTCTTCGATCCCCTCCGCGTGGAGCGACGTCACGACCTCGAAGGACACCGGGTGTGCGAGGAGACGTGCCTCGGCCGTGAGAGCCTGGGCAGCGACCCCGAACTCGCCGAGCGAGTTCTCTGCGAGGCCCTGCCTCGGTGCAAGCGCGTCCGGGAGGCCTGTGAGGAAGCCCTGCAGGAGCTTCAACAGCCGCTCGCACGCGCTCGTCAGCGCGGGAGCCATGGCCACGCGGAGAAAGTCGAGGGCCGCGGCGAGCGGCAGGATGTCGAAGTTGGCAACCGAGATGATCCGATCCTCGCCGGGGATGATCAGCGGGTTTTCCTGGGAGGCGTTCAGCTCGATCTGCAGCTGTCCCTTTGCGAACTCGAGCGCGTCCCGGGCCGCACCGTGGATCTGGGGCAGGCAGCGGAAGGTGAGGGGGTCCTGGAGGTTCCGTGCCGACCCTTCGTCCCAGAGGTAACTGCCCTGGAGGAGCTCGCGGATGCGCTCGAGCGCGTGTCGGAGGCCGGGGTAGGGGCGGACCTCCGCGATCAACGGGTGCAGCATCGTCACGTTGGCCGCGAAGGCCTCCAGGTCGAGCGCGCCGGTGACGTCGAGCGTGTCGAGGAGCCGCTCGGCGTCCGCGACCGCGAGGGCGGCAAGGCCGGTGGAGAACGCGTTGGAGTTGACCAGGGCGATGCCTTCCTTGGCGAGAAGCTCGACGTCACCGAAGAGCTCGGCGGCCAGGTCGGCCATCGGCGCAAGGTCGCCCTGGCCGATCGAGCCGAGCATGCGGACGCGCGGGCGCTCGTCCTCGTTCAGCGCGCGGACGATGCGCTCGGCGATCTCGGGCCTCACACCCGAGGTCCCCTTTGCCAGCGCGTTCGCGTGGCGGAGCATCGTCGCCCGGACGACTTCCGGCGGCGCGTCGGCGCCCGTGCTGATGCGGTGGTTCTCGATCAGCCGCCGGTTGAAGGTCGGAATCTCCTCCAGTGGGACTCGTACCTTCTTGCGCGCGCCGACTCCGGTCGTCACCCCGTAGATCTCGTCGCCACGCGCGACGACTCGGTCGACAAGCGCCCGCGCCTCGCGCATGCGCTCCACCGCGTCCGGGGCCAGCTCCACCGGCTCGCCCTTTCGCGCGACGCGCACGACGTCCTCGACGGTGAGGTCCGCTCCGTTCAGCGCGATGGTCACGCCGACCAGACCAGCTCGGCGGTGCGGACGAGGGTCTCGAGCTTCGCACGCTCGTCCTCGTGCGTGAGCGCGTTGCCGAGGATGGACGTCGCGAAGCCGCACTGCGGGGAGATCGCCAGGCGCTCGAGCGGCACGAAGGCCGCCGCCTCGTTGACGCGCGAGACGAGCTCGTCGACGGTCTCGCGCCTGCCACTCTTCGTGGTCACGAGGCCGAGGACGATCACCTTGTCCTCCGGAACCTCCGCGAGCGGCTCGAACGAGCCGGAGCGCTCGTCGTCGTACTCGAGCAGGATCCGCTCGGCGTTGACGCGTGGGAAGAGCCTGGCGGCGATCCAGTCGTACCCGCCGGACACGAGCCAGCGGCTCGCCTGATTTCCGCGGCAGAGGTGCATGGCGAAGGTCACGCCTTGATGGTTTCCGATGACGAGGTTGTCGAGCTCCAGTCCGAGCTCGAGCCAGCGGTCGGCCGGCCAGCCGCGGCTCTCGTAGAAGTCCCGGTAGCCCGGATCGAGGAGGAGGGGATAGTGGGGCGCGTCGAGCTGGATGTAGCGGGCTCCGAGGCGCACCAGCTCGTCCACCTCCTCGCGGAGGATGTCGGCGACGTCGCCGAGGTAGTCCTCGAGCGTCGCGTACGCCTCGGGCGGTCTCTCCGGATTCCAGAAATTGGCGAATAGGGACGGGCTCGGGAGCGTTACCTTCAGCAGCCGGTCGGTTCGATCCCGCGCATACGTGTATTCCGCCGCCGACAGAAACCGCCTCCGATGAAGCTTTCCCGTCACGGCCAGGGGAGGTCGGTCGACGTTCATGTCCCCGAGATCGTCGCTGTGCCACTCGCCCCAGAGGAACGCGTCGAGATTCCAGTCGCCGAAGCCCTCGACGGCCGCGGGAAGCTGGCTCTGGAAGGAGAGACGGCGCATCTCGCCGTCCGTGACGACGTCGAGGCCGACGTCCTCCTGGAGCGCGAGCGCCTCGTCCACGGCGGCGTCCTCGGCCCGGGCGAGCTCGGTCTCCGTCAGGTCTCCGGCATCGAGCCGCTGGCGCGCCTCGAGGAGCGCTTGGGGACGCAGCAGGCTGCCGACGACATCGGTTCGGGCCAGGAGCACGCGCCTACTTTACGGCCACGCGGGTACCATTTCGCCTTCGCGCCGAGGCGCGGGTCGCGCGCATGAGAGACATCCTCGTCCTCTGCCCGCAGGAGCGGGACATCGTCGCCATCCGAGCCGCGGGGCTGGAGGACCGCTACCGGGTTTGCTACGAGGGCTCCGACCTGGACCAGCTCCAGGATTTCGATCCGGTGGGGTTCCTCGAGGCGTGTGAGTCGGTCCCCGCTGACGGGGTGATCGGCACGAAAGACCTGTCCGCGCTTCTGGCCGCCATCCTCGCCGAGCGGCGAGGGCTCCCCGGGCCGACGCCGCATTCCATTCTGGCGCTCCAGCACAAGCCGACCTCGCGCGATGTGCAGAGGCTCGTGGCCCCCGAATCGACGCCCAAGTTCTGCGTCCTCGACGGGGAAGGTCCCTGCGACCCGCCATTCTTCGCGAAACCGGTTGTTGGGCGGCTCTCACAGAACGCGCGCCGGATCGACGACCTCGCCGACCTGGACAAGCTCCACGAGGCCGATCTCTATACCGCGCGCTACGCCGAGATCGCCATGCTCGCAGGCGGCGACCCCTCCGACGCGCACGGCTTCATCGGCGAGGAGCTGCTCTCCGGCGACGAGGTCACGCTCGAGGGTTACGTGCACGGGGAACGTGTGACCACGATCGGCGTGACGGATTCAGTCAAGTACGAGGGCACGCCCAGCTTCGAGCGCTTCGAGTATCCGTCTCGCCTTCCGGCCGACCGGCAGGCCGAGCTCTCGGGCATCGCGGAGCGGATCATTCCGGCGCTCGGCTTCGAGGGCGGGTTCTTCAACGTCGAGTTCTTCGTTTCGGAGGGCTCCCCTGCGCAGATCATCGAGGCGAACGGCCGCATCGCCTCGCAGTTCGCGCCGCTCGTCCAGGCGCTGCACGGACGCTCCACGTACGACGCGCTCTTCGAGCTGGCGTGCGGCGACGATCCGAAGTGGGAGACGGGCCTTCCGGACGGCGTCGCGGTCAGCTACGTGATGCGTGTCTTCGACGACGCGTACGTCGAGGCCGTGCCCGACCCCGACGACAACCTCGAAGTGCTCGTCCGGCCCGGCCTGCCGCTTTCGGCCCAGGGCACGAACGACGCCCAGAGCTATCGGCTCGCGATCCTCTACGAGGCCGGCGAGACTCGCGACGAGGCAGTGGCGAAGGCGAAGGAGCGCGCGGCGGCGCTCAATTTCCGGCTGGCGCCGGTGCCTGTCCGCTGACGTCCGCCGGGGCTTCCTCCTGATTCACGATCCCGAGCGCGGCGACCGCGGCGCCTGCGAAGGCGAGCCCGGCTGCGACCAGCATCCCCATCCGGAAGCCTGAGATCGACGCGTCACGGAGCGCCGGGTCGACCTGGTGCCTGGCCAGCGGCTCGCCAAAACTGACCTGCGAGTCGTAGACGAGGGAGATGACGACGCCGATGGCCGCGACCGCAATCAGGTTTCCCAGGCGAGAAACGGTCGAGTTCACGCCCGACGCGATTCCCGCGAGTTCCGCCGGGGCAGACTTGAGGGCCGTCGAGGTGATGGGGGCGACGAGCATCGCGAGGCCGAAGGCGAACACGATGACCGAGGCGAAGCCCCACGTCCAGAAGTCGCTCCTCGACGTGACCGGCAGGATCAGGAGGATCCCGATGCCGACGAGGAAGGGCCCGACCGTGAGGTAGAGGCGAGGCCCGTGCTCGTCCGCCAGCTTCCCGAAGCGAGCCGCCAGCGCGATCATGATCAGGCTGGCCGGTAGGCCGAGGAGCGCGGCCTCGAACGGCGAGAACCCGATGAACTGCAGGTACAGCTGGACGAAGATGAGCTGCGCGTAGAGCGCCCCGTACACGAGGAACGTCTCCAGGTTCGCCATGGCGAAGTTCCGCCGCCTGAACAGGCTGAACGGCAGCATCGCGTTCTTCGACCGGGACTCCACCAGGCAGAAGCCGAGGAGGGCGGGGGCGGAGATGGCGAACGCCCACCAGACGTCGGCGAACCCCTTGTCCGGGCCTTCGACCAATCCGTAGGTCAGCGTGCCGAACGCGATCGCGGCGAGGGCGGCGCCCGGGATGTCGAGGCGGCCGACGCGCAGCATCTTCTGCTCGTTGCATTCGCCGGCCTTCGCCAGGACGACCGTGAGGACCGAGAGCGGGAGATTGATGAAGAAGATCCAGCGCCAGGACACCCACTCGACGAGCGCGCCGCCCACCGGCGGGCCCGCGACGGTCGCCACGCTCGTAAAGGCGGTCCAGAGCCCGATCGCCCGCCCCGCCTCGTCGCCGTAGACGCCGCGCAGGAGCGCGAGCGAGTTCGTCGTCAGGAAGGCGCCCGCGATCCCCTGCAGCGTCCGGGCGAGGATGAGCATGCCGCCCGTCGGCGCGAAGCCGGCAAACGCCGAGGCGAGCGCGAAGCCGAGCGCCCCGGCGATGAAAGTCGGCCGCCTTCCGTACCGGTCGCCGATCGCTCCGCCGACGAGGTAGAGCGCTGCGAGCGCAAGGGAGTAAGAGAGGACGATCCACTGCTGGCCGGTCAGGCCGAGATCGAGGTCCTCCGC
>DATAOL010000270.1:0-10630 GCA_036265755.1 Gaiellaceae bacterium | reverse complement strand
GGATCGAGCCGCGCCGCCAGGTGCCCGTGCATCCGGTGCGCCTTCACGAGCGCCATCGCGGCGGCCACCGCTCCGAGCTGCTGTGACGTCGGGGCCCGCGGCTCGGCGGCCGGCGGTGCTGCGGCGCCGTTGCCACCGTTCGCGGAGTCCGGGTAGAGCTCGCGCACGCGTTGGACGACGGCGCTTCCTTCGAGCTTCTCGGGGGAGTGCTCGAAGAGCGCGCGCCAGGCGGGATCGACCGATTCGGGTGCGCGCAGGTACTGCTCGAAAAGCTCCTGGATGAAGCCGGAATTCAGGTCTTCGAACTGCTGCTCCTGGGGCACTCGAGATCTCTGCTTTGAGGATAGCGATTGCGCCTGTCCGCTCCGCGGTTCGTCATTCGACATTCAAAGCCTCCGGGTTGACCGCGGTCGGCGGCAGACGGTGCTGGAGGAGAACGGCTTCGAGCGCCTCCGCGCAGAGCACGCCCATCGCCTCGCGCGCCTCGAGCGTGGCGCTGCCGAGATGTGGCGTGAGGACGACGTTCTCCCGGGCGAGCAGGCCCGGGTGGACGTGCGGCTCGTCCTCGAAGACGTCGAGGGCGGCTCCGGCGATCGCCCCGACCTCGAGCGCGCGCACGAGCGCCTCCTCGTCCACGATCGGGCCGCGCGCGACGTTGACGAGCACCGCAGCCGGACGCATCCGCTCGAGCTCATCCCGCCCGATCAGATGCCGCGTCTCGGCGGTGAGGGGGACGTGCAGCGTCACCACGTCCGCCTGCGCGAGGAGCTCCGCCATTGGCAGATCCTCGTACGGGCCCGAGCCGCGCGTGTGGACGACGCGCATTCCGAACGCCTCGCCGAGGCGCGCCACCTCGCGCCCGATCCGCCCCAGCCCGATCACACCGAGCGTCTTGCCTTCCAGCCCATGGCCCAGCATGAAGGTCGGGGCGAGCCCCCAGTCTCCGCGGCGCCGGATCAGGCGGTCTCCTTCCGCGACGCGCCGGACAAGCGCCAGCAGGAGCGCAAAGGTGAGCTCCGCCGTCGCGCCGGTGAGCACATCAGGCGTGTTCGTGACGACGATGCCGCGCTCCGTCGCGGCGGCAATGTGGACGCTGTCGTAACCGACGCCGAAGTTCGCAACGACCCGAAGCTCCGGTCCGCACATGTCCAGGAACGCCTCGTCGACGACATCGGCCGGGATCGTCACGACGCCCGCAACGCCGCGCGGGTCAGGTCGAACGACGAACGAGGCCTCCAGCCGCGCGAGAACCGAATCGGGCAAACGCCTGCTCAGAAAGATCTTCGGGCCCAGATGACTCTCTCTTCATAGGTTGCAGATTTCAACCAGCACGGTAAACATCTAGACGTGCGCGAGCTGACGCCCGAGCTGCGCGCTGTGGTCGACCTGGCAGGCGCCGCTCAGGGGGCGTACGAGGTCGAGGACCTTCTCCTGCGTGTGTGCAGAAGCGTCGTCGAGACGTTCGGATTCAAGCGCGTCAGCATCGGCGAGCTGGTGCCGGAGCGAGAAGAGGTCGTCCCACTCGCAAGCTGCGGCATGGAGCCGGAGGAGGAGCCCACCGAGCCGATCGCCCTCTCCGCCCTTCCGCTCTTCGAGCGCTCGCTCGAGACCGGCACGACGGTCTTCCTCGCGGACGTGGGCCGAAGCGGCGCAATCGCCCCGAACCTGATCGCGGAGTTCGGGATCAGCTCGCTGATCGTCGTCCCGCTGCTCACGGGGGGCCGGTGCCTCGGCTTCCTCAGCGCCGACCACGGCGGCGAGTCGTTCGAGCTCGACGAGGAGCAGCTGATGCTCCTCGAGGCGCTGGGCGTGCTCGTGGCCGTCTTCCTGGAGAAGGCCGTCGCACACGACACGCTGCGCGAGGTCGACGAGCTGAAGAGCAACTTCATCGCCCTCGCCTCGCACGAGCTCCGTACACCGGCCGCCGTGGTGCACGGCATCGCCTCGACGCTGCAGCTGCGCGGCCCCGAGCTCCAGAACGACCAGATTCTCGAGCTCCGCCGCACGCTCTACGAGCACACTGACCGGCTGCGGAGACTCGTCGACCAGCTGCTCGACCTGTCGCGCCTCGAGGCGAGAGGCGTCGTGCTGCAACCGCAGGCGATTTCGGTCCGGACGAGAATCGAGGACCTCGTGGCGATGGTCGGAGGCGAACGGTCGAGCGAGATCCAGGTCGACGTCGCCTCCGAGCTAGAAGCGGTGGCCGACCCGACCGCGTTCGACCGCATCGTCTCGAACCTGATCGTCAACGCGCTCCGCTACGGCGCGCTGCCGATCCGCATCGTGGCCGCCCAACCGGACCGGCACTTCCGGCTTGCGGTCGAGGACAGCGGCGACGGCGTTCCGGCCGAATTCGTCCCGCAGCTTTTCGAGCGCTTCACCCGAAGCGCCGCTTCACGCGCGAAGCGGACGGAAGGCGCCGGGCTCGGCCTGGCGATCGCGCGGTCGTATGCGCACGCGCAGGGTGGCGAGCTCCTCTACACGGACGCCGACCCGCACGGCGCCCGTTTCGAGCTCGTTCTGCCCGCCGTGCCGCGCAGACACGAGTAAGCTTTCCTAAATGAAGCATCTGCGCACAGCCGATCCCTACCGGGATCTCGACGTCATCGACGCCCAGGCGCCGCGCTTCAACCAGGCCGTGATCGGAGCTCTGGCCCTGGTCGCCTTCCTCACCGGCTGGCGGCCTTGCTCGTGCTCCTCGCCGCTCAGCTAGCCATCGGCCTCACGCTCGGGCGCCGCAGGTGACTCCCATGCCTCGCGTACTTCGAGCTCGTCCAGCCCCGTCTCGGTGAAGGCCCGATCGAGGACTCCCGTCCGCCGCACTTCGCGAACAAGGTGGGGGTCGTCTTCCTCGGAGCGGCCTCGATCGCCCTCGCACTCGGCTTCATGGTTCTCGGCTGGACGCTCGCGCTCCTCGTCGTGGCGCTCGCGCTCGGCGCCGCGACAACCGGGATCTGCGCGGGCTGCGAGATCTACAGGCTCCTCGCCCGCATCCGCGGCGTCGAGCTCTGCGCTACGTGCGTGGGGCGTGAGGAAGGGCTCCTTCGCCGGCAGGCAGGCCGGGCCCGACTCGGGCTAGGCCAGGGGGTCGGACGGCGGGGGTGGAATGATCGGCAGGCTGCTGATGACGGTTCGCCGCCCGCCCATCTCGTAGACGACGTCGACGCTGTCGTTCTTCCTGTAGGTGCCGGCGACGCCGAAGAAGATCGAAAGCCAGCGGACCGTGCCGAGCCGACCCTCCTTCGCGAGCGGCTTGTCGAAGCGAAGCTCGCGTCCGCGGACCGAATAATCGGTGCCGCGCTCCTGCATCACGCCGTTCACGAAAACCTCGAAAGGCTCCTGCACGGATGCCGGAAGGGGCACGATCCAGGCTTCCTCCATCGCTGGCGGAAGCCTAGACCCGCCCCCTCGACCGGCGCGCGAAACCCTCATCAACCCTACTTCCACTCCCGGCGAAGCACCTCGATCGAGGTATATCCCTCATCCGCACTGAACCACAAAACGGGTGAAGCGCAACTCCCCCTTCCGGGGGATTCATCGCACTAGAATGGCTCGGCTCGATGGTCGGGAAGCTTGTTGCCGCCGTCTCTTTCGCGGTGCTCACGGCATTGCTTGCCGTCGGCCCTGCGCTGGCCGGCAATGCCGGCTTCGGACCCCCGACCCCCGAGACGCCGAGCGGCGAGGCCATCAGCCACCTCTACTGGATCGTCTTCACGGTCTGCGCAATCGTCTTCGTGCTGGTGGAGACGGCGCTCATCTACTTCATCGTCCGCTTCCGCCGGCGCCGGGACACGCCCGTCGGGGCCGACGGCCCGCAGATCCACGGCAACACCCGGATCGAGATCATCTGGACGGCGGTTCCCGCCGTCATCCTCGCGGCTCTCGCGATCTTCGCCTTCACGCGGATCCCGGCGGTGCAGGCTCGCGGAGTCGAGAACGACAACCCGCTCGTCGTCCAGGTAGACGCGCACCAGTTCTACTGGCAGTACACCTATCCGAAGGGCGCGCTCTCGTTCGACACGCTGTACCTGCCCGTCGACCGCCCGGTCGAGCTCCGGCTGAACGCCGCGGACGTCATCCACAGCTGGTGGGTGCCGTCGCTCACCGGCAAGCTGGACGCCATTCCGGGCCGGATGAACACCCTGCGCTTCGTCCCTTCGAAGGTCGGGGAGTACGAGGGCAAGTGCGCCGAGCTCTGCGGCGTCCAGCACACGATCATGTACACGGACGTCCAGGTGCTCGAGTCAGGGCAGTACGAGCAGAAGGTCTCCGAGCTCTCCGGCCAGTCCCAGGTCGCTCTCGGCAAGCAGCAATGGGACACGGTCTGCGCCAAGTGCCACGGGTTCGCGGGGGATGGAGACATCGGGCCGGCCATTGCCGGAAACGGAACGCTCACGAACTTCGACAGCCTGTCCACGCTCATCCGTGAAGAGGGCCAGAACACGCCCCAGTTCGATAGCTACATGCCAGCGGTCGGACGCGGCTGGACGGACGCTCAGGTCAACGCGCTGATCGCCTACATCAAGTCGTCGAAGACGCTGTCGACCGCTGCGCCACCCGCGGGAGGGGGCGGCTGATGGCGACGCGCACCGAAGTCGTCGTCCCGACCTGGAAGGAAGGCTCGGTCACCGGCTGGCTGACCACCGTCGACCACAAGCGAATCGGGATTCTCTACCTCGTCACGTCGTTCGTCTTCTTCTTCGCGGCGGGCCTCATGGCGATGCTCATGCGGATCCAGCTCTCGCACGCCGACGCCGGCTTCCTGACGAAGAGCGCCTACAACCAGGTCGTGACCATGCACGGGACGGCGATGATCTTCCTCTTCGTCGTCCCGGTCCTCGCCGGCTTCGGCAACTACCTCATCCCGCTCATGATCGGCGCGCGGGACATGGCCTTCCCACGGCTCAATGCCGCCTCTTACTGGCTCTTCCTCCTCGGCGGCATCGTCCTGCTCTCGAGCTTTCTCGCCACCCAGGGAGGCGCGCAGTGCGGATGGACGTCCTACACCCCCTGCTCATCGGACCTCTACAGCCCCGGGCACGGGCAGGACTTCTGGATCCTCGGCATCCACCTGACCGGAATCTCGTCGATCCTCGGCGCGATCAACTTCATCGTCACCATTCACAACATGCGCGCGCCCGGGATGACGTGGATGCGCATTCCGCTCTTCACCTGGGCGATCGAGGCGTACGCCGTCATGCTGGTGCTCGTCCTACCGACGATCGCCGCGGCCGCGACCCTTCTCCTCCTCGACCGCCAGGCCGGAACGTCGTTCTACGCGCCCGAGAACGGCGGCCCGATCCTCTGGCAGCACATGTTCTGGTTCTTCGGCCACCCCGAGGTCTACATCATGGTGCTGCCCGCGATGGGGATTCTCTCCGAGGTGATCCCGGTCTTCTCGCGCAAGCCGATCTTCGGCTACAAGGCGGTCGCGTTCTCGACGATCGGCATCGCGTTCGCGAGCATGCTCGTGTGGGCGCACCACATGTTCACGGTCGGGCTGCCCACGTACTTGCAGGCCTTCTTCGCGGCGACCTCGCTGACCGTCGCCGTACCGACGGCGGTGAAGATCTTCAACTGGCTGGCGACGCTCTGGCGCGGGCAGCTCATCTTCAAGGCTCCGCTCATGTTCGCGCTCGGCTTCATCGGGCTCTTCACCATGGGCGGCCTCTCGGGGATCCTCCTCGCCATCTTCCCGGTGGACTACCAGGTGCACGACTCCTACTACGTCGTCGCGCACTTCCACTACGTCCTCTTCGGCGGCACGGTCTTCGGCATCTTCGCCGGGATCTACTACTGGTTCCCGAAGATGACGGGCAGGATGTACAACGAGCGACTTGCGCAGATCCACTTCTGGCTCATGTTCATCGGCTTCAACGCGGCCTTTCTTCCGCAGCACATGCTCGGGCTCATGGGCATGCAGCGGCGGATCTACACGTACAGCCAAGGCGGGCTCTTCGAGTGGTACAACGCGATCTCCTCGGTCGGAGCGCTCCTCATGGGCGTGGCGATGCTCGTTTTCCTCTGGAACGCTGTGGCGAGTTGGCGCACCGGCCGTCGAGTGGGCTCCGATCCGTGGGAGGCCGACACGCTCGAGTGGTACACGACGTCCCCACCGCCGCCGCACAACTTCGACCGCGTCCCGTACGTGACGAGCGCGCGGCCCTTGCGTGACATTCGGATGCGCCTGAAGGAGCGACGGGCATGACGCCCGGGCCCTGGCTGCGCCTCCTTTCGATCGCCTCGGCGACCGGGGTCGCCGTCGTCGTCGCCACCGGCGAATGGGGCCTCGCGCACGACGTCGTCGCCAACATCACGCTGGCGCTGCTCGCCGCGGTCGTCCTCTGCGCGCGGTTCGCCCACCGCAATCGGCGGACGCTGCTCGTTGCGTCGAGCACCGCACTCGGTCTCTTTGCGCTGGCAGGACTCTCGGCGCTCGCCGGCGCACCCGTCGCCCTACATCTGACGCTCGGCGCCGCGGCACTCGTCGCGTCCTGCGTGGCAGCGGCCGTCTGCGCACGCGGCGGAGAGCCGGCGCCGCGGGTCTCCTGGCGCGACTACCTGACGCTCACGAAGCCCCGCATCATGGTGCTTCTGCTCCTCACCGCAGCCGGTGGGATGTTCGTCGGCGCGGGAGGCGTTCCGCCCCTCGGTCTCTTCATCGCGACGATGGGCGGGCTCGCGCTCGCCTGCGGCGGGGCAAGCGCACTCAACCACGTACTCGACCGCGATATCGACATCCACATGAGTCGCACCGACAAGCGCCCGGTTGCAGCCGGCCGCATTCCACCCGAGCGCGCGCTCGAGTTCGGGCTTGCGCTCTCGGCGCTCTCGTTCGTCGTCCTGACGAGCTTCGTCAACGTCCTCGCTGCGCTGCTCGCTCTCGCAGGGAATCTCTTCTACGTCCTGGTCTACACCCGCTGGCTCAAGCGCTCGACTCCGCAGAACATCGTCATCGGCGGCGCCGCCGGAGCCGTGCCCCCGCTCGTCGGCTGGGCGGCGGCGACGGGCAACCTGACCCTCCCGGCGCTCTTCCTTTTCCTCATCGTCTTCTTCTGGACGCCGCCGCACTTCTGGGCGCTCGCCCTACTCATCCGACGGGACTACGAAGCGGCGCGGGTTCCGATGCTCCCCGTCGTCAAGGGCGAGGCGGAGACGGCGCGCTCCATCGTCGCGTATTCGTTCGTCCTCGTCGGGATCTCGCTGCTCCCGTTCCTCTCGGAGACGCTCGGACTCTTCTACCTGGGCTCGGCGCTCGTGCTCGGGCTCGCGTTCGTCGCGCTCGCGTTGGTGCTTCGCAGGCAGACGACCTCAGCCAATGCGCGGCGGCTCTTCTCGTTCTCGCTTCTCTATCTGGCGCTGCTCTTCGTCGCGATGGCCCTCGACCCGATCCTCCTCTGATGGAGCCCGAGCTCGCTCGCAAGAACATCAAGCTGGGCATCGCCCTCTTCATCCTCGTGCTCGTGCTCTTCGGCGGCTCGATCCTCGTCGCCGCGATCTGGGACACCGTTTACTGAGCCCGGCCTGAACGCGTTCATCACCGAGGTCGACGAAGCCGCCGACGGCATCCGCCTGGGCGTGAAGGACCTGTTCGACACGGACGGGATCCGGACGACGTACGGCTCGGCGATCTTCGCCGACCATGTGCCCGAGCAGACGGCCACCGCGGTCTCGCGCCTCCAGGCGGCCGGCTATGGGATCGTCGGGAAGACGAACCTGCACGAGTTCGCCTACGGGATCACCTCCGAGAACGAGCACTTCGGCGACGTGGGCAACCCGCTGGCCGGCGATCGCTATCCGGGTGGCTCGAGTGGAGGCTCCGCAGCCGCCCTGGCCGCCGGCCTCTGCGACGCGGCCCTCGGCACCGACTCGGCGGGCTCGATCCGCATACCCGCCGCCTGCTGCGGGATCGTCGGCTTCAAGCCGAGCCATGGCCTCGTGCCGATGGACGGCTGCTGGCCGCTTGCCCCTTCGTTCGACACAGCCGGCCCGATGGGCCGGGACGTCGCGACCTGTGCGGCGGTGATGACGGCGCTTGCCCCCGCCCTCTCCGGCGCGCCCGTCGCGCACGAGGACGTCCGTGTGGCGGTCGCGTGGCTCGAGGACGCCGATCCGGGCGTGCGTGCGCGCGTCGCCGAAGCCGCCGAGTGCTTCCCACGGCGATCGGAGATCGGCTTCCCTCTGATGCCGGCGAACATCGATCCCGCGTTCCAGCGCGAGGTCGCCGACGTGCACCGCGACCTCTTCGCCGAGCACGCCGATCTCTACGGCGCCAACGTCCGCCGGAAGGTCGAGCGGGCGCTTGCAGTCACCGACGACGACTACGAGGCGAGCGCCGCTGCACGGGAGGCGTATCGCGGCCGGGCGGCCCAGGCACTCGAGGGCTTCGACCTACTGCTCGTCCCGACCATCGGCACGGTCGCCCCGCCCCGCACGACGGCCGAACGCGAGCTCCGGCCCACTGTTCTCCGCTTCACCGAGCCGTTCAACGTGCTCGGCTGGCCTGCTCTCGCCCTCCCGTGCGGATCTGCGGAAGGGGGGCTTCCCGCGTCGGTGTCGGTCGTGGGACGGATGGGGGACGACCCGCTCGTGCTGGGCGCGGCGCTGGCCCTCGAGCGCTACGCCGGAACCGCGGCGAGCCCGCGGACCGCTTCCTCGTAGATTCGGTCGCGGCTGAAGATCTCGAGCTGGTCGGAGAGGAGGTCGCTGGCCGTCCGACGCTCGATCCGCGAGGAAGGCACTTCCTCGCCGTCGACGGCGACGAGCTCGACCTCGCCGGCCGGCTCATGCTCGAGCTCGAGCGACTTTCCGAGCCGTGCCTGCAGCCAGCCCCGGAGGAGCAGCGTCTCGCCGCGTGGGCCGGCGACCCGGAGTTCCGAGGCCTCGGCGATCCCCGGCCAGAGCTCGGCGCAGGCCTCACGCCAGGGCTGCACCTTGGCCCAGGCGATGTCCGACACCGCGATCGCGTCGAAGATCTCCGGCAGCCGCTGGAAGGTGGTATCGCAGTCGCTCCACTCGTCCGAGTTGAGCACGAGGCGGTCCGCGACTTCGAGCAGCTGCTCGAGCGCCTGCTCGCCGTACGCAGGCTCCCCGCGCCAGCGCAGGAAGACGGGGAGATCAGGTATGAGAAGCGGCGTCGCCACGCTGCCGGGAGCCTGCGCTCTGGGCCCGCACAGGCGAATGGAGACGACCTCGGAGCACACCTGCCCCTGCTCTCCGGCCCGGATGAAGCAGCGCAGGTCGACCTCTCCGTCGAGGGCGTCCCGGGATTCGTCCGGTTGCGGGAAGAGCAGGATCGTCCGCGACGGATGGCGCTCGCCCATGCCCGCCAGCGTGTCGGTCGCCGCATCGACCCAGCGCTCGGGGACCCAGGCGAGGTGTGTCATGACACTCGTGCGCAGATTGGGCGCGTGGCCGGGCGCGGTCGCCTGCTCGCGGAGCCGGCCCAGCTCGCGCTCGATCTCACGGATGGTGATGTTCTCCTTCAGTGCCGCCTCCAGGAGCGGCCGTCGCGATGGATCAGCTCGTCCGCTGCTGCGGGCCCCCACGTGCCGGACTGGTAGTTCGGGAAGTTGGGGCGGTCGCGCTTCCACGGCGCGACCATCGCGTCGACGAGCGCCCACTGCTCCTCCACCTCGTCGGCGCGGGTGAAGAGCGTCGCGTCGCCGAGCATGCAGTCCAGGATGAGGCGCTCGTAGGCCTCGGGCAAACCCGTCCGGAATGCGCCGCCGTACAGGAAGTCCATGTGCACCGTCCGGATCGACATGCCCTGGCCCGGCACCTTGGCGCCGACGGCGAGTGAGACGCCCTCATCGGGCTGGATATGCACGAGGAGGACGTTGGGCCGCAGCGCGTCCTCCGAGTCGAGCTCGAAGGGCGGGTGGGGCGCACGCTTGAACTGGATCGCGATCGTCGTCTCCCGGCGTGGGAGCCGCTTGCCGGTGCGCACGTAGAAGGGTGTGTCCGCCCAGCGCCAGTTGTCGACGTAGAGCTTGGCGGCGACATACGTCTCCGTCATCGAGTCCGCGCCGACGCCTTCCTCCTCCCGGTAGCCGCGAACCTCTTCGCCCTCGATGTAGCCGGGCCCGTACTGGCCGCGGACGACGTGCTTCGGGCCGGGCGTGTGCAGGGCCTTCAGCACCTTGACCTTTTCGTTCCGGACCGAGTCGGCGCTGAAGTCGATCGGCGGCTCCATCGCGGTGAGAGCGACGAGCTGGAGCAGGTGGTTCTGGATGATGTCGCGCACGGCGCCGGCGCGCTCGTAGTAGTCAGCGCGGCCCTCGATCCCGAGCGACTCCGCCACGGTGATCTGCACGTGGTCGATGAACTGGCGGTTCCAGATCGGCTCGAAGATTCCGTTGGCGAAGCGCAGAACCAGCATGTTCTGGACCGTTTCCTTGCCGAGGTAGTGATCGATGCGGAAGATCTCCTCCTCGGCGAAGTACTCGTGGACGACCTCGTTGAGGTGCTGCGCGGTCTCGAGGTCGTAGCCGAACGGCTTCTCGACAATCACGCGTGTCCATCCCTCCGCCGAGCGGCGTTTGCCCATCTCGACGACGATCGTCTCGATCGCCGAGGGCGGCACGGCCAGGTAGTAGATCCGGTTGGCGGCGGTGCCCAGATCCTCGTC
>DATAOL010000269.1:0-6654 GCA_036265755.1 Gaiellaceae bacterium | reverse complement strand
AACTCGTTCCCCTGCATGTCGCGGAGCCAGAACCGGTTCCCGCCGATGGTGTTCCAGCCGACCAGGAACAGCGTCCCGCTCGTCACGGCGAGGACGGGTGCACCGAGCGGCGCGAAGACGTCGTTCCCGTGGTGCCAGCCGGTGTCGGCACGGCCGGCGCGGAAGTCGTCCGAAAACGACGCCGGACCGTAGACGGGGAACACGTAGCCGCCTGCCGTGAGGAGCGGTTTCACACCCGGGGGAGCTGGCTGCACCGGCGGCGGAGCCGAGGGCTGGCCCGTCGGCGGCACAGGCTCGTGGTGATGGGCCGGGGGCGGAATCGGGGGCGCGGGCGTCGAGGGCGGCGGAGGCGTGGGGACCGGCCCGGCCTTCGACGCGGTCGCGGCCGCTTCGGCATAGCCGACGAAGATCTCGGTGCCCGCGGGCAGGCCGCCGTGGGCCGCGGTTAGGTGCACGTGGAGGCCGACCACGAACCCGCGGTGTCCGCGGCGCTGGCTGGTGTTCTGATCCGTGACCGCCTGCTCGAGCACGACCGCGTAGCCCCAGTCGCCGAGAGCGACCTTGGCGTTCGGAGACGGGGTGATCGCCGTGCCGAGCACGACGAGGCTCGCGATCGTGGAACCGTCGAGCTCGCCGTCCGCCCTGGCGGCGGAGGCCCGAGAAACCGACTTGGACGTGAGCCCGCTCGCAGTCACCTCCCCGCCGAAGAGCGAGACCGAGGCGACGTGGACGACCGAGCGGCCGACCGCCACTCCTCCGTCGACCGTCCCGTTCGTTCCACCGCTGACCGCGCCCGTGACGACTGCGCCGTCCCCGTACGACCAGCCGACCACCGCCGAGGCAGCCTGCGGGGGAGAGGAGATCGCGCCCGCCGAAGCGGGACCCTTCCCCGGCACGACGACGCGGATGCCGAACGCGCTCGCGGAGGCAGCCGGGGACGACGCGGCCGCCCCGGACGAGCCTGCCGAGACGAGCGCGACGAGAAGAAGAGTCCCGAGAACGACCCGCGCGCGCACGTAGGGGAGGTTAGCGCTGCGCACGGCTCGATTGCGATCGGTCATATTTCTCGCCATGGAGACCGAGAGCACCCAAGCTGCAATCGAGGCGCTCCTCGATGAGCGCCGCACGTTCCCGCCCCCGGCCGAGTTCGCAGCGGAGGCGGTGGTCAAAGACGACTCCGTTTACAGCCGCGCCGCCGAGGATCCCGAACGCTTCTGGCGCGAGCTTGCCACGGAGTTTCTCGGCTGGTTCAAGGAGCCGAGCAAGGGACTCGAGTGGGACCCGCCGCATTGCACGTGGTTCGCGGACGGCGAGCTCAATGTGACTTGGAACTGCCTCGACCGCCACGTCGAGGCGGGCAATGGCGATCGCGTCGCCTACCACTGGGTGGGCGAGCCGCCCGGCGAGAGCAAGGACCTCACGTACGCGGAGATGCTCGCCGAGGTCTCGCGGCTCGCCAACGCCTTGCGCGAGCTGGGCGTCTCCAAGGGCGACCGCGTCGGCATCTACATGGGCATGGTCCCCGAGCTTCCGATCGCCATGCTCGCCTGCGCCCGAATCGGCGCTCCCCACGTCGTCGTCTTCGGAGGCTTCTCCGCGGAGTCGCTCGCCGAGCGTATGCGCGACTCGGGCGCGAGGCTCTTGATCACCCAGGACGAGGGGTGGCGAAAGGGCGGCAAGGTGCCGCTCAAGCAGAGCGCCGACGCGGCTGCCGACGCGGCCCCGAGCATCGAGCGGCTCGTCGTCTTTCGCCGCACGGGCGACGACGTGCCCTGGAACGAGGCGCGTGACGTCTGGTGGCACGACGCGGTCGCCGACGCTGCGGACGAAAGCGAGCCGGAGCACATGGGCGCCGAGGACGCGCTCTTCCTGCTCCACACCTCGGGCACGACGGCCAAGCCGAAGGGCGTCCAGCACACGACCGCCGGCTACCTCCTCCATGTAGCCGTCACCCACAAGTGGATCTTCGACATCCACGACGACACGGTCTGGTGGTGTGCCGCGGACGTCGGTTGGGTGACCGGGCACAGCTACATCGTCTACGGCCCCCTATGCAACGGGACGACGAGCGTCCTCTACGAAGGGGACCCCGCCTACCCGGACTGGGACCGCCACTGGGAGATCGTCGAGCGCTACGGGGTCAACTCCTACTACACGGCCCCGACCCTCATCCGTTCCTTCGTGAAGATGGGCGAGGAGTACCCGGGCCGACACGACCTCTCGTCGCTTCGCCTGCTCGGCACCGTCGGCGAGCCGATCAACCCCGAGGCGTGGGTCTGGTACTGGAAGGTGATCGGCCAGGAGCGCTGTCCGGTCGTCGACACGTGGTGGCAAACGGAGACCGGAGGCATCCTCATCACCCCGCTCCCCGGGATCACGACCCTGAAGCCCGGATCCGCAACGGTCCCGTTCCCGGGAATCGACCCCGCGATCCTCGACGAACAGGGCAACCCCGTGCCGCAAGGGCAGGGAGGGTTCCTGACCGCGAGGCATCCCTGGCCGGGCCAGTTCCGCACGCTGTGGGAAGACGACGAGCGCTACGTCTCGAACTACTTCTCGAAGTACGGACCGGAGACGTACTTCACCGGCGACGGGGCCAAGCAGGACGAGGACGGCTACTTCTGGCTCATGGGCCGGATCGACGACGTCATCAACGTCGCGGGCCATCGCCTGTCGACGACGGAGATCGAATCGACCCTCGTCGAGCACGAAGCGGTCGCCGAGGCAGCCGCGACGGGAGCGTTCCACCCCGAGCGCGGCCAGTGCATCGTCTGCTTCGTCCTCCTCAAGGGCAGCTACGAGTCCTCGGACGAGCTAGCGGAGGAGCTGCGCCAGTTCGTTGCGGGCAAGATCGGGAAGATCGCACGCCCCGCGGCCGTGCTCTTCGGCGACGACCTCCCGAAGACGCGCTCCGGAAAGATCATGCGTCGGCTCCTCAAGGACATCGCCGAAGGGAACGAGCTCGGAGACACGACGACGCTCCGGGACGCAGCCGTCGTCGACGATCTCAAGCAGAAGGCGGATACAGCTCTCGGCCGGGCTGGTTAGCTCCCGGCCCCGCCGTCCGCACGGCTAGCGGTTCAGCCCGCGCGCGAAGGCGCGAAAACGTTCCCGAGCCGCCTCGTCGGGCCCGAGCGGCTGGTCGTCGGCGAGCTTCGGGTCGGCAGCGACCTCACGGGCGACGGCCCTGATCTCCTCTTCCACCGCGGCGCGGTGGGCCGGATCGGAAAGCAGCTCGTCGATCCACGTTCGCGATCCCTCGTTGTCGACGTCGTGGTCGACGAGCAGCGAGCCGAGCAGGATCCCCGCCCGCACATAGGCAAACGTGCGAAAGGCGAGCTGCCGCCGAGGCGAGGCGACGAGCGCCGAGATCTCCGGGTCGTCCCCCTGCAGGCGCGCAACGAGCTCTCCGATCGGCTCGTCGACGATGGGAAGCCAGAGATCCTCCTCGCTCATGCTCGAATTCTAGTGGCGGACGGACCAGGCCAGCCTCGCGGCCACCACGAGAAGAAGGCCCGCGAAGAGACGCTGGAGGGCCGCATCCGAGAGCGCCGAGGCGAGCGCAACCCCTCCTGCGACCCCGAAAGCCGACGTGATGCCGATGGTCAAGGCGGCGCGCCAGCGCACGTTGCCGTACCGGTGCTGCTGCGTGGCGCCGACCGCCACGACGGGAATGATCGCTGCGAGGGAGGTCGCCTCCGCAGAGAGATGCGAGAGGCCCACGACGAGCGAGAGTGTTGGGACGAACAGGATCCCGCCGCCGACGCCGAACATCCCGGACAGGACTCCGGCCGCAAAGCCGAGCGTGAGGGCGAGCGCGACGGTCATACGAAGAAAAGCCGCACTGCCACTGCGGCGAGGAGGAGGCTGAAGAGCAGCGTCAGCGTCCGGGTGGGGACACGCTGCTGCGCCCACGTGCCGAGAAGCGTCCCCAGCATTGCGGGAAGCCCGACGAGCGCAGCGTCCGACCAGCTCACCTCGCCGAGAACGCCGTAGGCCGCCATCCCGAAGAGCGACGTCAGCCCGATCGCCGCAAGGGACGTCCCGGTCGCCCAGCGAGTGGAGTAGCCGAGGAGCAGGACGAGCAGCGGCACGACCACGATCCCCCCGCCGACCCCGAAGAGGGCGCTGAAGAAGCCGGCAACGAGCCCGATCGCCGGCAGGGCCACGACCGGGCGAAACGTCCAGCTCACCCTCGTATCCTAATCCGGTGGATCCGCTGGCCCCGTTGCGCGCGGCCCCCGTGGCGACCGCGCTCCTCTTCGACGTGGACGGCACCCTCGCGCCGATCGCACCGCTTCCCGAGCTCGCACGCGTCCCGGAGGAGACGAAGGCCGACCTCGCCCGACTGGCCGGCTCGTACCTCCTCGTCGCGTGCATCAGCGGGCGCTCCGGCGAGGATGCCGCGCGCCTGGTGGGAGTCGACGGTGTCCGCTACGTCGGGAACCACGGCCTCGAGCTCCACGAGCGGGTTTCCGAGCTCGGCGCGGCGATGGCAGCCTTTCGAGACCAGATCGGCCTCCCGGTCGAGGACAAGGGGCTCTCCCTCTCCTACCACTACAGAACCGCGGAGGACCAAGGCGCGGCGCGCGCTGAGCTCGAGGAGGTGGCGGCTCGAGCCCGGGCGGCAGGGCTCGATCCCCGCTGGGGACGCAAGGTGCTCGAGGTGCGACCGGCTGCCGAGGCGGACAAGGGCACCGCGGTCGTCGCGCTGCTCGAGGAGTCCGGAGCGCGCCGCGCCATGTACGCCGGCGACGACACAACCGACCTCGACGCGTTCGCGGGGCTCTCCCGCGCAGGGCTCGAAAACGCCGTCCGGGTCGCCGTCGAATCCGACGAAAGCCCTGCGGATCTGGCGCTCGCAGCCGACGTCGTCGTTCCCGGGACCTCGGGCCTCGCGCAACTTTTGGCCACGCTCTAGCGTTTTCGGACTCGAACCCCTCGGTAACTATCCAGAATGCGGTTTCGGCGTGGAGCAAAGCTCGATCCCGGGCAGGTAACGGATGTCCGCGGGCGCAGCATGGGCGGCACCGGCGGATTGGCGGTCGGCGGCGGCGGTCTCGGCGTCGCCGTGCTCGTCATCTATTTGCTGCTCCAGGCCTTCTCCGGAGGGGGCGGCCTCGGTGGCCAGCTCGGGCCGCTACAGGATCAGCGCGTGGGCCAGGGAGACACGCCGAGCAGCGTCAACGAGGAGTGCAAGACGGGCGCCGACGCGAACAACCGCGAGGACTGCCGCATCGTCGCCGTCGTGAACAGCGTGCAGAAGTTCTGGGCCGGCGTGTTCCAGAACAGCAACAAGCAGTACACATATGCGAACACTGTCTTCTTCACCGACCAGACAGAGACGGGCTGCGGAGTCGCGAGCTCGCAGGTCGGTCCGTTCTACTGTCCAGAGGACAAGCTCGTCTACATCGACCTCGGCTTCTTCGACGAGCTCAAGTCGAGGTTCGGCGTCAACGTCACGCCGTTCGTCGAGGCATATGTGATCGCGCACGAATACGGACATCACGTGCAGGACCTGCTCGGCGTGCTCGACCTGATTCGCGGCGACACACAAGGGCCGGAGAGCAAGTCGGTGCGCGCGGAACTGCAGGCCGATTGCTACGCCGGCGTCTGGGCGGCGCACGCCGTCGACACCGGCCTGATCGAGCAGTTGACGCAGGCGGACATCAACAGCGGCCTCGATGCGGCCGCTGCGATCGGCGACGACCGGATCCAGGAGGAAACGCAGGGCCAGGTGAACCCCGAGACGTGGACGCACGGCTCCTCGGAGCAGCGGCGGCGCTGGTTCTCACGCGGTTACGAGCAGGGCAAGCCGGCCGAGTGCAACACCTTCGCGGGCTCGATCTGACGCCCTAACCGGCCCAGTAAGATCGCTGAGTGGCCGCCCTCTACCGGAAGTACCGTCCGCAGGATTTCGACGAGGTCGTCGGGCAGGAGGCGATCGTCCGGACGCTGAAGAACGCGATCTCGTCCGGCCAGGTCCGCCAGGCCTACCTGTTCGCCGGTCCGCGCGGGACGGGCAAGACGTCGCTTGCGCGCATCCTGGCCAAGAGCCTCAACTGCGTCCAGGGGCCCACGTCGACGCCTGACAGGGTCTGCAACGCCTGCGTGACGATCGCGAACGGCACCTCGCTCGACGTCGTCGAGATGGACGCCGCGTCGCAGCGCGGGATCGACGACATCCGCGAGATCCGCGAGCGCGTCGTGCTGCAGCCTGCGGAGGGCCGTTACAAGGTGTACATCCTCGACGAGGCGCACCAGCTCACCGACGCCGCCTGGAACGCACTGCTGAAGCTGATCGAGGAGCCGCCCCCACACCTCGTCTTCGTCTTTTGCACGACCGACCTGTCGAAGGTTCTGCCGACCGTCCGCTCGCGCTGCCAGACGTTCGTGTTCGCACGGCCGCGCTTGCCGGAGCTCGTGCGCTATCTGCGCCGCGTCGCCGACGGCGAAGGCATTCAGGTGCCCGACCAGGCGCTGGCGCTCGTCGCACGGGGAGCACGCGGTTCGTTCCGCGACGCCGTCTCGACACTCGACCAGCTCACATCCGCTACGGAGAACGACATCAGCGTCCAGGCCGTGCTGCAGCTGCTCGGCGCCGTGGAAGAGGAGGCGCTCTTCCGACTCTGCGATCTCGTCGTCGACCGCGAC
>DATAOL010000268.1:0-27587 GCA_036265755.1 Gaiellaceae bacterium | reverse complement strand
CTCAAGGTCGACAACCTCGAGAAGCACTTCCCGATCCGCCGCGGGATCCTCTGGGAGAAGACCGTCGGCGCGGTGAAGGCCGTCGACGGGGTCAGCTTCGAGGTCGCCGAGGGTGAGACGCTCGGGCTCGTCGGCGAGTCCGGCTCGGGCAAGTCGACGACGGGCTACTGCATCCTCCAGCTCCTGAAGCCGACATCCGGCTCGATCGTGTTCATGGGCAAGGATCTGATGACTCTCGGGCGCGAAGAACTCCGTCAGATGCGCCGCGAGATGCAGATCGTCTTCCAGGACCCCTACGCGTCCCTCGACCCTCGCATGACGGTCGGGGCGATCGTCGGCGAGCCCCTCGAGGTACACGGCATCGGCACCCGCCGCAGCCGGACGGAGACCGTCCGCCGGCTGCTCGACATCGTCGGCTTCAACCCGAACTTCACCAACCGCTATCCGCACGAGTTCTCGGGCGGCCAGCGACAGCGCATCGGCGTGGCGCGGGCTCTCGCGCTCAACCCGAAGCTCATCGTCTGCGACGAGCCCGTCTCGGCGCTCGACGTGTCGATCCAGGCCCAGATCCTCAACTTGCTCAAGGACCTGCAGCGCGACTTCGGCCTGACGTACCTCTTCATCTCCCACGACCTGGCCGTCGTGCGGACGATGAGCGACCGGATAGCGGTCATGAACCAGGGCAAGCTGGTCGAGATCGGAACGGCCGACCAGGTGTACCACGAGCCGCGCGACGAGTACACGAAGACGCTCTTCGCGGCGGTTCCGGTTCCCGATCCGCATCGCCAGCGCGAGCGGAAGGCCGAGCGCGCGCGGCTCCGGAAGGAAGGCCAGCTCGCCACCTTGCCGGAATCGGTCGACGGGGATGTCGCGACCGACGTGTCGGACCCCCGCGCAGACACCACCGGCCCGGCCATCTAGCTCACCGCTCGGTTGGGCGAAGTGTGCCTAACCTCCCCGCTAGGCTATCGTCAGAGTGGATATGGCTGGCGAAGCGCTCTCTCCACGCAGTGGCCGCTGCGAGCGTGCCCGGCAATGGGCCTCGCTCCGCGTCGACGGTGAGCTTTCCGAGCTCGAAGTCGGCCTGCTCGAAAGGCATCTCGAGAGCTGTGCCTCGTGCTGCGCCTTCGCAGCGCGGGTGGCGGCCACGACGGAGCTCGTCCGGGCGACTCCGCCGGAGAAGCCCGAAATCGCCTACGCGCCGCCCCGGCCGCGGGTCATCCGCTTGCCGGGGGGGCGCAGAACCGCGATCGCGGCGATCGCAGCCGCGGCTGCGCTCGGGAGCTTCGTCGGCTCGTCTCTCCAGCGCCCGGCACCGCCGCCGGCGCCCGCCAGCGTGCCGCAGGTCAGCTTGCTCACGCGGGACATGAACCAGCTGCGCCAGCTGCCTCATCAGACGAAGAAGCCTCAGCCCGCGCCCACCCGCACTCCGGGTCAGCCCCCGGAGGGCGTGGTCTAACCGCTCTTCGCGGCTGCGCCTGATCGGCTTGGTTAAACTGATTCCGGCAAGCGACCGGGGACTTCATGGCTGAGAAGCAAAACGGCAAGATCGTCGAGATCAAGGGCGTCGTCATCGACGCGGTCTTCCACGGAGGCCTCCCTGCGATCAACAACGCGGTTCGCATCAAGATGCCGGAGCAAGAGGGCCGCGCCGCCTTCGACCTGATCGCGGAGGTGCAGCAGCATCTCGGCAACGACCGTGTCCGGGCGGTCGCCATGGACACCACCGACGGCCTCGCGCGCGGGATGGAGGTGGAGGACACGGGCGCGCCGATCAGCGTGCCTGTCGGCGACGTGACTCTCGGCCGCATCTTCAATGTTCTCGGCGACGTGATCGACGAGGGCGACGAGGTGAAGGTCGAGGAACGCTGGCCGATTCACCGCGACGCGCCGACCTTCGAAGAGCTCCAGCCGACGACAGAGGTCTTCGAAACCGGCATCAAGGTCATCGACTTGCTCGCCCCGTACGTGAAGGGTGGCAAGGTCGGCCTCTTCGGCGGCGCCGGAGTGGGCAAGACCGTCCTCATCCAGGAGCTCATCCGCAACATCGCGGAGGAGCACGAGGGCCTGTCCGTCTTCGCCGGGGTGGGCGAGCGCTCCCGGGAGGGGAACGACCTCTGGCTCGAGATGACCGAGTCCGGCGTGATCGAGAAGACCGCGCTCGTCTTCGGTCAGATGAACGAGCCGCCCGGCGCGCGCCTGCGAGTCGCGCTCTCGGGCCTCACGGTCGCGGAGTACTTCCGCGAGCAGGGCCAGGACGTTCTCCTCTTCATC
Organism: Gaiellaceae bacterium; assembly: GCA_036265755.1. Lineage (GTDB taxonomy): Bacteria > Actinomycetota > Thermoleophilia > Gaiellales > Gaiellaceae > DATEOR01. The sequence continues at coordinate 25,313 of DATAOL010000268.1, read as the reverse complement.
GACAACATCTTCCGTTTCGTGCAGGCCGGCTCAGAGGTCTCGGCGCTGCTCGGCCGCATGCCGAGCGCGGTCGGCTACCAGCCGACCCTCGCAACCGAGATGGGGCAGCTGCAGGAGCGCATCACGTCCACCCGCAAGGGGTCGGTCACGTCCGTGCAGGCGATTTACGTGCCCGCGGATGACCTCACCGACCCGGCGCCGGCGAACACGTTCGCGCACCTGGACTCGACGACCGTGCTCTCGCGCGCCCTCACCGAGCAGGGCATCTATCCGGCGGTCGACCCCCTCGACTCGTTCTCGCGCGCCCTACAGCCGGACATCGTCGGCGAGGAGCACTACGAGATCGCGACGCGCGTGCAGGAACTCCTGCAGCGCTATCGCGAGCTCCAGGACATCATCGCCATCCTTGGCATGGACGAGCTGTCGGACGAGGACAAGCTCGTCGTGCAGCGCGCCCGCAAGGTGCAGCGCTTCCTGTCCCAGCCATTCTTCGTCGCCGAGGCCTTCACCGGCACTCCCGGCAAGTACGTGAAGCTCGAGGACACGATTCGCGGCTTCGCCGAGATCATCGCGGGGAAGCACGACGACCTTTCCGAAGGCGCCTTCTACATGGTCGGCACCATCGAGGAAGCAGTCGAGCAGGGCAAGAAAATGGCGGGCGAGGACGAGCAGCCGCAGGCCTCCGAGGAAGGTTCCGAGTCGGAGACCGAGCCGGAGCCCGAGCCTGAGCCCGAGCCCGTCGCCGCTTAGCGATGAGCGCTCAGGAGGGCGGCGCCCGTACCTTCGACCTCTCGGTCGTCACGCCCGAGGGGGCGGCCTTCGAGGGGGAGGCCGAGATGGTCATCGTGCCCGGTGCGGCCGGTGAGATCGGAGTTCTCGCGCGCCACGCGCCGCTCGTCGCCATGCTGAAAGCGGGTGAGATCCGCGTGAAGGCCGGCTCCGACTGGCAGTCGTTCGCGGCGGGACCGGGCTACTTCAAGGTGCAGCAGGACCGCGCAATCGCGCTCGTCGACGACGCCGTCCGAGCGGAGGACATCGACGTCGAGGAAGCTCGGCGCGAGGCGGACGAGGCACGCGCCGCCCTCGAGCGTGCGGACTCTGGCGACGAGGAGATCGATCGCTGGCACATGGAGCAGCGGCTCCGTCACGCCGAGAACAAGATCGCTGTCGCCGGCCGCTGACGCTCGACAGATGGAGCTCCGAGCCTTCTCCCCCGGCATCTACCCGCGCTCGGAGGCGCTCGTTCAGGCGACTCGAGACCTCGACCGCGGGCGGACGACGAGGGAGGCGGTCGCCGACCAAGCCGAACGGGACCTGCACGAGCTCGTCTCCGTGCAGAAGGCCACCGGGCTCTCGCCGCTCGCCGACGGGATGCTGCGCTGGCAGGACCTTTTCCGCCCGCTCGCCGAAGCGGCCGAAGGCTTGGACGCACGCCCCCTCACCCGGTATCTGGACACGAACACCTTCTATCGCGCCGTCCTCGTCGAGGGCCGGCCACTCCTGCGCGAGCACCTCCCGGCGCCCGGCTTCGAGGAGGGCTGGCTGGGGACGCTGCCTTCGCCGGTCGCGTTCGCTCGCGCCGCCGGCGACGCCGCTTCGGCCCAGGCGCTCGCCGCGGACGTGCTCGCGCCGCAGATCGAAGCCTGGGCGGAGGCCGGGGCCGAGCTGATCGTCCTGAGCGAGCCGTTCGCAGCCCGGGAGGGCGCGGTCGACGAGCTCGCGAAAGCTCTCGGCGAGCTGTCCGCTTCGGTGCCGCTCGCGCTGTGGCTTCCGTTCGGCGACGCCGGCCCCGTGCTCGAGCCGCTGGCAGCTGCGCCGGTGGCGGGCGTCGGGATCGACTTCTACGCGACGAGCCTCGACGCCGTGCCGGAGGGATATCCCAAGGAGATCCTCGCGGGTGTCCTCGACGCGCGCAGCTCGGCGCTCGAGAGCCCGGAGGAGATCGCGCGCTTGGCAGAAGCGCTCCTCGGCCGCAAGCCGGTGGGCCTCTCGCTCGTCCCGAACGGCGATCTCCAGTTCGTGCCCGAGCCGATCGCCCGCGAGAAGCTCGCGCGTCTGGGTCGCTCCCGCGCCGCGCTTGCCGAGGCCGCATGAGCGTTCGCTTCCTCACGCGGGAGATCGGCAGCCTGGCGAAGCCGTCGTGGCGGGTGAAGGCGTTTGCGGGCCGCCCACTCGACCAAAGCGATGTCGAGCACGCGAGCGCGTGGGGAACACGACTCTCGGTCGAGGGACACGAGGAACTCGTTGAGCTCCTCTCCTCCGGCCGATCGAGTGAAGCTCTCGCCGATCTAGACGACTGGGCCGCGCGCTACGCGATCCGCTTGCTCGAGCACGTCGGGCTCGACGTCGTCTACGACGGCGAGCAGAAGCGCACCGAGATGTACGACCACGTGGCGGCGTTCGCCGGCGGCTTCGAGGCGCGCGGGATCGTCCGCTCCTTCGACAACAAGTATTACGCGAAGGCGGCCGTCGTCGAGCCGCCCTCGGTGGCGGGCCCACAGGACGTGGAGGAGTTCGAGTTCGTACGTGCGCACACAGACCGGATCGTCAAGGTGCCGCTGACCGGCGCATACACGATCGAGGACTGGTCCTACGACGAGCATTACGGCCACGAGGGCGGGCTCGGCGCATCCGCCGAGCACCGCTACGAGGCGCGCAGGCGCTTCGTGCACGACGTCGCGGCTCGTGTCATCCGCCCCAATGTCGAGGGTCTCGTCGAGGCCGGCGCGGAGTGGATCCAGATCGACGAGCCGGCGGCGACGACGAAGCCGGACGAGGTCCCGCTCGTCGTCGAGGGTTTCAACGAGGCGACCCGCGGCGTCTCCGCGAAGAAGAGCATGCACATCTGCTTCTCCGACTACGGCGCGCTCTGGCCAGCCGTCCTCGAGCTCGAAGATTGCCTCGAGCTGCAGCTCGAGTTCGCCAACCGCGACTCGCGCGAGCTCGGCACGAGGGCGGAGGATCGCCCAGGCTATGCGGACACGCTCGCCCTCTTCAAGGAGCACGGCTACCCGGACGTCGGCCTCGGCGTGCTCGACATCCACTCGGACTTCGTCGAGCCGGCCGAGCTCGTCCGCGACCGCATCCTCTTCGCCGTCGGCGTGCTCGGCGACCCGGCTCGCATCCAGGTCAATCCCGATTGCGGCCTGCGTACCCGCAGCTGGGAAGTGGTGTACGAGAAGCTCGCCAACATGGTTCAGGGCACCCGCCTCGCCGAGGACGCCCTCGGCTAGTCGAGGGCGGCGAGCCAGTCGAGGAGGACGCGACAGGTCTCGGGGCCGTTGTCGCCGAGGACGCCGTGAGCGGCGCCGGGGATGGGGACGACGCGAGCGTCAGGGAGGCCGCGGCGAAAGCCAGCGCCGATCCCCGAAGCTCGGCCAGCTCCGGTGGATCCGTGGCGTGCGCGAGGAGCACCGGAATGCCGCTCGCTCTCAGGCTCACGGCCTGACGCCACTGTCGCTGCGGCGATGACCTCGATGGGCGCATCCCAACTCTCGCCCTGCTCGGATAGTTGCCGGAGGTTCTCGATCTCCTCGTCCAGGCTCGAGTCGGGGTTGTGTTCGGGGTCGTCCTCCGCCTGCAGGTAGCCGCTGTCGAGGAGCCCGAGCGCCCTGACGGAGCCCGGGAAGCGGACGGCCGTGTGCAGCCCGATGTTCCCGCCCCACGAGAATCCGACCCACACGGCCGGGGCGAGGCCGAGCCGGTCGAGGAGCCCGGCCGCGAGACCCGCGAGCGCCGAGGGCGCGTACGCCTCCGGGGCGAGCGGCGGCGAGTCTCCGTACCCGGGTGCGTCGATGGCATGGAGAACGTAACCGGCGCCCGTGAGCGCGGGGGCGAGCACGGGCGTCTCGTCGCTCGGGCCGCCGCCTCCATGCCAGTAGAAGACCGGCCGCGGGGCATCGTCGCCCCAACGCCGGATGCGAATGCGGGCTCCCGCTACTTCGACGTCGCTGACCTGCACGGCCGCTATTGTCGCCGCTCCGGATGGAGCAGAACTTCGGCAGGAGCGCCCCGTTCAGCCTGGGGGTCGAGGAGGAGTTCCAGATTCTCAACGCGGAGAGTCACGAGCTCGTCTCCCGGATCGACGAGATCCTGCCCGCGCTCGAAGGCGAGGAGGCGGAGAAACGGGTCAAGGCGGAACTGCTCCAGTCCGTCGTCGAGGTCGCGACCGGCGTCGCCGCGACCGTCGACGAGGCCATGGAGGAATTACGTGGCCTGCGCACCCGGCTGCGGGAGGTCGTGGGCGAGCGGAACGCGGTCATCGCCTCCGCGGGCACGCATCCGTTTTCCCGCTACGAGCACCAGGAGGTGACCGACCAGCCCCGCTATCTCGACCTGATCGAGTCGATGCGGTGGGTCGCCGAGCGCGAGCTCATTTTCGGCCTGCACGTGCACGTCGGCCTCGACTCGCCGGAGAAGGCGATCGCCTGTGCCAACGGCATGCGCACCTACCTGCCCGAGCTCCTCGCGCTCTCCGCCAACTCGCCCTTCTGGCAGGGGCGTGCGACGGGACTCGCGTCCACGCGCGTCCAGGTGTTCGAGCCGTTCCCGCGGGCAGGGCTGCCGCCCGCTTTCGCCTCCTACGAGGAATTCGAGCTGCTCGTCGACCGCGGGATCAAAACGAACTCGTTCGAGGACTACACCTACATCTGGTGGGATCTCCGCCCACATCCGCGCCTGGGCACGATCGAGCTGCGGATCTGCGACGCGCAGACGCGGATCGATTCCGTCGCCGCGATCGTCGCGCTCACCCAGTCTCTGGTCGCCACGATGGCCGCCGCATTCGACCGCGGCGAGCCGCCGGTGACCGAGCAGATCACGCTGATCGCCGAGAACAAGTGGCGCGCCGCACGCCACGGGCTCGACGCGAAGCTCATCGACTTCGCGAACGACTCGGAGCGGCCTGCAGCCGACGCGGTGCGCGACCTCGTGGAGCGGAGCAGGCCGGCGGCAGAGGAGCTCGGCTGCGCGGCCGAGATCGATCTCGTCGAAGGCGTTCTGAAGCGCGGGACCGGGGCGGCGGAGCAGGTCGAGATCTACGAGGAGTCGGGCAGTCTGCTGGCTGTCGCGGAGTGGCTGGCAAAGGAGACCGTGCGTCAGGTCGAGTGAACGGTTGGGCGGTTCGAACGACCGCGCGCTCGGCTATCCTCCTCGAGTCGCCCTCTCGGCGACTTTTCACATGCGAACGACTCTCAAGCGTGGAACAACCGGCCACGTCGCCGGCAACGGCCACGGTGGGATTCCCCCTTCACCGCTCACGAAGGTGACCCGGTATCGCGGGCGGCGCCGTGGGCCGCTGCGCCTGATCGGGAAGTTCTTCCTCTGGCTGATCGTCGTCGCCCTCGTCGCCGCGGGCGCGCTCGCGGGCGGCGCGTGGCTGTACATCAACCAGAGCGTCGCCGAGGTGCGGGCGCACACTGCAGAGGTCATCGACGCCCAGCAGGAGCTCGACATCGCGAAGGCCGACCAGCCGACGGTTGCGATGGTGGTCGGCTACGACAAGCGCCTGGGCCCCGAGAGCTCGGCCGGATCGCGCTCGGACACGATCATGCTCGTCCGCGCAGACCCCCAGAAGAAGGTCATCTCGATGCTTTCGTTCCCGCGCGACCTCGTCGTCCAGATCCCGGGCTGCAAGGGCCAACTGCCATTCACCGGCCGGATCAACGAGGCCTACACGTACTGCGGGCCGCGCGGGACGCTGAAGACGGTCAAGGACCTCACCCACATCCCGATCAACTACATCATCACGGTCAACTTCATCGGGTTCATCGACATCGTCAACAAGCTCGGCGGCGTCTACCTCGACATCGACCACCGCTACTTCAACGACAACTCCAACGGCGAGAACTACGCGCGTATCGACCTCCACTCCGGGTACCAGCACCTCGACGGCAAGCAGGCGCTCGACTACGTCCGCGTCCGGCACACGGACTCCGACCTCTACCGCGTCGTCCGCCAGCAGAACTTCGTCAAGGCGATGAAGCAGCAAATCTCGACCCACTGGTCGGTGACGAAGATCCCCGGCATCGTCAACACGATCACGAAGAACGTCGAGGTCGGCGTCGGCGGTGGCAAGACGCTCGACGTGGGAACGCTCTACGGGTACGCGAACCTCGTCTACGGCCTGCCGTCGGGGAACTTCCAGCAGGTGCAGATCGGAGGAATCACCGGCTACAACGAGCTCGCCGCCTCGCAGCAGTCGATCGACTCCGCGGTCAACGACTTCATGAACCCGGACGTCTCGGCACCGGAGAAGGCGGCTCGCGCCGCGCTCGGCCAAAAGCACCGGACCAACACGGGCCCGCGCCCGTCGGACGTGAGCGTCGAGATCCTGAACGGGAACGGTGTCGCCGGCGCCGCGGACGACGCGGCCGTGAAGCTCTCCCAGCGCGGCTACAAGGTCGTGAACGGCGGCAACGCGGACAACTTCAAGTACTTCCAGACGACGGTGGTCTACGACCCGGCGGTGGCCGGGGCCCAGGCCGCCGCGAAGCAGATGGCCGACCTCTTCGGCGACGGCGAGACGGCGGCAGCGACCGACGGGACGCAGCTGCAGACGATGCTGCGCGTGATCGTCGGCCAGACCTTCAAGGGCGACCTCACGCCGGGCCCCACTGATCAGACGCCCGAGCATCAGCCTCCGGCCGTGGCCGCCGACACGGTCGCGGCGGGAGTCCTCCGCGACGTTCGGCGGAAAGCCGGCTTCCCCCTCTACACGCCGACTCTGCGCGAGCAGACGTCTTTGCTCTCGACCCTCGAGCCCGTGCGCGAGTACAAGGTCGGCGACCATCGCGCTGTGCGGCTCATCTACGAGACGTCGGGGTCCGAGTACTGGGGCATCCAGGAGCTGCAGTGGGACGACCCACCCATCCTCGACGGCCCGAGCGTCAGGCGGCGCATCGCCGGGCGCATGTACGGGCTTTATTTCGACGGGCCGAAGCTGCACATGATCGCGTTCACGGAAAACGGGAACTCCTACTGGGTCATGAACACCCTGCAGAACCGCCTCTCCAACGAGACCATGCTCGCGATCGCAAAGGGCCTCAAGCCTCTCCGCGGAGCCTAGGATTCGGGCATGAAGGAACCACTCGGCGTCATCGGCGCTGGCTGGGTCGGGCTCGTCACGGCGGCCTGCTTCGCCGACCTCGGACACGACGTCGTCGTTCGCGACGTCGTCCCGGAGCGGATCGCCGACCTCGAGGCGGGCCGCGTCCCGATCTACGAGCCGGGGCTGAGCGAGCTCCTGGCGGCGAATCGAGAGCGGATCCGCTTCACGCTCGAGCTCCCCGACGTCTTCGCGGACGCCCGCATCGCCTTCGTCTGCGTCGACACGCCGCCGACGCATTCCGGAGATGCCGACCTCAGCCGGGTGTGGCGGGTCGTCGACGAGCTTCCCGACGAGCAGGAGCAGATCATCCTCGTCATGAAAAGCACCGTCCCTGTCGGAACCGGCGCGCAGGTCCGCGAGCGCCTCGAGCGCCGCGGGCGAGGCCACGTCCGCTACGTCTCCAATCCCGAATTCCTCGCCGAAGGATCGGGTCTCCGCGACTTCAACAACCCGGACCGCGTGGTGGTCGGTTCCTTCGCCGACGAGGAAGGAGACGCCGTCGCTTCCCTCTTCGACTTCGCCGACGCGCCCGTCCTGCGCTGCGACGTCGCCTCGGCGGAGATGATCAAGATGGCGTCGAACGCCTTCCTCGCCACGCGCATCAGCTTCATCAACGAGATCGCGAACGTCTGCGAGGTCACTGGAGCGGACGTCGAGTCGGTCGCGCAGGGCGTCGGACTCGATCATCGGCTCGGCCCACATTTCCTCCGCGCCGGGATCGGGTACGGCGGCAGCTGCTTCCCGAAGGACACGTCTGCGCTGAAGCAGCTGGCCGCGAACTCCGGCTACCACTTCCAGCTCCTCGCGGCGGTCATCGAGGTCAACGAGCTGCAGAAGCGGCGCGTGATCCGGAAGCTCAAAAACCAGCTCAAGTCCCTCCGCGGGAAGACGGTCGCCCTGCTCGGCCTCGCGTTCAAGCCGAAGACGAACGACATGCGCGAAGCGCCGAGCCTCGTCCTCGCGTCGCGGCTCCTCGCCGAAGGAGCGGAAGTGCGCGGCTGGGACCCGATCGCGCTCGAGGCGGCCAAGGGCGTTCTGGAGGGCGTCGAGCTGTACGAGACCGTCCTCGACGCGCTGAAGGACGCCGATGCAGCCGTGATCGTCACCGAGTGGGACGAGCTCAGAGGTCTGCTCGACCCCGAGATCGCTGCGACGATGCGAACGCCGCTCCTCGTCGACGGGCGCAACCTCCTCGACCCGGACGAGGCTCGGGCCGCCGGGTTCATCTACGAGTCGATCGGCCGCGCCTCCCAGGAGGTCGAGGAGCCCGCCGCGGCCGACGCCGTGGAGCCCGAGCTACAGGCCTAGCCGCTGTGGAGGCGATCATCCTTGCCGGCGGGAAAGCCGAGCGCCTGGGCGCTGCGGCCGGGGGGCGTCCGAAGGCGCTCGTGCACGTTGCAGGACGTCCTCTCGCCGCCTACCAGGTGGGTCTCCTCGCGGCGGCAGGAGTCGAGCGCGTGATCGTCAGCTGTTCCGCGGGAGCCGAGGACCAGTTCGTGTCGGAGCTCTCCGGCCTCGGTCCCGAGATCGTCCCCGCGGCGGAGCCGGAGCCGCTCGGTCGTGGCGGCGGACTCCGCTTTGCAGCCGCCGCCCGGAGCGGGGGCGGGGATCTCTTCGCGCTGAACGGCGACGAGCTCATCGATCTCGACCTCGGTCAGATGCTCGCCAGACATCGCGACACCGATGCGGCGGCCACCATCGCCGTCGCGCCGCTCCGCTCTCCGTTCGGCGTCGTCGACCTCGGAGAGGACGACCTCGTCCATGGCTTCCGCGAGTCGCCCGAGCTGCCGCACTGGGTGAGCTGCGGGGTCTACGTCCTCGGCGAGGAGGCGGTGGCCCGCCTGCCCGAGCGCGGCGACCACGAGGACACGACGTTCCCCGAGCTCGCAGCGGAGGGGCGCGTCCGCGCGTTTCGCAACGACGGCCTCTGGTTAACCGTGAACACACCGAAGGACCTTCGCCGCGCCGACGAGCTACTGCGTTCGGATGCGGCCTTGACTCTCGTCGGGAGACTGGGTTAGGACCGTGAACATGAGTGAGATGTCACCGAACCTGCTCGACCTCGACCGCTTCGCCGTCGAGGTGAAGCGAGTGGACAAGCCGTGGGGCTACGAGCTCGTCTTCGCCGCGACGGACCGCTACTGCGGGAAGATCATCTTCGTACGCGCCGACGAGCAGCTTTCGCTCCAGTTCCACCGCTCCAAGGACGAGACGATCTTCGTCCAGTCGGGCCGCGCCGAGTTCGAGATCGGCGATCCCGGTGCTCCCCTCGACGTCGAGGTCGTTGCGCCGGGCCGCGCCTTCCATCTCAAGGCCGGGACGGTGCACCGCGTCCGCGCGCTCGAGGACACGGTCCTCGTCGAGGTCTCGACCCCGGAGACCGAGGACGTCGTCCGGCTGGAAGACCGCTACGGCCGCGCCGATTCTTAGCCCTTCAATACACTGACCCGCGGGATGGCGACCACCGCTCCGGAGCACGACGTCCGCGACCTGGGGCTTGCCCCGGCGGGCGTCACGAGGATCGAATGGGCCGACCGGCAGATGCCGGTCCTCGGCGCGATTCGCGAGCGCTTCGAGCGCGAGCGCCCACTCGACGGGTACCGGATCTCCGCCTGCCTGCATGTGACGACGGAGACCGCGAACCTCGCCCGGACGCTCCAAGCCGGCGGCGCCGACGTCCTCCTTTGCGCCTCGAACCCGCTCTCGACCCAGGACGACGTCGCGGCCGCGCTCGTGGCCGAGTACGGGGTGCCCGTCTTCGCGATCAAGGGCGAGGACGACGACACCTACTACTCGCACATCACGGCCGCGGTCGACCATCACCCGCACATGACGATGGACGACGGGGCCGACGTGATCGGCGTTCTCCACTCGAAGCGCCCGGAGCAGCTCGGCGAGATCATCGGGGGCACCGAAGAGACGACGACCGGTGTCATCCGCCTGCGGGCGCTCGAGGCCGACGGCAAGCTCGGCTTCCCGATCGTGGCTGTCAACGAGGCAAAGACGAAACACCTCTTCGACAACCGCTACGGAACCGGCCAGTCGACGATTGACGGCATCGTGCGCGCGACGAACGTCCTTCTCGCAGGTCGCCGCTTCGTCGTGTGCGGCTACGGCTGGGTCGGCCGCGGAGTGGCGATGCGCGCCCGGGGCATGGGCGCGCTCGTGATCGTCACCGAGGTCGAGCCGCTGCGGGCCCTGGAGGCGCTCATGGACGGGTTCGAGGTCCTCTCGACGGACAGGGCGGCCGAGGTCGGCGACATCTTCTGCACGGCCACGGGCGACAAGCATGTGCTTGCGCGGCGCCATTTCGAGCGCATGAAGGACGGCGCCATCCTCGCGAACACCGGCCACTTCAACGTCGAGATCGAGATCCCGGCGCTCCAGGACCTCGCGACCGAGACCCGGACGGCGCGGCCCTTCGTCGAGGAGTTCCAGCTCCCGGACGGGCGGCGTATCTACCTTCTCGCGGGCGGACGCCTCGTCAACCTCGGCGCGGCCGAGGGCCATCCCGCATCGGTGATGGACATGAGCTTCGCGAACCAGGCGCTCTCGGCGGAATTCGTCGTCGGAAACGCCGACGAGCTCGAGCCGAAGGTGTACGTCGTCCCCGAGGAGATCGATCGCGAGATCGCGCGCCTCAAGCTCGAGTCGATGGGGGTGGAGATCGACCGGCTCACCGAGGAGCAAGCGAAGTACCTAGCTTCTTGGGACGAAGGCACGTAGCGTCCTCCCCATGAGACCGCGCTTCGCGGGCGGGGCGGTCGACCTGCGCCCGGAGGAGATCGTCCGACTCGAGGATGACCGGGTGGTGCTGCTCGACCAGCGGCGGCTCCCCGACGAGGAGGTCGAGGTCGGATGCCGCTCCTGCGCGGAGGTCGCGGAAGCGATTCGGACGATGGCGGTTCGGGGCGCCCCGGCGATCGGCGTGGCGGCCGCGTACGGCTATGCCCTCGCCGCGGCGCAGGGCGAGGATCTGGAGGAGGCTGCGGCGATGCTCGTCGACGCTCGGCCGACCGCCGTCAACCTCCCGTGGGCCATCGCGGAGATGCGAAGTGCGAACGGGAACCTCGCGGAGCGGGCCCGCGAGATCCACCGCGCCGAGGTGGAGCGGTGCAGAAGCATGGGCTCGCACGCGGCAGAGCTCCTCGAGGAGGGCTCCACGCCGCTCACCCACTGCAACGCGGGCGGGCTCGCGACCGCCGGCTACGGGTCGGCGCTCGGAGCTCTGAAGGCGGGCTTCGAGCGCGGCTGCGTGAGCCACGTCTTTGTCGACGAGACGAGGCCCCTCCTGCAGGGCGGGCGGCTGACCGCCTGGGAGCTGGAGCGCGCCGGAATTCCCGCGACCGTGATCGCCGACTCCGCCGCGGCCTCGCTCATGGCAGCCGGCGAGGTGACACACGTGCTCACCGGCGCTGACCGCATCGCCCGCAACGGGGACACCGCCAACAAGATCGGCACGTACGCTCTCGCCGTGCTGGCGGCCCACCACGCGATCCCGTTCTACGTCGTGGCTCCCACCTCGACCCTCGACCGCGACGCTGCGAGCGGCACCGACATCCCGATCGAAGAGCGGGATCCCGTGGAGGTGAGCGCGCGGTTCGACGCGCGGAATCCCGCCTTCGACGTCACGCCGGCCTCGCTGATCACCGCGATCGTCACCGAAGAGGGCGTGCACAGATCGCCCTATGAGGAGTCGCTGCCTTGAAAGCGATGGTCATGGCGGCCGGACTCGGCACGAGGCTGCGCCCGCTGACGGACTTCCTCCCGAAGCCGATGATGCCGGTGGCCAACCGGCCCGTCCTCCATCACCTGCTGAACCTGCTTCGCCGCCATGACGTGCGCGAGGTCGGGATCAACGTCCACGCCTTCCCGGAGATGATCGAGAAGTACTTCGGGGACGGGTCCTCGCTGGACATGGCGATTCGCTGGTCGCACGAGAAGGAGCTGCTCGGCACGGCGGGCGGGACGAAGAAGCTGCAGGACTTCTGGGGTGACGAGACGATCCTCGTGACGTCGGGCGACGGCCTGCACGACATCGACGTGACCGCGCTCCTTGGCCACCACCGCCGAACGGGCGCGCTCGCGACGCTGACCGTGAAGCCGGTCGGCGATCCCAGCGCGTACGGCGTCGTCATCCTGGATCGGGACACGCGCGTGCGCGGCTTCCAGGAAAAGCCCACGCGCGACGAGGCGCGCTCCGACCTCGCCAACTGTGGGGTGTACGTGATCGAGCCCGCGCTGCTCGAGGGGATCCCCGCGGACACCTTCGTCGACTTCGGCAGCGACATCTGGCCGAGCCTCGTCGCTGCCCACGAGGAGATCTACGCGTACACGACGATGGCCTACTGGAACGACGTCGGCGACCTCGACGAGCTGCGCAATACGATCCTCGACGCCGTGCTCGGGCGCGTGCGCGTCGACACGCCCGGTTCCGAGGTCGCTCCCGGTGTGTGGGCCGAGCCGGGGTGTCGCATCGACGACTCGGCGCAACTCGACGGGCCCATCGTCCTCGGCCCGAGCGTCGTCATCGAGGAAGGCGCTCAGATCCGCGGCCCGGCAGCCATCGGAGCGGAGTGCGTGGTCGGCGCCGGCGCGGCCATTCGCAGCGCGGCACTTCTTCCCGGCACCCGCGTGCCGGATGAGGGGCTCGCGATCGCGGGCATCTTCGGCGACGCTTCCAAGCTCGCCGACGCGCTGCTCCGGTATCCCGCAGCCTCGTAGGCACAGAAGCGGCACGGTCCGCGCGCCACGCGGGCGCCGAGAAGCGCTATCCCACCCCGGGGGTGGGTATGGGCACACGATCTCGGCACCGGTTCGAGCTCCCGGCCCTGCGGCTGCTCGACCTCTTGCTACCGCGCAGGTGCGCGGCCTGCGGCCACGGCGAGGAGCTCGTCTGCGCATCGTGCCGAGCGGGCCTGCGCCGCCTCGACGGCCCACTCTGTGCCCGCTGCGGAGCGCCCACCGCCTGGCCGATCGAGCGCTGCCGCGAATGCGCGGGACGCCGGCTCCCTTTCGCCTCGGCACGGGCCGCGGTGGCCTACGACGGGTCGGCGCGGCCGCTCGTCGCCGGCTGGAAGGAGCGCGGGCTCCGGCCGTTGGCGCGCGAATTTGCCGCGCTCGTCGCCGAGACGGTGCAGCGGCCGGTCGTGGTCGAGCTGGCGTTCGTGCCGGGCGATCCCGAGCGCGGCCTGAAGCGCGGACAGAACGCGGCCGAGGCTCTGGCGCGCGAGCTCGGCCTTCTCTGGGAGCTCCCGGTCCGCCCGCGCGTCGGCCGCCTGCACGCGACGCGGCCCCAGCGCGGGCTCACGCGCGAGGCCCGGAGCCGGAACGTGCGCGGCAGCTTCGCCGCCGTTTCGAGGCCCGGCGCGACCGTCGCGCTCGTCGACGACGTGTACACGACGGGCGCCACGGTCGCCGCCGCCGCGCGGGAGCTTCGGCGCGCCGGGGCGCGTACCGTGCACGTCGTCACGTTCGCCCGCACCGTGCGCCGTTGATTGCGAGCGGCCGGCATACGATAGATTCAGGGCAACCCGACGAGGAGGCTCCGGTGCGACTTCAGGTCAAGGGCAAGAACGTCGACGTGACGGACTCCCTCAAGGACTACGCCGCGCAGAAGCTCGGGAAGCTGGACAAGCATCTGAACGACGCCACCCGGCTCGAGCTCGAGCTGCAAATCGAGAAGAACCCATCCATCTCGGACAATCAGGTCGCCGAGGCGACCGTCTGGACGAAGGGCCCTATCCTTCGCGCACGGGAGAGCTCGACGGACATGAAGGCCTCGATCGACCAGCTCGTCGACAAGCTGGAGCGCCAGGCGAGGCGTTACCGCGACAAGCGCCGCCGCGGGCACGGCAAGAACTCCCATCAGATCGAGGGGCGTCCGGTCGTCGCCGAAGAGGACTCGCCCCTGATCGTCAAGACGAAGCAGTTTCCCGTGAAGCCGATGAGCCCAGAGGAAGCCGTGCTCCAGCTCGAGCTCGTCGGGCACGACTTCTTCGTCTTCCAGAACGCGGAGACGATCGAGGTCAACGTCGTCTACCGGCGCCGTGACGGCAACTACGGGCTCATCGAGCCGCAACTCTCCTGAACGAGAGCCTCGACGACCCGCGTACCTTCCGCTGGGTCGAGGCCGGCATCTCCGGCATCCCGCGTACCCGCCAGTGGGATGCGGTCGTCACGGCCGACTGCGGAACGGCCGGTGAGACGTGTGTCTTCGTGGTGGTCGAGCCGGGATCGTCGCTCCACGTTGGCGGAGACGACGCGCCGCTTCCATGCCTCGCCGCTGCGATCGACGGCGAGCTCGAGACGCCGTACCGCGCGGTCGGAATCCGGCAGGAAGGGTCGAGGTGGGGGGTCGGCGCGGTCTCCATCGAGGTCGCGGAACTTCCTGCCGATACGGAGGGAGACGAGCTGATGCTGACCGTGAACCAGGAGGGAGAGAGGGCGCTCGAGATCGACGGGCGGCCGACGGCTGCCCTAATTCCCGAGCTAGAGGCGGCCGCGCACGGCCGCTACGACGCTTTCTTCCTCCGCGCGACACGGCTCGACGCTCGGCTCTGGGAGATCGGAATAGACCCTCTCTAGGGTTCGGTACCCTGGGTAGCTGATGTCCCAGAACTACGGAGCACTGGAGAAATTCCTGCGCGTCGGCGAAGGCCGGCGGCTGAAGAAGCTCGCCCAGCAGGCGGACTACATCACGTCCCTCGAGCCCGACTTCGAGGCGCTTTCGGACGAGGAGCTGAAAGGCACGACCGCCGATTTCAGGCAGCGCCTGGAAAACGGCGAAGAGCTCGACGAGCTCGTCTTCGAGGCCTACGCGGCCGTTCGCGAGGCGGCCAAGCGTTCTCTGGGCATGCGGCCGTTCGACGTCCAGCTGATGGGCGCCATGGTCCTCCACGAGGGCGACATCGCCGAGATGAAGACCGGCGAGGGAAAGACGCTCGTCGCGACCATGCCGCTTTACCTGAACGCGCTACCCGGCGGAAACGTCCACCTCGTGACGGTGAACGACTACCTGGCGAAGCGCGACACCGAATGGATGAGCCCCGTCTACGAGGCGCTCGGTATGCGCGCCGGGTTCATCCGGAACATGATGCCCTTCGACGAGCGCAAGGCCGCCTATGAGGCCGACATCACGTACGGCACGAACTCGGAGTTCGGCTTCGACTATCTGCGCGACAACATGGCGACCGCGCTCGATGGCACCGTGCAGCGCGGTCACTCGTACGCGATCGTCGACGAGGTGGACTCGATCCTCATCGACGAGGCGCGAACGCCGCTCATCATCTCCGGCGAGCCGGAGACCGCCGCGAAGACGTATTACGACTTCGCCCGCATCGCGCGGCAGCTCGATGCAGTTCCCGCGAAGTTCGTGCCCAAGGGCATGCCTGTCGAGGACGACGGGGCCGACTACGAGTACGACGAGAAGTTCAAGACCGTCGCCCCGCGCGAGCGTGCGATCGAGAAGGTCGAGCGCGCGCTCGGGATCGAGAACCTCTACCACGCCCAGAACGCGCAGCTCGTCAACCACCTCATCCAGGCGCTGAAGGCCGAATCGCTCTACCAGCGCGACGTGGACTACGTCGTGCAGGAGGGCGAGGTGAAGATCGTCGACGAGTTCACCGGCCGGATCATGGAAGGGCGCCGCTGGTCGGAAGGCCTCCACCAGGCCGTCGAGGCGAAGGAAGGGGTCGCGATCAAGGAGGAGCACGTCACGCTCGCGACGATCACTCTGCAGAACTACTTCCGTCTCTACGACAAGCTCGCCGGGATGACCGGTACAGCGAAGACCGAGGAGAAGGAGTTCCAGGAGATCTACGACCTCTCCGTCGTCGAGATCCCGACGAACGTGGACGTCGCGCGCGACGACCGGGACGATTACATCTACAAGACGAAGGACGCGAAGTACAACGCGGTCATCGACGACATCAAGGAGCGCCACGCAGAGGGGCAGCCGGTCCTCGTCGGCACGATTTCGGTCGAGGTCTCGGAGCACCTCTCCAGGCTGCTCGAGCGCCAGGGGATCCCGCACAACGTCCTGAACGCGAAGCAGCACGAGCGCGAGGCGGAGATCATCATGGACGCGGGCGAGCGCGGCGCCGTCACGATCGCGACGAACATGGCCGGCCGAGGCGTCGACATCAAGCTCGGTGAGGGCGTGCGCGAGCTCGGCGGCCTCTACGTGCTCGGCACGGAGCGCCATGAAGCGCGCAGGATCGACAACCAGCTGCGCGGCCGTTCAGGCCGCCAGGGCGACCCGGGCGAGTCGCGCTTCTACCTCTCCGCTCAGGACGACCTCGTGCGCCTGTTCGCCGGCGACCGCATCTACAAGATCATGGAGCGCTTCAACCTGCCCGACGACGAGCCCATGGAGCGGAAGATCCTCTCCAACCAGATCGAAAACGCGCAGAAGAAGGTCGAGGAGCAGAACTTCGTCTCGCGGAAGAACGTCCTCAAGTACGACGACGTCATGAACGTGCAGCGCATGGTCATCTACGAGCAGCGCCGCCGCGTCCTCGAGGGCGACGACCTCTCCGACGAGATCCAGGAGTGGATCGACGACGTCATCGAGGCCGCGGTCATGAACCACACGCAGTCCGAATACCAGGAGGAGTGGGATCTCGACACGCTCTTCGCGGAGATGCAGGCGCTCTACGATCCGGAGCTCGATTCCGGCGAGTTCGACATCGACGAGAGCACGACGCAGGCCGGTCTGGTGGCGGAGTTCCAGGACGACGCGCGCAGCGTCTACGAGGACAAGGAGGAAGAGCTCGGCGCCGAGCTCATGCGCGAGATCGAGCGCTTCCTCATCCTCCAGGTCGTCGACCTGCGCTGGCGCGAGCACCTCGATTCGATGGAGTACCTGCGCGACGGCATCCACCTCCGCGCGATGGCCCAGAAGGACCCGCTCGTCGAGTACCGCTCCGAGGGGCACGACATGTTCGAGGAGCTCGGCCAGATCATTCGTGAGGAGGTCGTGCGCCACCTCTTCCACGTCGAGATTCAGCAGGAGGACGCCGAGCAGCTGCAGCCCGCTGCGGCGCCTCAGGCCGACGCGCTCTCCTACGAGCACGAGTCGCTGGCCGGAGCGGACGCGATCGCCGCTGCCGGCGGCAACGGCTCCGGAAACGGCGGAGGTGCCGCGGTCACGGCGGGCACGGTCGGCGCCGGGGCGACGTCGGTCGCGACCGGCCAGCGCACGGTCGCCGAGCACCAGAAGGTCGGCCGCAACGACCCCTGCTGGTGCGGCAGTGGCAAGAAATTCAAGAAGTGCCACGGCGCTTGATCCGCCGAAATCGTCGGCTGGGCCGCGATTTCGGCCGAGGCTGACCGATTCACCACCCGCGAACTGGGCTGCAGAGCGCTCAGCGGTCCGAGTCGTCAGGCTGGTCAGGTGAACGTCGAAGATTTCGTTCTCGGCGAACTGCCGGGCCGCGCGCGTGTGCTGGAGATCGGGTGCGGAGAGGGGAAGCTCGCCCGCTTCCTGGCTGCGGCGGGGCATCGTGTCCTGGCGATCGATCCGGAAGCTCCCGAAGGGCCGTTGTTTCGGCGCACCACCATCGAGAACCTGACCGAGACCGAGCCTTTCGATGCGATTGCCGCGAGCCGCTCGTTACACCACGTCCATGATCTCCCTCTCGCTCTCGACAAGGTCGCAGCAGTGCTCCGACCGGGCGGTGTCTTCATCGTCGATGACTTCGCCTGGGAGCGTCTCGATGCCGATTCCGCCCGCTTGCTCGGCATCGACGTGCGGGATTGGCGCGAGGAGCACGCCGACCTGCACACCTCAGAGGCGATGCTGGCCGGGCTCGAGGCGCGCTTCACCGGCCGAACGCTTTGGCGCGGGCCGTACCTGTACCGCGAGGCACGACAGGTCGTCGACGAAGCCACGGAGCACGAGCTGATCGAGTCGGAGCGTCTCCGCGCCATCGGCTTCCGCTATGTAGGCGTCCGCTGAGGCTACGATCCCCGGACATGGCCGAGCGCGCCGCCGTCGAACGAGAACTGGAGGAGATCAGGGCCCAGCTGGACTGGGTCCGTGATTACCTTTGACCCGGATGCCCTGAGCGTCCGCCTCGGCGAGCTCGAGGAGGCGATGGCGGCCCCGGGCTTCTGGGACGACCAGCAGCTGGCGGCGAAGATCTCCTCCGAGCACGCCCGCCTCACCCGCCGGCGCGACCGCTACGACGACCTCACGCAGGAGTCCTCCGACCTGAACGAGCTGATCGTTCTCGCCTCCGACGACGGCGAGCTGGACGAGGTGGCCGCCGCCGTCGCGACCCTGAAGCGCGAGCTCGACCGCCTGCAGGAGGAGGCGCTCTTCTCCGGCGAGTACGACGCAGGCGATGCCGTCGTCTCCATCCACGCGGGAGAAGGGGGGACCGATGCCCAGGACTGGGCGGAGATGCTCCTGCGCATGTACCTGCGCTGGGCCGAGTCGCGCGGCTACAAGACCGAGCTGCTCGAGGCTTCGCCGGGGGAGGAGGCGGGGCTCAAGTCGGCCACGTTCACGGTGTCGGGTGAGAACGCCTACGGCGTCCTGAAGGCCGAGCGCGGCGTGCATCGTCTCGTGCGGCTCTCTCCGTTCGACCAGGCGCACCGTCGGCACACGTCGTTCGCCCAGGTGATCGTGAGCCCGCTCCTCTTGGACGACGAGGGGATCGACGTGGACGAGTCGGATCTGCGCATCGACACGTACAGAGCGAGCGGTGCCGGCGGCCAGCACGTCAACAAGACCGACTCGGCCGTCCGCATCACCCACCTTCCGACGGGGATCGTCGTGAGCGTCCAGAACGAGCGCTCGCAGCTCTCGAACAAGAACACCGCGCTGAAGATCCTCCGCAGCCGGCTGGCGGAGCTCGAGCAGGAGCAGCGGGAGGAGGAGCTCGCCCGCGAGCGCGGCGAGGTGAAGACGACGGGGTTCGGGAGTCAGATCCGCAGCTACGTGCTGCACCCGTACCAGCTGGTGAAGGACCACCGGACCGACCTCGAAGAGGGGAACACGCAGGGGGTTCTCGACGGGAACATCGACCCTTTCATCACCGCCTACCTGCTCAAGACCGCCGCTCAGAACGGTGGGTAGCGGTCGAGCGTGGCCGACCTTTGCGCTAAACTCCGCCGCTGGTAGCCAACCCGGCGCGCGCCAACCCAGTGGCGCCCCCCACGTGATTTCGGTGCAGGAAACCCATCTCTCAGAAACGGTTCCGGTCGTCCCCGAGGCGCCGATGGCCGAGCCGGAAAACGGCGCGGCTGCGGCTCCGCTTCCCGGCGGCGCGCCGATGATCGTCTTCGAGGACGTGCGCAAGGTCTACGAGCCGCACGTCGTGGCCCTCCGAGACGCGTCCTTCGTGATCGAGAAGGGCGAGTTCGTCTTCCTCGTCGGACCCTCCGGCTCCGGGAAATCGACGATCATGCGGCTCCTGCTCAAAGAGCTCGAGCCGACCTCCGGACGGATCATCGTCGGCGGCCGCGAGCTCGCACGCCTGAAGAACTCAAAGGTGCCGATGCTGCGCCGGAACGTCGGCTGCGTCTTCCAGGACTTCAAGCTGCTCCACAACCGCACAGCGGCCGAGAACATCGCCTACGCGCTCAAGGTCCAGGGGGAGTCGAACCGGGCCATCCGCACGAAGGTCCCCGAGGTGCTGGCGCTCGTCGGGCTCTCCGGCAAGTCCAACCAGCTCCCGGACGAGCTCTCGGGCGGTGAGCAGCAGCGCGTCTCGATCGCGCGCGCCTTCGTCAACCACCCGCCGCTCCTCATCTGCGACGAGCCGACGGGGAACCTCGACCCGGACACGTCCGTCGGGATCATGCAGCTCCTCTACCGCATCAACCGCACGGGCACGACCGTCCTCATGGCGACCCACGACCGCGAGATGGTCGACAAGATGCGCAAGCGTGTCATTGCGCTCGAGAACGGTGTCGTCGTGCGCGACGAGCGCCGCGGCCAGTACACGACAGAGTAATGCCGAGGGTCAAGCTCTTCTTCGGAGAAGCGTTCCGCTCCATCGGGGCGAACCTCTCCACGACCGTCGCCGCGACGATGACCGTGCTGATCGGGATGTTCCTGCTGGGCCTCTTCATCGCGCTCTTCTCGTGGGTGAACTCCTGGACCGACCACGTCCGCAAGGACGTCCTCGTCAAGGTGTTCTTCGTCCGGGACGCAAGCCCCAGCCAGATCAACGCGGTGAAGGTGAAGCTGCAGACCTACCCGGAGACGAAGACGATCGTGTTCGTCTCGCCGCAGGACGCCCTGAATCGCATGCGCGAGAAGTATCCGGATCTCGTCCAGAACCTCGTCGACAACCCGCTGCCCCCGGCCTTCGAGGTGACGCCGAACGACGCCGACCAGGTGACGTCGCTCGCCAACCGCCTCCAGCCTCTGCCGGTAGGCGTGGACAAGGTCGACTACGCGGAGAAGAAGACCGAGCGAATCCTCGCCGTCACGAACGTCATCAAATACATCTTCCTGCTCGGCTCGATCATCCTGATGGTCGCCTCGACGATTCTGATCGCGAACACCATCCGACTCTCGATCTTCTCGAGACGAAGAGAGGTCGAGGTGATGAAGCTCGTCGGAGCATCGAACTGGTTCGTCCGCGGGCCTTTCATGCTCGAAGGGGTGATCTGCGGCCTCATCGGGGCGGTCATCGCGGTCATCATGCTCGTCCTCGCGAAGGAGCTCGCGCTCCCGGTGATCGAGGGGCACAGCTCCACCTTCCGCGAGGACGACGTGCACGCGTTGAGCTTCCCTGTGACCGCGCTCATCCTGATCGGCGTCGCACTTGCCGTCGGCGCGGCGGGGTCCGGGATCACCCTGCGGCGGTTCCTGCGCGTCTAGCGCTCAGACGCCGTGGCCTAAAGGAGGCCCACCTATAATGACGGCGCGGCCAATGAGACGTGCGGGTGGATTTGCCCTAGTCCTCCTTCTGCTCGGGATTGCTTTCGGGCTCGGTCTGTTCCTGACCCGCTCCGGGGGCCTCGCCGGGAGCAAGACCCCACCGGTGGCGAGGCCGATTCCGCTGAGCGCCGTCGAAGAGGTGCGGCAGGAGCTGTCAGAGAACTACTACCGCGCGCTCGGGCCCGAGGTCCTGTCGCAAGCCACGATTCCGGAAGTCCTCGAGGCGCTGGGCGACCCGAACACCGAGTATCTGACGGCGGCCGAGTACTCCTCGCTGAAGAACCGCACGGCCAGGAGCTACTCCGGAGTGGGCCTCACGGTGGAGCCGTCGCGGGCCGGGCTCGTCGTCACCTCTGCGCTGCGGGGCCCGGCGAGGAAGGCGGGTGTGCGGCCCGGCGACATCATCGTCCGGATCGACGGGCGTCCGGCCGGAAGGCTCACGTTCGACCAGTCCCTCAACCTGATCAAGGGTGAGAAGGGCACCGTCGTCCATCTCACCATTCGGAGGAAGGAGGGGCGCCAGGACTTCACGGTCGTCCGCTCGGACGTGGCCGTGCCCTCGCTCTCGGCTCATCTCGTTCGCTATCAGGGCGCCAAGCTTGGCTACCTCCGGCTGCTCTCGTTCCCGGACTCGAGCGCCCAGCGCCTGCACGACGCGACCGCGGAGCTCGTGGGCCGCGGCGCCAAGGGGGTCATCCTCGACCTGCGGGACAACCCGGGCGGCCTGCTCACGGAAGCGGTTCGCACCGCGTCCGTCTTCCTCGACAAGGGCGTCGTCTGCACGGTCTCGGGGCTTCACCAGGACAAGACCGTCTACGAGGTGAGCGGTGGCGCGGACTTTCCGCGGCTCCCGGTCACGGTGCTCGTCAACGGTGGGAGCGCGAGCGCAGCGGAGATCGTCGCCGCCGCGCTCGCCGACAACAAGCGAGCGGCCGTCGTGGGCAGGCGCACCTACGGGAAGGCGTCGGTGCAGTCCATCCGTCCGCTCTCCGCCGGCCGGGCGCTCAAGCTGACGACGGCGACGTACCTCACTCCGTCGGGCGACGACCTCGGCGGGCATGGCATCCGGCCGTCCGTGCGCGCGAACGACGACCCGTTCACGCGTAAGGACGAGATGTTGCGCGCGGCAGAGCGGGTGCTCGCAAGGCAACTCGCCGCCTAGAGGTTGGAAACGCTCGTCGCCGAGCTCGCCAGGCGCGGGAAGCTCCTGGTGGGCGAGCCCTTTTTCGAAGGAGGGGTCCCGGTCACCGTCGACCGGAAGGGAAGCGGCGACGCATCGGTCGGCGATCTGGCCGTCCTCAGGCTGGGCCGCGGGCGGGCGCGCGTGGAGCGCGTCCTGGGGAAGCCGGAGGACGTTGGGGCGGTGCTCGAAGGCCTCCTCTGGCAGGAAGGCGTCCGCCGGCCGCACGCGCCGGTGCCGGCTCCGCCCGGCGAGCTCGAGCCCGATCGCACCGACCTCCGCGAGCTCCTCGCCTTCACGATCGATCCCGACGAGGCCAAGGACTTCGACGACGCGCTCAGCGTCCGGCAGGAGGGTGACGGGATCCGAGCGTGGGTGCACATCGCGGATGTCTCCGCGTACGTGCCCGGGGGCTCGCCTCTCGACCGGGACGCGGCTGAGCGAGCGTTCTCGACGTATGTCCCCGGACGCGTCGAGCCGATGCTTCCGGAGGAGCTCTCCGCGGATCTCTGCAGCCTGCGACCGCACCAGGACCGCCGTTGCGTCACCGTCGAGGTTCTCTTCGGCTCGAAGCTCGAGGCCGGCGAGCCGCTCTTCTACCGCAGCATGATCAGGAGCCGCGAGCGTCTGACCTACTCCCAGGCGCAGGCGATTCTCGCGGGAACGGAGCGGGTCTCGGAGGACGTGACCGAAGCGCTGCGGCTGGCAGAGCGGGTCGCAACGGAGCTCCGCCGGAGGCGCTACGCGCGTGGGGCACTCCGCATCGAGGCCGGCGACACCGTTTTCGCGTTCGACGGGGAGGGAGGAGTCGAGAACGCCTGGATCGAGGCGGAGCCACTCGCACATGCCCTGGTTGAGGAGATGATGATCCTCGCCAACGAGGCCGTGGCCGGGCTCCTCGGCGGCCGGAAGCGCGAGGCCCTCTACCGCGTCCACGAACGGCCCGAGCCGCAGTCGGTGGAGCTCCTCATCGCCAAGCTCGCTGATCTCGAGGTGCCGACGCCGCCGACACCGGAGCAACTCACTCCGGCCGAGGCGGCGAAGCTCGCCGCTCAGGCGAGCGAGCGGGTCGCCGAATACACGGAGCAGTCCGGCCGGGGGGCGGAGGCCTTTCCGGCTCTCGTCCTGCGGGCCCTCAAGCAGGCGCGCTACGACCCGCGGAACCTCGGGCACTCTGGGCTGGCCAGCCGCGCGTACTGCCACTTCACCTCGCCGATCCGCCGGTATCCAGACCTCATTGTCCACCGCGCGCTCCTCCGCGAGCTCGGCGCCGCCGACGAGCCGCTGTCCGACGACCTGGAGACCGCGGCGGACTGGACATCCCTCCGGGAGCGAGAAATCACCACGATCGAGTACAAGGCGGACGAGATCTGCCTCGCCTGGTTGCTCGAGCGGCGGCTCTTCGAGCAGGGGTGGGACGCGGACTTCGAAGGGGAGATCGTGGGCGCGATCGGATCCGGGATCTTCGTCCGTTTCGACACCGTCTTCGAGGGCTATGTCCCCGCGCGCAAGCTCCCGGGCGACTACTTCGAGCTCAACCCCTTGGCCACGGCCCTCGTCGGCCGGCGAAGCGGTTTCGCCTACCGGCTCGGCGACGGAATCAGGGTCCGGGTCGACCGGATCGAAAAGCCCAGCGGCAGGGTCAGCCTGGAGCTCGTCAGGTGATCACAGAGGTAACCGCGCCTGGCGACGGTCTCGAAGTCGATCGCAGCCTCGACGGACTTCAAACGCCCGCTTCTGGCTCCAACAAAAAACTCCGCTCTTTGCGGCAAAGACTTTTCGCGCTCCCTTGTCCCGAAGGGGCAGTGGCCTTTAACGTCCCTCTTGCGCCGAGCACGGGGCGCGAGTAGGACGAAGTCACACCGGTCGGCACTACGCGGAAGCGGACGGGTCAGCCGGAGTGGTGGACGAAAGCGACACCCGGCTCGGCGAATTTTTTTGGTCCAATCCAGGTCATGGCATCCGGCGGGACCAAGCTCATAGCCGAAAACCGACGGGCTCGGCACGACTACCACCTGCTCGAGCGCTACGAGGCGGGGGTCGCCCTCACCGGCACGGAGGTGAAAGCGCTGCGCGCCGGCCGCGCCGACCTCGCGCGCGCCTTTGCCGATGTGCGCGGGGACGAGGTGTGGCTCGTCGGCGCCCACATCGACGAGTACGCGCAAGGCAACATCGCCAACCACGACCCCGACCGGGAACGCAAGCTCCTCCTCCACCGGCGCGAGATCGACTCCCTTCTCGGCAAGATCCGTGAGCGCGGGCTCACCCTCATCCCCACCAGGCTCTACTTCAAGGACGGGAGGGTCAAGGTCGAGGTCGCGCTCGCGCGCGGCAAGGAGCAGCGGGACAAGCGCCGCGACATCGCAGAGCGAGACGCCAAGCGCCAAGTGGAGCGGGCCATGAAGGACCGGCGGCTATAATTCGAGGTTCTGGGGGGCGACCTGGTTTCGACGTGGTCGACATCTCCGGAAGAGCTGCAAGCCGAGGTCCCCGGTCGGCCTCGTAAAACAACCGGGAACAAAGCAAGTGCGAAGAACGATCTCGCACTCGCTGCCTAAGTAATTAGGTAGCGACGTCGCTCCGTCTTCGGCCCGTGGGACGGAATCCGGCGCCAACAACGGGCTCGCCGCCGAGGGAGAGCCAATCGCCCGGAGCGGGACTTCAAAGGATGGCTAGCCCGTCGGTAGGCCGCCTGCGAACCGGCCGGTGGGCGAAATCCAATCGCAGGACAAGCTTGTAGAGGCTCTTTCCGTAGCGTCCGCGGACGCGGGTTCGATTCCCGCCGCCTCCACCTCAGGTTTCAAGCCAAAAATGGATCGCGACAATCGTTACATCCCACGAGTAATCGAAAACAGCGAATCCCGCGTCCGACGCACCCGCGGCCGCCGGTTCGATTTCTCGCCGCGCCAGGCGCTGTACTACAACGACCACCCGGACGCGATCATCGAAGACTTCGACTGGAGCGAGTACGGGAAGGCGCGCAGGTGCATTCCCCCCTGCAGGACGGATTCTGGGGCGAACGCCACGGGCAGATCATCGATCCGTTTGGACACCGCTGGGGCCTCGCCCAGCGCCTTGAGGACGTACCACATGACGAGGTCGTGCGCCGCGCGGCCGAGCTGTTC